>DASYPN010000108.1:0-3474 GCA_036006625.1 Pyrinomonadaceae bacterium | reverse complement strand
ACGCCCGCGTAATTGATAAAGCTGAGAAAGACCGTAGTGATCGGCGCGATTTATGATGATGGTGTTTGCGCGCGGGATGTCTATGCCGTTCTCGATGATGGTGGTTGCAACCAGAACGTCATATTTGTAGTCGATGAAGTCGAGCATCACCCGCTCCATCTCCTTCTCGTTCATCTGGCCGTGCCCCACCGCGAGGCGCGCCTGCGGGACCAGACGTTTTACGAGCGCCGCGATCGTCTCGATCGTCTCGACCCGATTGTGTATGAAGAACACCTGGCCGCCGCGCGACAGTTCGAGATCGATTGCAGACTTGATCACACTCTCGGAGAACTGGACCACTTGAGTCTGAATCGCGAGTCGATCTCGTGGCGGAGTTTCGATGAGCGACATATCGCGCATGCCGCTCAACGACATGTTGAGCGTGCGCGGAATGGGCGTTGCCGAAAGCGTCAGCACGTCTACTTTCTTCTTGAGATGTTTGAGACGTTCTTTGTGCGCGACTCCGAAACGCTGTTCTTCGTCAACCACAACGAGACCGAGATCCTTGAACGATACGTCCTTTGAAAGAATCCGATGCGTACCGATGATCACATCGACCTCGCCGTTCTCAATGCGTTTCACCACTTCCTTCTGTTCTTTCGACGAACGGAAACGCGATAACAATTCAACCTTCACCGGAAACGGAGCAAAGCGATTGCGAAACGTGTCGTAGTGTTGATACGCAAGCACTGTCGTCGGCGTTAAAATCGCGGCCTGCTTTCCTTCCATCACTGACTTGAACGCCGCGCGCATTGCCACTTCCGTCTTGCCATAGCCGACGTCGCCACACAGCAGACGGTCCATCGGCACCGGCTCTTCCATGTCTTTCTTCACGTCTTCGATCGCGGTTTCCTGATCCGGAGTGAGAACAAAAGCAAATCCGTCTTCAAACTCCTGCTGCCACGGTGTGTCGGCGGCGAATGCATAACCGCCGACGAGTTTCCGTTCCGCATATAGACGCAGGAGCTCGTCGGCCATGTCGCGCATCGCGCGTTTCGCTTTGGCCTTTGTCTTCTGCCAGCCGAGGCCGCCGAGTCGATCGAGTTGTGGTTGATGGCCTTCGGCGCTCGAGTAACGCTGCACGAGGTCGAGACGTTCGACGGGAACGTAGAGCTTCGCCTCGTCGGCGTAAAAGAGCAGCATGAACTCGCCAGTGCGTGGGCCAAGGTCGAGTGTTTGCAAACCACCGAAGCGTGCGACGCCGTGGTCGATGTGGACCACGAAATCCCCGGCTTTCAGATCGCGAAAGTCGGAAAGGAAAGCAGCCGTCTTTGATTTGCGTTTTTTCTTCTCGGTCTTTTGCGAACGTTCCGTGCCGGCAGGACTGCGTTCAACTGTATCGGCAGTTTCGTCAAACACGTCTGCTTCGACATGGATGATGAGTCGCGATTGCGGCAGTTCGAAACCGCCGCTGATACGGCCGACAGTTACGACCACAGGTTGATAACTCGCAGAGCTCTCGGTGGTAAACGCCAGGCGAGTCGCGATCTTGTATTCGTTGAGGATCTCGACAATTCTTTCGGCCACGCCGAGACTCGGCATTACGAACAGCGTCGTCTTTCCGTCTTCAATGGCGCGCGTCACTTCAGTTGCGAGATCGGCAATGCGGCCGTGGTAACGCAGCGTGGATTGTGCCTGCCACTCCATTTCGAGCGCATTCTCAACCACTGGAAACAGGAAAAGAGGCTGGCGTGTGCCGCGTGCCCGGCCGAGTTGGACTTTCGGCGCCTCAGCTTCGAGTGAAAGCTCAAAATCTGTTTCGACTGCAGTGCGACCGAGCGTGCGCAACTCAACGCGCTGGCGTGTGGGAATAATCTGTCGCAACTCTTCAGCGGTGAGGAAGAGTTCTTCGGGCGTGAGTGCGATGTCGTCAGCTTCGTCGATCTGGCGGTAACGATCCGAAAGGTTCTCGTAAAACTCGCTCAGGTACGACTCGATGCCGCCCGGCTCGTCGATCACCAACACCGCATCGCCGAGATAGTCGAACACGGTCGAGGTGCAGTCTTTGATAATCGGAATCAGCCATTCCCAACCGGTAAATGCTTCCCCTTCGTCTGCAAATGCAGTGCGATCGCGAAGCGAGCGATCGTAACGATCGTCGTTCCAGCGTTCCCGCGCTGCCTCGCTCCAGAGTTGGAAATCGAGCGCCGTCACCGCGTACTCGTGCATGGGCGGCACTTCGACCGACTTCAGTTGCGCCGTCGAGAGTTGATTCTCAGGATCGAATTCACGAACCGAATCAACTGTGTCGCCAAAAAATTCGAGGCGCACCGGCGCGTCTCTTCCTGGCGGCCAGACGTCGACGATGCCGCCGCGCATTGAAAACTCGCCGACAGCGCCGACAGGATCTTCACGCATGTAACCCGTGGCCATTAATTTCTCGACGAGTGCTTCAGGTGAGTAATCTTCGTCGCGTCGCAAGACAGCTCCCGATTTAGCCATCGCTTCGGGAGTTACTGTTTTGCGTGCAAGTGCACGCGCCGTTAGCAGGACGAATTTCGCTGATTGTTGTTGCAGGCGCCAGAGAGCGAGTGCTCGTCGCTCGAGTGTTTGCGCGTGCGGCGATGTGCCGGCGTATGGATCTGTTTCCGAAGCGGGAAGGACGAGAATCTCGTCGTCTGCGTCTTGTCCAGAGAGTGCGGAATACCAGAATCGCAGATCGCGCTCCCACGATTCGAGTTCGCGAGTGGACTCCGATACGACTGCAAACGTCTTGCCCGTTTCGCGTTGAAGCGCAGCGACTGCGAGCGCACGCGCAGCGCCGGCGACGAGACCGCTAATCGAGATCACACGCGCATTAGCTCGCAGCTCGGCGAGCAGTTTCTGGTATTCGCGCGTTTCTGTGATCTGTCGGAGCAACATCAGTCTTTCTTCATTCTTTCGATTAGCTGCGTGGTGGAAGCACCTTCGACAAACGGCAACGAGATTACATTGCCTCCGGCTGCCTCGACTTCTTCGCGTCCATGTATCTGATCGAGCTGATAATCACCGCCCTTCACGAGCATGTCCGGTAGCAGTTCCTCGATCAAACTTCGCGGCGAGATGTTGTCGAAGACGGTTACATAATCGACACAACGCAGCGCCGCGAGTATCTCAGCGCGTTCCGCCTGATCGAAGACCGGCCTGTCAGGACCTTTCAACTCTCGCACTGTCCGATCGCTATTTATAGCGACCAGGAGATAGTCGCCGAGCGCGCGCGCCTGCTCCAAATAGCGCACGTGTCCCACGTGCAAAAGGTCAAACACGCCGTTCGTAAAAACGAGACGCTTGCCTGCAGCGCGCAGACGTTCGCGTTCCCGAAGCATCTGCTCCGGGCTCAAAATCTTTTCGATCATTGGTCAAAGATTACAGGATTTGACGGATGTCTGTATAATCGCCACTTTTATGTCGATACCGTTTATCGAAGATAACGATCAAACACAGGCGCGGCGCGAG
>DASYPN010000107.1:0-2495 GCA_036006625.1 Pyrinomonadaceae bacterium | reverse complement strand
AACCGCTCGTGGTCATGGCGCTCATTGCCGGGTTGGTGCTGACGGGCAATGTCGGACCTTGGATTACCATCGGTCGCTAGCGATTGCGCTTCTTTGCCTTTCGCTTCTGCACAGTCTTTGGCAGGGTTCAAATTTCAAACTGAGACACTACCCGAGGTAGTGTCTCAGTTTGATATCTGCGCGCCTTCGCGATCAAGCCTGTGAGGACGTGGGGATCGGCCATAACGCTAATACTCGCTAGGGGAATAAGCTGGTGAGTTATCCGTTGTCCTGCATCGTTGGGAGTGCACGGAGGACACCAACTAAAAACCGTTATGGGTGTCCGACATCAGCACCCGTGAGACAGATTTAGCGGCTTGAGGAAGGGAGGATTTCTGGCTCATCGTAGCCCCCAAGGAGCGAAGATGAGACAGAAATCCAACTCCAACGCCCTGTCGTCTGAAGAGATGGTCAAGGGCATCCGCCGGGCGACGCGCAAGCGTTACTCGGCCGAAGAGAAGATCCGCATCGTCCTGGATGGCCTACGCGGCGAGTACTCGATCGCCGAACTCTGCCGCCGTGAAGGCATTGCCGAGGGCCTCTACTACAGCTGGTCGAAAGAGTTCCTCGAAGCGGGCAAGCGGCGCCTCGCCGGCGATACCGCGCGAGCCGCAACCAGCGATGAGGTGAAGGATCTCAAACGCCAGGCCCAGGACCTGAAAGAGGTTGTCGCCGAGCAGGCGCTGGAACTGCGCTTGCTCAAAAAAAGCATGATCGCGGATGGGGGAGACGAAGCATGAGACTCCCCGGCTCCGAGAAGCTCGAGATCATCCGCCTGGTCGAGCAGTCGCATCTGCCGGCCCGACGAACCCTGGAGATATTGGGCATCCGCCCATCGACGTTCTACCGCTGGTACGACCGGTATCGTGCCGGCGGACCTGAGACGCTCGAAGATAAGTCGTCGCGGCCAGATCGCGTCTGGAACCGCATCCCCGATGCTGTACGCGAGCGCATCCTCGACATGGCGTTGGAGGTGCCGGAGCTGTCACCGCGCGAGTTGGCCACCCGCTTCACCGATGCAGAAGGTTACTTTGTCTCGGAATCTTCCGTCTATCGCCTGCTCAAGGCCCACGATCTGATCACCAGTCCAGCCTTCGTCGTCATCAAGGCGGCCGACGAGTTCAAGGACAAGACAACAGCCCCCAACCAGCTCTGGCAGACCGACTTCACCTATCTCAAGGTGATTGGCTGGGGCTGGTTCTATCTCTCCACCATCCTCGATGACTTCTCGCGCTACATCATCGCCTGGAAGCTGTGCACGACCATGCGGGCCGATGACGTCACCGACACGCTGCAGATGGCGCTGACGGCATCAGGGTGCTGTTCGGCGCGCGTCGTGCACAAACCACGCCTGCTCAGCGACAACGGCTCCAGCTACGTCTCCGGCGACCTAGCAAAGTGGCTCGAGGATGCAAGCATGGATCACGTGCGCGGAGCACCCTGCCATCCCCAAACCCAAGGCAAGATCGAGCGTTGGCACCAGACGCTCAAGAACCGCATCCTGCTCGAAAACTACTACCTACCGGGCGACCTCGAAGCGCACATCGGTCGCTTCGTCGATCACTACAATCACCGGCGCTACCACGAAAGCCTGCAGAACCTGACACCGGCCGACGTCTACTTCGGACGCGGCCAAACCATCCTGCTTCAACGCGAAAGGATCAAACGAGAAACCATCAGAAAGAGACGATTGCAGCACCGCAAAAAAGCCGCCTAAGCTGAAACTTCAACCGAGCCAGAGCCTCCCTTCGAGAAAACCTCAAACTGTCGTAAAGCACCTGACGACGGACATCTCGGACGACCTCAACGCACAGCTCAGCGCACTCATCGCAGATGTAGGCGCCTGCAGTCCCCTGGATCAGCATGATGACTTCCGCAGAGCCTTTGTCGCAAAACGAGCAGCGTGCTCCTGACATGGCGAACCTCCGGTCCCTCATTCAGTGCTACAATGGACTGATGTGGCGAAGGCCCGCAATAGTCGAAGAGGACCTTGTGGACGACGCTGTGCGCGAAGATGAGTTTGCGAACATGGTCGCCGAGCTCTGGGAAAAAGAGCACCTACCTTTGGACAGCGAGGACGCTTAAGCGCCACTGCGATGAACTGGCGGTGGCGACAACGCATCGTCATCGTCATGCTAGGCACGCTCGCCATGGTCCTCGCCGGATTCTTTTTCATCTTCTAGGGACCGGTACGGTGTCCACAGCTGCCCCGTAGGCTGGGTCGGCGGATGGTACACTTAGAGGCGACGAAGAAACTGCGAATAATGCAGTGTTGTCGTCACTCTCGCATGTCTTCTCGCACGGTCGTCATCGATGGCGTGACCTACGTCAGGTCGCGCGATGCCGCACGCGTCGTGAACCTCACGGCGGATTACGTATCGCGTTTGGCCCGCGCGGGATTGGTAGCAGGCAAGCTGGTAATGCGTCGGTGGACATGACTATCACTCTCTCAGTCA
>DASYPN010000106.1:0-6037 GCA_036006625.1 Pyrinomonadaceae bacterium | reverse complement strand
AATCCACTGTCGGATCGAACGGGACGTGTCCCCAGTAGGGAACGAGATATTGATCTTCAATGTAGATGTAGTGCTGCGCGCGTTGGACCGCACGTCGTACTGCCTTGAAACTACCCTGGATTCCCTGGTTTACCGAGTTGTGTGTTCCTTTCGGCATGGTACGAGTGACCTGCACGAAACAATCGTTGTCGGTATCGTTTATGACGACGTTTGTCGACTTGATCTGCTTACTCGGATCCTGGATGACGTCTTTGTGATCGTTCCAGCGCTCGGCGTAGAGACGCATGAAATCCTGCACAACCGGTCCTTCCAACTGCGCATGTGTGTCGTGATATGCCCACTTCAGCTGGTGCCTGGGATCGTCGATGCGGTTTGGATTGACGTCGATACCGCCGCAGAATGCGACGCAATCTTTGCCGCTGAGAAAGACCACCAGGAATTTCTGGTGGTGCGATCCGAAGGGCCTGGTCTGATTGTCGAGAATTCCCAACGCGTGTTTGTTCGGCAACGCGTTCACCGCAGTTATCGTCTTCTTGTTGATTTTCCGTACGGCCTGATCCCAGAGGATCACGCGAAACTCCGCGTGCGCCGCGTCCATCGCCTTGGCCATCTCGATCAAAGTCGTCGATGCGTCTTTCTCAATCAGCTCGAAGTCGTGCTCTCCCCACCAGCCCGCCAGCCAGGCAATCTGCTCCGTCTGACGGACGCGTTGAAGGTAGGGCACCATTGCCTTGAACGCCGCGATGCCATCCACGAGCGGTTGCACCTTGTTACTCTCAGTGAAGAATGTGAGCGGCGGATCGTTCGGTATAAACCATGAATCCACGTTCGGGGATGGCGTCATGTAGATGCTCTGCACAGCGAAATGAAAAGGTACCTTTGACTGATTCGTGTGCGTTTTAAGCGACGTTTTGCTCGTCGGTAAGCGGCTCAATCGCCAGGACGGCTTCTCCAGGTCGATGTCAACGATCCCCGTCGTTGTTGGACCAGCGACCTCATGATGCGCCCAGTTCGCATCCTGCAACGTGACGCTAGTGCTCGTCGCAGGCTTAACGGTGACATTGATCGAGGTTGCGAATGGCCGATCGTATTCGTTGCGCAGTTCGATCAAACCGCGCAGCGTAAGTGTGGAGTTGGTCCAGAACGGGTGTGTCGCATGGGCAGTCGCGATCCTCGTTTGCCCGGAGCCGCTCTTGACGCGGTAATAAAATGACATCGGATCGAACCGGCGATAACGATTTGCGGGGTCGATCAACCGCTTTGCATAAACGATTGCGCGCGCAATTCCAACGTAGGACCCACGTCGTGGCGCAAAGATCACCTCAAATTGAACTAACCCCTTCGCTTGTCCGGGCGTTTCCGGTGCCACCAGCGCGATGTCGTGGCCGCTTTCGACAAGTAACGGCAACTTACCGGCCTTGAGGTTTGCAAGCTGCTTATCTTCTGTAACGCCGCGCGGCCGCTTGGCGAGGGCACTAGCCTTGAATCGCTTCACCAGGTCGTCGAGATCGAGAGTGCGAAGATAAAAGACGACTTCGCCAATGCCGTCGGCCACAAGTGCCTTAGTGACGTCCTCGTGCGGTAACAGCAATACGCTGCATGTTTTGTTTAGAGTTAGATCGGGAAGGACGATCAGTGTTCCCTTAACCGGAGCGATCGCGGGCTGCGTTCGGTACGTGCCGTCGATTTCAATCCCGAGATCAGGATGGAAAGGTGTTCCCGGTCCGTACGGCCAGCGCTGGCTAAACGTGCCTGAGGTGGGGATGGGGAGGAACCAGTGGATATCGACAGCCATAACCTTGCCAGCTTGCAGACATCAGGGGCAGTTGAGGGGGAAGGGCGCAGATACTATCACCGCATTCTTGTCGCGGCAATGAAGTTTTTTCAAGCGGTCGTTCTAGTGCAAGCTCAGGCTGAACTCAGAACTCATTTGCTTAACTCGGAGAGCCGAAGGATCTGCAAGCGTGCGGCTCGCTCGGGAGTCTTCTCTTTCATATCGCGTAGTGCTTGTTCGGCTTGAGAGTAAGTGCTGGGCTGGCGCACGGTTGAGAGATCATCGGTGGCGACAATGCTCCAACCTTCTTTAGTCACCTGATACTTGCCGGCAGTGGTGACACGATATTTCGCTTTGCCACTGCGACGAATGTCGCTGCTGCCGGCGGCGCCAAACTGCGCCTGCTTCAGCAACAACTCGTGCCGCAGTTGGTAAAAGATTTTGGGCGGCGGTGGCTGCTGCGGATCGGGCGGCGGCGGTAGTTCGGCCGGACTGCGATGTGCCACCTTGCTGTCGTCGTCAATCAGCCAGGTCTCAAACTCGATGGACTTCACTTCCAGCCAATCAGCTGCCTGGCTAGTCAAGGCAATGTCGGCGGACCCAAAGGTGATGCCCGCGTCCAGCGACTCAAACGAAGGGCGCGAGAGTTTTTCGTCGTCACTGAGCTCAAAGAACTGGGCGGGGGCGAAGAAGTCCGGGAAGGAATCAAAGTGCTGATCGCTGCCAGCGAGATTGATACTGCTGATGCTGAAGCGACGGGCACCGGCGGGCGCCGCCGGTCCAAAGCGGGAGATGTCGATATTGAGCGGCACCACTCCCTGTTTGATGGTCAAGGTGCCGAGCGGATGAAGCAGCACGTCGGCGACGACGGTGGCATCCGCACGCAACCCGACTAAGGGTCGCTGTTGCGGCGGCAGGTTGGTGGTCCAGTTAGCCGGATTGGCGAGTGCTTCCTGCAAGCGTGGCAGCACGTCGATGGGAGCGGGCAACGGCGGTCGCTCGCCTTCGACCAGCACCTTGTCAACGCTGACGGAGACATCCCACCAGAGAATCGAGAAGGTAGCTTTGCCTTTGATGTGCAAGGGCCGTGGTCCGGCGAGTGAACCTTTCAGCTCCACCTTGAACAAACTGGTCGAGCCGCGCTTGAGTTGCAGTTGAGCGTGAAACTCAGCCAGGAAGGAGAAGGGATCAAACTGAATCAGCACGTCATAACCAATGTCACCATGAATGCTGAAACCAGCGGCGGAAGCGTAGAGTTCAGCGCGGGCGCCAAACTGCACGGTGTTGGCCGTGAGCGCGAAGTAGGCTTCACAACGGAGGCGCGGGTTGTCACCGGAAGAAAGATTGATGGCGATACGTTCCAGCTTGGGAAAGTTAGGGGGCGGATTGAAAGCGGGATGGAGGCCACCGACGGCGAGGGCGAAGTTTGGCGACGAGGCCCACTTCATGCGCATGGCCATGTCGCCGGTGAGCGTAAACTTGTTCAGCAGCCGCGAATCGTGCAGGGTGGCGTCGAGTGCGGCGGTGCTCTGATCGAAGTCGATGACGCCGACGGCGTCCATCTGCAAGCGCACCAGTTCACGCTCGGGCGAAGGCAGAATGGAGCGCACCTGGGCGAGGATGAGCAGCCGGGTTCTGGCGCCAAACTCGAGCACGAGGGCCACATCGGCAGTGATCAGAGCGGCTGCGCCCCAGGCGATCTGGACCATGGGGCCAAACAGGTAGTGGCCTGAAGCAGGTGGAAAGAGACGGCTGATGTTGCTGAGAATCTGGGACGCGTTACGTACCGGATCGGCGGGGAACATGACGCTGTCGAGGGCGTGTGACTTGAGCCCGGCGCGCAAGGCCTCTTCGTCGAAGGTGCGATTGACGCCCAGCAGTCCGCCAATGCCGGTCAAGGCGAAACCAAAGCCGAGCTGAATCGGGGTGAAGCCTTCGACGAAGATGATGACAACGAACGAATAACTCTGACCAGCTTCAGCGCTTCTCGTGGTCAACAGCGCGATACCTTTGACCGAGATCCTCTCCGCAATCTCGAGGTCGATGATGCCGCTGTATTCTTCCTTCTGCGCATCGCTGGTGCGACCAATCAGTCCGCCACCTTTGACCGTGCTGGCGTCCACGCTGATGCCGATGGTGTTAGGGTGCTTGAAGTCGCGGTCGGTGATAGATGGACCAGATCCGGAGAATTTGGCAATCAAACGACCGTGAAGGCCGATCTCCTTCAAGGTTGCGGTGAATGGTCCTGCATTGATGGTTGTGGACAGTTGTGCATCTACAACCAGGCCCGCATCCAGCGGATTGCCTGAGACGTCGAGCTTGTCTATCGTGATGCCCGGAAGCAGCCCGGCTCCTGCCGGTGCGGAACCAAGATCGAGAGGCTTGCCGTTCTTCAACTCGAATCCCACGCCATGCACCGCGATTTCGCCTTTAGAGTTGATCGTAATGTCGTCAGCGCGAAACGTTGGCCACTCTGCACCGCCGATGAGAAGCGTGACTGTGCCGCCGATATGCACGACGAGTTTTCCCTGTACCACTTCGAACCCGATACGCGCGACAGACAGGCGCAACAGATCCTTACGCTCGATGGTCGCGAGTGGCGTTGTGCCGCCGACATTGATCGCCAATGAACCGTCGGCGTGCAGCGCGATCGCCACGTCGGTCGGCTTTTCAAAAAACGGCAGCAATAGCTGGCCCGCAAGATCGGCTTCAACCAGATCGTTGTCGCGAAGTTCGATAGTCATGGAAGCAAAGGCGAACGGGACACTGCCGAGTTCGCCACTACCCTGACCAGTGAACTGTTTTTTTTCGGCGTCGAACTGAGGCGTGTACTTAGCTTCGAGACGCCCACTCACGCCCGCTGGTCCAATTGCGGCGTTCGTGAGCACAAGTTCTTCGGGCGCGAGTTGCGGCAGATCTTTTGGCAGTTCGATGCGAGCCGTACCAAGCGTCAGGCCGTGCTCTGTATCGATCGAAACGTCATCTGCGGAGATCACCACGGAACTGCCGCCCACAAACGAGCGCGGCAATGACACGCTCTCGAATCCTTCGACGCGCAAGTTTCGCTTTTCATCAAAGATCAGTGCGCCGTCCAGCACGAGTTCGACGTGTTCCGGAGTTTCACCACCGTCTGTTGACGGAGCAGGACGCAGCAATGAATCGGGAACCGACAAAACAACTGCGAGTTGTTCGACGGCAACGGCAACTCCTGCCGAACTGATGTGGAGTCCTGCGATCATCGGCGTGACTCCCTCACCCTTGCCGATCTTGATGGCGAACCCGCCGGGAAGATCGAACCCGACCTGACCGTCGAAGATCAACGACACCCACATCGAAATGCTGTCGTCTTCGACGATCATCGAGGCATCGTCGTAAAACACTCGTTCCAGCAAGTCCGCCGCTGGAGACAGCGCGTCCATCGCGTCACCAAGCGACGGTGAACGCCGGATTAGATCTGCTAGCGGTATGCCGGTTTCGGCTACTTCATCATCTGGCATGGGAGTGCTGATTCATCTTCCATCCGGATCGATCACGTTCTGCCATTCAAGGTCCAAATTAAGTCGTAGAATTATGTCGATGACGCCGCTTCCACCTGGACCTCCGTGCTTGGACCAATCGTATTTACCGACACGTCCCGATGCGGTCGCGCGATTGAGCCACCAGGCAATCACGTCGGCCGGATCGTCGGGTACTTCATCAGTCGAGAGCCGCGTGTGTTCTGAAAACAACGCTTGTTTGAATGCCAGTGCCACCTGGCGTTTGCCGCGGGTAACGGCGCCGTCGATTGCATGAAAGTCGGCTTCGCTGTCGAAAGTGAAACCACGACGGTTCACATTCATTGAGCCGCATTTCACATACACGTCGTCGATGATCCAAACTTTGGTGTGAACGTAGATCTCATCGCTATGGCCACGACCGCCCGACGCGCCTGAGCCGCCCATGATCTCCGCAAAGTCGTCGCGCGCCTGCGCCTGCTTGGTCGCACTGATGTCTCCCTGACTCATCATCTCGTTCTCTTCCATCTCGGTTTCGTTGGCAATGTCGGGAGGTGTTTTGCTGGGCTTCTTGCGCTTGAGGTAATAGACGTGAATCTTCGACGCGTCCTTGCCGGCGGCCTGTGACAGCGCTTCGAGAAACTCGTGACGCCGGTAGAGCATCTGCGGCGTCAGCATGTGGTGTGGAATAACGATTAGTAGAAACTTGATTCGCTTGAGTGCATCCAGCAGATCCTGAAGGATGCCGGGATTACCCGGAAAATCCACT
>DASYPN010000105.1:0-1994 GCA_036006625.1 Pyrinomonadaceae bacterium | reverse complement strand
GCCGCGAAGACCACGCTGGAGCGTTTTGCCGACAAGAAGCTTCAGGAAAGCGAGCTCTCGATAACGCTGATCGATCTTCGCGATCCGAAGCGTCCAGCGACGGCGAGCTTCCATGGCAACGAACGAATCTATCCGGCGAGCGTCGTCAAACTCTTCTATCTCGTTGCCGCACACCGCTGGCTCGAAGACAAGAAGATCGAACAGACACCTGAACTGACTCGCGCGCTCCGCGACATGATCGTCGACTCCTCAAATGAAGCGACTCAATACGTCGTCGACGTCCTCACTCATACGACCGCAGGCTACGAACTTCCGCCTAAAGAAATGGAAGAGTGGCAGTATCAACGCAACGCCGTAAACCGTTATTTTTCCTCGCTCGGCTACACCAATATCAACGTCAATCAGAAAACATTTTGCGAAGATGCTTACGGTCGCGAACGTGTTTCGCGTGGGCCAAACGGCGAGAACCGTAACAAGCTGACCACTGACGCGACGGCCCGCTTGATGATGGAGATCGTAACCGGAAAAATCGCAAACCCGGCGCGCACGGCCGCGATGATGGAGCTGCTCAAACGAGAATACACAGGGCAAAGCAGCGATCCGGATAATCAGGGTGTCGGCTTTACCGGCATCGCGCTCAAAGGTCGCGAAGGCTTTCGTTTGTGGTCCAAAGCGGGGTGGACCAGCACCACGCGCCACGACGTTGCCTATATCGAAATGCCTGACGGCGGAAAATTTGTCCTGGCAACGTTTACTTCCCAACACGCAAATGAACGCGAGATCATTCCAACTGTGGCCCGTGTCGTTATCGATGGGCTAAAGGAAGTGAAGTGAGCTCCCAACCGCCAACAAAAGACGAACTACAGCGACAAGTAGACGAAGTAAAGCAGGATGCTGACGTGCAGCGTGCGCTGAACCAGGCGACGCCCGCTACGAAGACTGAAGCACCCGTTCGCGCGCGTGACAAGTTCTTCATTGGCACTCACCTCGCGATGCTGATCGGTCTCGGCGTGCTCTACCAGGCGCTGAAGTCTCAGTTCCCGGGTTTCGTCGGGAAATATCCGGTAGCTCTGAAGCTCGTTCTCGCGATCGCGGTCATCATGGTGTGCCGGATGGCGTTGCGCCTCATCGATGTTTACTTCATCGGGCGAGTCCAGAATGCTGTTTACCAGTACAACTTGAAACGCGTTTCGCGGCTATTGTTGTGGGTAGTGATTGCGTTCTTTGTGCTCACGATCTTTTTTCAGAACTGGTATACAGCGGTGGTCTCGTTTGGTCTGATCTCGCTGATACTCGGTTTCGCGCTGCAGACACCGATCACGAGTTTCATCGGCTGGGTTTACATCCTCGTGCGGGAGCCTTATCGCGTTGGCGATCGGATCAAGATCGGCAATGCCACCGGCGATGTGCTCGACGTGAATTACCTTGACACCACGCTGTGGGAATTCGGTGGCGACTATCTTTCAACTGAGCATCCGAGCGGCCGCATTATTAAGTTTCCCAACTCAACGGTGCTGAGCGCGCCTGTTTACAACTACACGTGGCCCCTCTTTCCGTACATCTGGAACGAAATCAGGTTTCAAGTTGCATACAATGCCGATCTCGAATTCATCTCGAAGACGATGAAGGAAGTAGCCGAGCAGGAAGTCGGCGAAGCGATGATGAAGCAGGTCGCGGTGTTTCGCGAGATTCTTGCCCAGACGCCGGTGAATCATCTCGAGGTGCAGGAGCGACCGGTGGTTTTGTTTCGCGTGAGTGACAACACGTGGCTCGAAGCGATTGTTCGTTACCTGGTCCATCCGAAAGAAGCAGGACGGGTGAAGTCGAGGTTGATAGTTGAGCTACTCGAAAGATTGAACGCTGAACCCGACCGCGTCCTCTTCCCACGCGACAGTGCCCGCTAAGAATTGGGCGTAACTGTAGGGGCGGCCCTCCGTGGCCGCCCTTGGTTTAAATTCGATTCGAAAAAAGACGGATTAAACCGAGGGCGGCCA
>DASYPN010000104.1:0-7818 GCA_036006625.1 Pyrinomonadaceae bacterium | reverse complement strand
GGCTTTTGGTGGGTTGCCGGATTTCTCTTTCTGTTGACGCTTTTTATGGCGTTCTTCTTTCGCGATCCGAAACGGGTGCCGCCGACGGATCCGGATGTTGTTGTTTCGCCTGCTGATGGACGCGTGACGCGGGTGGGGCCGATGGCGGCTGAAGCGGACGCGCCGACAGTTGTCAGCATTTTCTTGTCGCCGCTGGACGTTCACATTAATCGTTCGCCAATTCCCGGGAAGATCGTTGAAGTGAAGTATTCGCCGGGGAAGTTTTTGATGGCGACGAATGAGAAAGCGAGTCTGGTTAACGAACAAAATGCGTTGACCATTCAGGGCGAGAAGATTACGGTTGTTTGCAAGCAGATTGCCGGCATCCTTGCGCGACGGGTGGTTTGTTGGAAAGGGAAGGGCGATAATCTGAAGCTGGGCGAGCGCTTTGGGATGATCAAGTTTAGTTCGCGTACTGATGTTTTGCTCCCCGCGAATGTCGTGGTCCTGGTTAAGGAAGGGCAGCGCGTGCGTGGGGGGACGACGGTGATCGGGAGAATCTCATGAGTCTGACAACAGATGAAGTGGAGCGTCCGAATCCCCAGCGCAGAGGAGTGAAGAAGGGGCTTTATCTACTTCCTTCCGCGTTTACCGCCGGGAACATTGGTATGGGGTTTCTTTCGGTGATGGAGTCGTTGCGCGGTTTTCAGATACTTGGTCATGGAGCTCCGGATCTTGTCAACGCGTCAGAGCATTTCGATCGAGCAGCGATCGCGATCGGGTTTGCGTTGTTGTTCGACACGATAGATGGTCGTATTGCGCGGCTTACCAAGACGACAACTGAGATTGGCGTGCAGTTGGATTCGATTGCGGATGTGGTTACATTTGGGGTGGCGCCCGCTGTGCTCGCGTACGTTTGGGGATACGGATCGACGCTTGTCGAGGGTACCGATCTTCACCGGTTCGCGTTCTTCCTGTCGTTCATGTATTTGATCTGTGGTGCGTTTCGTCTGGCGCGCTTTAACGTGCAGGCATCTCGACCACGGGTTCTTGCTGAAGGCACGATCAAAGTCGATAAGAAGAGTTTTGTGGGGATGCCTATTCCCGTTGCCGGCGGCATGATCGCCGCGCTCGTCCATTTCTCACCCGTGCCGTTGATCTACTTTGGAACCGACCGCGCCCGAATCTACTCAGCCTTACTCATGGTCCTGGTTGGTTTCCTAAGTCTGATGATGGTGAGCACCTGGCGCTTCTCCAGCTTCAAGACAGTCGGCACCAGCAGTCGCAGCATGCGCCCCATCATCCTCGCTCTTTCTGTGTTGTTGCTAATCATCCTGTACTCGCAGTACGTACTTCTCGCAATCGTGGTTGGTTACATTCTCTACGGCTTACTCTCACGGATGTTCGGCATCTTCTTCCGCCGCGGTGAATCGGCGGAAGGTAAGATCGAACCGAACCCGGTGAGTAGACATTCTGGTTCGTAAGTTCTCGATTCAACACGCGACTTCATCCTCCGGAGGCCGCCAAATGTCCCCGGTCTTCATACTCGGCTCTCCAACGTTGATTTCGGCCCTGGACATCCTTGCTGAATGCGAGAGCTAGGGAATCGCCGTTTTCGAGGTAGAGCTTGTGGGACGGGCGAAGGCGAGTAGGCCGTGTTCGGTGGTGAGAATTACGGCGTCGCCGACGATGATTGGGGAGGCGGAACTCGTTAGCTCCTCGCCGGCGGGAAGTGTGTTGACTTGCTTACCATCTTTCAATCCGAGCACAACGCCTTCGGAACTCGAGAGCGGTGTGAAGAGGGCGGTTTGATCGACGGCGAGGGGTTGGGCGGAGATGCGACCGGGGAGGAGTTTTTTCCAGAGCATCGCGCCTTTGAGGTTGAGGAGATAGGCGAAGTTGTCTAGCGAGGCGGCGAGCACTGAATCGCCGGCGAGGACGACGGCTTCGACACCGGCACCCGTTCGCTTACGCCATTGCAGTTTTCCTTTATCGGTGCTTACTGAGTAGACGTATCCGTCGCCGGAACCGAAGAACACATTGCTCTTAGTCACAGCGACTGGTCCATGTATCGGGCCTTGAGTTCGATAGCGCCAGAGAAGAGTGCCGGAGGCTTCATCGAGCGCCAACAGAGTTCCGTCTTCAGCGCCGAGATATACCTTGCCGTCTTTCACGACCGCCTGACCACTGAACTCAAGCGAATATGGTATCGACCACATCACGCCACCAGTGCGCTTATCAAATGCGTAAGCTCGACCATCGAGGCCGCCCGCAAATATTTTCCCATGACTGAGCGCGAGTGCGCCGCGTAGCGGTCGCACCAACGGCGTCATCCATTGAGTCACTCCACCTTCGCGACCGAGCGCACGCAATGCACCGGAAGATTTTTGTCCGTCGCCCTTGACGAGTGTTTCTGAAGCGACATAGATGGCATTCTCATCAGCAACAGGCGATGCCGATAGTTCGCCTCCGATTTCTGCGCGCCAGAAGAGCTGTCCGTCCTTCGCTTTCAACGCGACGAGCTGACCGCCGGCAATGGGTATGTAGATTCGTTCGTTGTCAAAAGCTGGTGTTAGATTTGTAACGTTCGACTCATATCGCCAACGCACTGTGAGCGGTTGCGATAAGAGGGCGTCGTTTGTTACACCCCGCGTTGAGATTGTGAAAACCGAGATGAGGATTAAAAAACTAACAAGGGATTTCACAGAGTTTTGCGTTCGCTCCTGACGAAAGTATAATCAACTACTCTTTCCCAATCCATGACCCAGAATCATGAAACCGTAATAATACTTGACTTCGGATCGCAGTACACGCAACTCATCGCTCGTCGCGTCAGAGAAGCCGGTGTTTACTGCGAGATTCTTCCTTTCAACACAACAATCGAAGCAATCAACGCGAAGTCACCGAAAGGACTGATCTTTTCCGGCGGCCCTTCGTCAGTTTACGACAACGGCGCGCCCAAGCCTCATCCGCAACTGTTGCAGTCTGTCGACTGCCCTACGCTCGGCATCTGCTACGGGTTCCAGGTCTTTGCCGGCGAGCTTGGCGGCGCTGTCGCTGCATCGCCGAATCGCGAGTTCGGTTACGCGCGCTTAAAAGTCCTCGATGTGACGAGCCGATTGTTCCAGGGGTTGCCCCCCGAGCTCGACGTCTGGATGAGTCACGGCGATCACGTCACGGATGTGCCGCCAGGTTTTCAAGTGACCGCGCTGACTGACGATGCTTTGAATGCGATGGAAGACGAGTCGCGCGGAATTTATGGTGTGCAGTTTCATCCCGAGGTGGCCCACACGCCACTCGGAGCGCAGGTGCTGCGAAACTTTCTGTTCTCGGTATGTGGCTGTCGCGGTGACTGGTCGCCTGAAGCGGTTATTGAGGAACAAGTCGAACGGATACGAGCTCAACTTGGCGACACAGGACGCGTCGTCTCTGGATTATCTGGTGGCGTTGACTCCACTGTTGCTGCCGCGCTCGTCCACAAAGCGGTCGGCGATCGACAGACTTGTATCTTTGTCGATAATGGTTTATTGCGTGAAGGTGAGTTTGAATCAACTCTGGCGCTGTTGCGACAGAGCATGAAGTTGAACATCTCCGGTGTTCGTGCGGGTCACCTGTTCCTCGAAGCGCTCAAAGGTGTCACCGATCCTGAAGAGAAGCGCAAACGCATCGGCAAAGTTTTCATCGATGTGTTCGAGGAAGAAGCGAAACGTCTGGGCGACGTTGGTTACCTCGTACAGGGCACACTTTATCCTGACGTCATAGAATCTGTTTCCGTGCGTGGTCCATCGGCTGTGATCAAGAGTCATCACAACGTCGGTGGACTGCCGGAGAAAATGAATCTCAAACTGATCGAGCCGCTGCGTGAGTTGTTCAAAGACGAAGTGCGACTGATCGGAAGAGAATTGGGAGTTCCGGAAGAGATCCTTGGGCGCCATCCATTCCCGGGTCCTGGTTTGGCGGTGCGCATTCTGGGAGACATCACCGAGGAGAAGATCCGCCTGGCTCAGGCTGCTGATCGAATTCTCGATGAGGAGTTGCGACTCGCAGAGCTTTACAACTCAGTCTGGCAGGCGTTTCCGGTGCTGTTGCCTGTCTCGACTGTCGGTGTAATGGGCGACGAGCGCACTTACGAACGCGTGGTTGCGATTCGTGCAGTAACGAGTGTTGATGGAATGACCGCCGACTGGGCGCGACTTCCGCACGATTTGCTGGCGCGTGTTTCGGCGCGAATCGTTTCCGAGATTCGTGGTATCAATAGAGTCGTTTACGACATCAGCTCGAAGCCACCATCGACTATTGAGTGGGAATAAGAGCAAACTACAGATTACAAACTTAAAATGCAGGACCGCCAATTCGTACACCTCCATCTTCATACTGACTACAGTCTTCTTGACGGCGCCATTCAAATCAAACCTCTCTCGAAACGCGTTGAAGAATTGAAGATGCCGGCGTGTGCCATGACCGATCATGGCAACATGTACGGCGCGATCTCTTTCTACAACGCGATGAAGAGCCGTGGTGTGAAACCGATTATCGGCTGCGAGACTTACATCACGCGCGGCAGTCGCAAAGAGAAAGCCGCGAGCGCGCCCGGTGAGAAGGCAAACTTTCATCTGATCCTGCTGGCGCAGAACTACGAGGGTTACCAGAATCTGGTTCGCCTGACTTCGAAAGCCTACACGGAAGGCTTCTATTACAAACCACGCATCGATAAAGAGCTTCTCGCCGAACACAGTAAAGGACTGATCGGTCTCTCGGCGTGCATGTCCGGCGTTCCTTCCGCCTACCTCGCCCAGGACAAATGCGAAGAAGCGGCTAAGGCCGCGATCGAGTTTGAGGAGATACTCGGTAAAGGGAATTACTTTCTCGAGATCCAGGAACACGGTCTCGACGCTCAAAAGCGTATTCGAAAGTCGCTCGTCGATCTTTCCAAACGAACAGGCGTGCCGCTCGTTGCGACTAACGACGCCCACTACCTGATGCCCGATGATTCAAGGGCACACGACGTTCTGCTATGCATCGGATCCGGCAAGACCGTCAACGACACGAACAGGTTGCGCTACCAGAGCCCATACTTCTACGTCCGTTCAGCCGACGAGATGTGGAACATCTTTGGGAATGAACTCCCCGAGGTGCTGACGCGGACAGTCGATATCGCCGAGCGCTGTGAGCTCAAGCTGCCGGAGAACGTCAACTACCTGCCGCAGTATCCGATACCGCAATCCGAACAAGGACTCTCGGCTGACGACTACTTCGAGAAAGTGGTTCGTGACGGGTTTCAGCGACGGCGCCAGCAGGTCTTTGACTTACTCGCCGCACGCGGTGAGCTGAAGCAGCCGTTATCGGATTATCAGACCCGGCTGACGAACGAGATCCAGATGATCAAGCAGATGGGGTTCGCAGGCTACTTCCTCATCGTTTGGGACTTCGTTCGCTACGCCAAAGAGCACTCGATTCCGGTCGGTCCGGGCCGGGGCTCTGCCGCCGGATCACTCGTCGCCTACTGCCTGGAAATCACGGACGTCGATCCTCTTCAGTACGATCTGCTCTTCGAGCGCTTTCTTAACCCCGGCCGCGTCACGATGCCCGACATCGATATCGACTTCTGTGTCCGCGGCAGAGGCGACGTCATCAATCACGTGGCCGGTCTCTATGGCCGCGACTCTGTCTGCCAGATCATCACGTTCGGAACTCTCGCCTCGAAGGCTGCAATCAAGGACGTCGGCAGAGCTCTCGAGGTGCCATATGCCGAGGTCGAGCGGATCGCCAAGCTGATACCTCCACCGGTCCGCGGTCGAAATGTGAGCATCAGCCAGGCACTTGAACAAGTACCTGAGCTCCGGAAAGAAGTCGAGTCTAACCCGCAGGTTAAGGAAATACTTGAGATCGCACAACGGCTCGAAGGTTGTGCTCGTCACTCGTCGGTCCACGCCGCCGGTGTGGTCATCTCGCCGCTTCCGCTCCAGGAATTAATCCCGGTCGCAGTCTCCGGTAAGGAAGAGCTTACGACGCAATATGTCATGTCGGACTTGGAAAAGACCGGCATGCTTAAGATGGATTTTTTAGCGCTTACCGCCTTAACCGTTATAAATGACTGCTTAATTAGCATTAAACAGTCGCTTGGTGAAGAGATTAAGTGGTCGGAGATAGCGCTTAACGATGCTAAGGCGCTTAATGTTTTTGCAGAAGGAAGGACTGAAGCGGTATTCCAGTTTGAGTCTTCGGGCATGCAGGAGATCTGCAGGAAGCTGAAGCCGAAAGGCATTGAAGACCTCGCTGCCCTCAACGCGCTTTATCGTCCCGGACCGCTCGACGGCGGTATGGTCGATGAATTCATACAGCGACATCATGGGAAGAAGAGTGTGCGCTACATGGTGCCGGAGATGAAGGAGATTCTCAACAACACGTACGGCATCATCGTCTACCAGGAGCAGATAATGCAGCTCGCACAGAAGCTTGCGGGCTATACACTTAGCGAAGCCGACTTAATGCGTCGCGCGAGGGGCAAAAAGAAGCGTGAAGAGATGGCTGTCCACGAAGAGAAGTTCATCAAGGGCGCTGTCGAACGCGGAATCAAGCAGGAAAAGGCTGAGAAGATCTTCTCGTTGATGGCCCAGTTCTCAGATTACGGTTTCAACCGCAGCCACAGCGTCGCCTATGCTTATCTCGCCTTCCAGACTGCCTATCTGAAGGCACATTATCCCGAACACTTTTACGCCGCGGTGCTCTCGAGTGAAGCCCAGGACGCCGCTAAAGTGTTTAAGTACTCAAAGGAGCTGCGAGCTCAGAAGATCGCTTTACTGCCTCCTGACGTTAACGAAAGCAATTCCGGCTTTACTCCCTTAAGCGGCGCCATCCGATACGGGCTTACCGCGATTAAGGGTCTCGGGCATTCCATCGTTAAAGCGATATGTGAGGCGCGAGACGGCGGGCCGTTCCGTTCGTTCTTCGACTTCGCAGAACGAGTCGAGTCGACCACTCTGAACAAGCGGGTCTTTGAGAGTCTAGTCAGCGCCGGCGCGTTCGACTCGCTTAAGGACGGCAGGCCGGTTGAAGCGTGGCGTGGAGGTCTCTTCAATTCGATCGACGCCGCACTGTCTCGTGCGCAGCGAGCAAAACGCGAGAAGCAACTCGGACAGAGCGGACTATTCGGCAGTATGCCCGAGGAGATCGACTACGCCAATGAACTCTCGCCGACCGCAAAGGCCTGGACTTCAAGTGAAATGTTAGCCTCGGAAAAGGCGGCTCTCGGCTTCTACATCAGCGGTCACCCACTCGAGCGCTATCTCGAAACTCTGCAGCGAGTGAAGGCCGTTCGTTCTACTGAGCTAGCTGAACTGACAAGTGGAATCCGCATTACCTCGGGCGGGATTATTGGTGACCTCCAGATCCGCACCACGAAGAAGGGCGACAAGTTCGCACTCTTCAGACTCGAGGATGAAGCCGGCAGCACGAAGTGCGTCCTCTGGCCGGAAGGCTACCGCAAACACGCAGCCCTCGCGCAGAATGAACTGCCAACGATCGTTATCGGACGCCTCGAGCTCAGCGAAGACAATCCGCCGACGATCATCGTCGATCAGTTGCAGAGCATTGACGCGAGAGCAAAGGACAACGAGTACCTGGTGTTGCGAACACCTCAGCACGATGATTTTTCTACTTTGTGCGACTCGATTCTGACGCTTCTCAACTCAAACCCGGGCGACTGCGAAGTGGCGCTGGAGGCAGTTGTCGGGGAAGGGACGGTTGTCAGAGTCAAACCAAACGACGCGTTGAGGGTCAGGAGAAGCATAGAGTTCGAGCAGGCGCTTAAAGAATTGGGCTGTAGCGTCAGCATCGAGC
>DASYPN010000103.1:0-25940 GCA_036006625.1 Pyrinomonadaceae bacterium | reverse complement strand
TGCAACACCATGTTGTCGCCGATGATCGCCGGGAGACGCACCTCCGCGCGCACTGCCCCAGTGAAGACCAGCAGCAAAACCACTCGGACGAGGTTTGTTGTAGGACCGGACATAAGTAGGATGGCCGATTCTCTACTAAATTGCCGGTATGTTCAAGGAAAAAATTTGTGGGACAGGATTTACACGATTGGCAGGATTAAACATGTAAATCCTGTCAATCGTGTAAATCCTGTGAAACTAACTTCCAGCCAAATGGTAGTCGAATATAAATCGTCCGACCTGGATGGTTCCCCGTCCGCTCGCGGCCGGTTGAATCAAAAGCGCCCGCACCATCGAGCTCTTGCGATTCCGAACCGCTTCAACTTCCCCGACCCGGTCGCCACTCGAGGCGCGATAAAACGTCACCGTAATACTATCCGGCGTCTTGCGCTGATAACCAAAAACATACTCACCCGGGTCCAAAGTGAAATCGCCAATCTGCACCGGCACCTGCGCGATGAAGAAGTGTGAATACTTCCCCTCCGCCGAATAGCCGGCCGTGATCATCACCACGCCTGCGATGTACTTCCCTCGCCCGTCTGTAACACCAGACGCGGTGCGAAACTCCGTCTCAATATTCTCTTTGATCACCGGCGCGCGCGTAGGAATGACTTTTTTCAACTCCGGTTCGGAAGCAATGCGCCATCCGGCCGGCACACTTAAGACCGCCGTCCAAAGAAGCCCTATTAATATTGACGCACTCACAACTCGCCGTTTCATCACGCCCGTTAGTCTATCATTAAGGACTACTTTTGTGCTTTTTGTGCCTTTTTGTGGCAGTATCGACCCGCACATGCGTCGCTTAATTCCCCTTCAGGTTGCCGTGGTGTTTCTGGTCCTCGCCGCCACCAGATCTCCAGCACTCGATCCCAATCGCAGTCTCAAAGAATTTGGTCATCAGGCATGGTTAACTGAAAATGGCCTCCCGCAGAATACAGTGCAGTCGATCACTCAAACGCGCGACGGCTATTTGTGGATTGGAACGCAGGAGGGCCTCGCACGCTTCGATGGACTGAACTTCACCGTCTTCGACAAAGAAAACACTCCCGCCTTCAAGAGTAACGACATTCGCTTCCTCTACGAGGACCTACAAGGGCGACTGTGGATCAGCACCTCTTACGGACTCGTCTGCCGTCAGAACGGCCAGTTCACAAGCTTCACTGAAAACGAAGGGCTGCCGGATAACGTTATTGGACCAGTTGTCGAAGATACGAGCGGTAATGTGTGGATCGGAACTGGCGGTGGTCTCACGCGTTTTGAAAACGGAAGTTTTAAGACGCTTACAGTTGAGCACGGGCTATCCAGAAATGTAATCCAGACGCTGTGCGCAAGAGCGAATGGAACTCTGCTGGTTGGAACATCCGCGGGCGTTCAGTCGCTCAGTGGCGATCGGTTCAGCTCGTGGACGGGGCTACCCAACGTGCCCGCGGCGAATATCAGTGCGATTGCCGAGTCGAAGAATGGCCAGCTTTGGTTTGGAACACTCGATGGGCTCTTTGGCGTCGAGAAAGAAGGAGCCACGCCGGTCCCCATCACGCTGCCCAACAGTCGCGTCAGCTCATTGCGACTCGATCGCGAAGGCGCACTCTGGATTGCGACGTCGGGTGGCGTCGCACGTTCACTGAACGGCAACGTCGAAACATTCACGTCGAGCGATGGTCTATCGAGTAATCTCGTTCTCTCACTCTTCGAAGATCGCGAGGGTAGCATTTGGATCGGCACCGAGGCCGGCGGTCTCAATCTGCTGAAGAGCAAAAAGTTCAATACGTTTACGACGAAAGACGGACTGCCAAGCGATCTCGTCAAGGCCATTTACCAGGACGCGCAGGGAGGAATCTGGATCGGATCGCAGGGCGGTGGCCTCACGCTCTTCAAGAACGGCAAGTTCACGACCTGGACCACACGCGATGGTCTGTCGAGCGACGTTGTCCTTTCTCTCGCGGGTGACAACGAAGGTGTTATCTGGATCGGAACGCCCGACGGTCTGAACCGCTTCAAGGATGGTAAGTTTCAGGTCTTCACTTTTGCAGACGGGCTCTCGAACGATCTTGTGCGTTCGGTGCTCGTCGATCGCAACGGTGTTTTGTGGGTTGGCACGCGAGACGGTCTGAACAGTTTTCGCGACAACGAGTTTAAGATCTACACGACGCAGGATGGGCTCGCTAACAACTTCATCGGCGCCATCTACGAAGATTCGAAAGGCAATCTCTGGGTCGGGACACTCGGCGGCCTGAACAAGATCAAAGACGGAAAGTTTCAGACTTTCACGACCAAAGATGGTCTTTCGAGTAACACTGTTATCTCACTTTACGAAGACGCGTCGGGCGATCTCTGGATCGGAACAAACGGCGGCGGTCTCAATCGCCTCCGTGGCGATAAGTTCGTCTCCTTCGCAAATCGCAACGCCGACGTCATCTACCGGATCCTTGAAGACAAACAACAGAACCTCTGGTGCAGCTCAAACAAAGGTATCTTTCGAGTCAGTAAAGCCGAGCTCGACAAGGTCGCGAACGATGAAAACGCGAGTGTCAATCCAGTTTTTTATGGACCTGCCGATGGGACACTCACGCGAGAAGCGAGCGGCGGCGGTCATCCCGCCGGATGGCGAACAAGCGATGGGCGCATGTGGTTCGCCACGATCAAAGGACTCGCCGTCATCGATCCGGAACACATTCCGCTCAACACAGCGCCGCCACCGATCGCGATCGAACAGCTCTTCGTCGACAATCAAGCAGTTCCGTTAACTCAAAAAATTACTCTCTCGCCGAGCAGCTCACGACTCGATTTCTATTACACGGCGCTGAGTTTTATCGCTCCTGAGAACGTGCATTTCAAATACAAACTCGAAGGCTTCGACGACAATTGGATCGACGGCGGCGCACGAAGAGTCGCATCGTACACAAACCTCCGGCCCGGCAACTATCAGTTTCGCGTAATCGCAGCTAACAACGATGGCGTTTGGAATGAGACTGGAGCGACGGTGCAGTTCTATCTCCAGCCGCGTTTCTATCAAACGTATTGGTTCTACGCTCTCTGTCTCGTCCTGCTGGCGCTCGCTGCGTGGCAACTGTATCGCATGCGCGTCAGGCGCATGGCCCACCAGTTCAGCGCGGTGCTCGGCGAGCGTAATCGCATCGCGCGCGAGATACACGACAATCTGGCGCAGGACATTCTCGGAATTTCTGTGCAGCTCGAATTGGTCGCGCGGCTGATGCCCGCCGCAGCCGAAGCTGCGAAAGGCCATCTCGATCGCGCGCGCATTCTCGTGCGCAACAGTATGACTGAAGCGCGCCGTTACGTGTGGGATCTGCGTTCCCAGGAGTTGCAGAAAAAAGACTTGCCAGCCGCGCTCCGCGACACGACGAAACGTCTCACGGCGGAGAACAACGTCGAGGCTGTCGTCGAGGTGACGGGTCCGCTGCGTCCGCTGCCATTGCCGGTTGAGACAAATCTCTTGCGTATCGGACAGGAAGCAATCAACAATGCAGTCAAACACGCGCACGCAAATCGCATCGATGTTACTCTGAACTTCGATACACGAAGCGTGCGACTCAGCGTTCGTGATGATGGCCGTGGTTTCGATCCGGAAGCACAGATCGCCGATGGCCATTTCGGATTGATTGGCATGCGCGAACGAGCCGAGCAGATTGGCGGAGTGCTGAGCATTGATAGCGCGGCGGAACGCGGAACACAAATCGCGATTGATGTACCGTTGGATGACCAATGAGTAGCAAAATTCGAATCATCGTAATCGACGATCAGGCGGTGGTGCGACAGGGATTTGTCTCGCTCATCAACACAGTTGCGGACATGGAAGTGATCGCGCAGGGAATAAACGGGCAGCAGGCGCTCGAGCTTTACCGGGAGCATCAGCCGGATATCACGCTCATGGATTTACGCATGCCGGTGATGAGTGGTGTCGATGCGATTGCGAAAATTCGCCACGAGTTTCCGGACGCGCGGATCATCGTTCTCACGACGTATGATGGCGACGAAGACATCTATCGTGCGCTCCAGGCCGGGGCGCAGGGTTATCTGCTGAAAGACATGTTCTTCGAGGAGTTGGAAGACGCGATCCGGAAGGTCCATGCCGGTGCGCGACGGCTTCCGGCGGTAGTTGCTGAACGACTAGCAGAACGAATGAACGCCTCTGAGCTGACCGTGCGCGAGTTGGAAGTGCTGCAGGAGATCGTGAAAGGCAAGACGAACAAAGAGATCGCGAGCTCACTTCGCATAAGCGAAGCGACGGTGAAGAGCCACATCAACAACATCCTCGGCAAACTCGGCGTAACCGATCGCACCCAGGCCGCTACCCGCGCCCTCCAACGCGGAATAGTTCATCTCTGATTTCACGCAAAGACGCAAAGGGAGCCAAGACGCCAAGAAACGCCTTGCGCCTTTGCTTCCTTTGCGGGTTTGCGTGAAACTCGTCTCAAACTAAAGTTGGAGATAGAGGCTAGACCATCAGGTCATGACAGGGTTTGTGAGGATTGGTATCTTTTGCGGCGTAGTCAACCAATTCTCCGGTTTCGAGTTCAGATTCAAGGCTTCTTACCTACCAAATTGTTGCAGACCAAAAAGGGTCTTGAAACGTGGTAGAACTCGAAACCGGACTTCCCTTTTGAACCAACTTACTTACCGCAACTGAATCGTTTTCTTTAGCCGCGCGTCCGTCGAAGAACCGCCGAGCGCGACTTCAATCCGATCCTTTTCCACTACCCATTGATCTGTCTCGGCGTTCCAGTACGCCAGACGCGACGCAGGAACCGACAGCTTCACAGTCTTCTCTTCCTGAGGCGCAAGATGAATCCGAGTGAAATCCTTCAGCTCCTTGAGCGGACGCGAAACCTTGGAGTTGAGGTGTTTGACG
This sequence comes from Pyrinomonadaceae bacterium, assembly GCA_036006625.1. GTDB lineage: Bacteria > Acidobacteriota > Blastocatellia > Pyrinomonadales > Pyrinomonadaceae > PSRF01. The sequence continues at coordinate 21,031 of DASYPN010000103.1, read as the reverse complement.
TAGAGCTGGACCACTTCATCGCCGGCACGCTGGCCCGTGTTCTTCACCGTGACACTGACCTCCATGATGCCGGGCGATGCGCCGATCTTGAGATCCCGATATGCGAACTTCGTATAACTCAAACCATAACCGAACGGATACAGCGGCTTGTCGCGAAAGTACATGTAAGTTCTTCCGTGGCGAATGTCGTAATCCATCATCGGCGGCAGTTGCTTGAGCGACCTGGGCCAGGTTTGAACCAGCCGTCCCGCCGGATTGTAATCACCAAAGAGCACTGTCGCGAGCGCGTGGCCTTCCTCCTGGCTATTGAGCGCGAGGTGAAGAATCGCGGGCACATTCTCCTGCGTCCAATTGATCGCGTACGGAAAACTCGAGATCAGCACCACGATCGTTTTCGGATTCGCTGCAAATACAGCCTTGATCAGCTCTTCCTGCTCGAGCGTGATTGACTGTCGATCGACTGCTTCGCGTCCTTCACTCGGCACCGAAACTCGCGCCCACTGTGTATCGAAGCCGCCGTTGGGATGATTACCAACACACACGATCGCCACGTCAGACTCGCGTGCGGCTTTGACCGCCGCGTCCTCATCGTTGTTCACCGCATGATTTACTTTCACCGATTCGCCGACTGCGTTCTTGATTCCTTCGAGCGGCGAGATTGAATATGGTGGCGTGCCGCTGTACCAGTCGAGCAGGACTTCATTCGAGCGTGGCCCGATCACGGCTATCGACTTCAACGATTTCTTATCCAGCGGCAAAAGATTCGCCGAGTTCTTCAACAGGACGATCGATTTCTGCGTGACAAGCAATGCCAACGCTTTGTGCTTGTCTGTGAACCACGGATCGATCGACTCCTTCCCGATGGACGAATACGGCACGCGTGCGGAAGGATCCAGCAGACCGAGCCGGATCATGACTCTGAAATTCCCTCGCAACGCACGATCGATGTCAGCTTCAGTCAGCAGTCCTCGCTTCAATGCCTCTCTAACCGGCGCGCGATAGTCGTCGAGAAACTGCCCGATGCCGGCTTTGACTGACCCTGCCGCAGCGGTCTCGAAGTCCGGATAGTACTTGTGCGACGTAACCAGATTCTTCATCGCCCCGGCGTCAGTGCAGATGATTCCATCCTGGCCCCATTGTTCGCGCGTGATTTTTTGCAGCACCGGATTGATGGTCATCGGAACACCATTCACAGCATTGTAGGAAGCCATGTAGGCACGCGAGCCACCTTCAGTCACGCCCATGCGAAACGGCAGTGAGTAATACTCGTGAAACAAACGCTCATCGAAATTTGAGCTCGACTTGTCGCGATCGTTCTCGTTGCTGTTCGCCAGAAAGTGCTTCATCAACGCAGCGGACTGCCAGTACTTCGGATCACTACCCTGCAACCCTTTGCTGAAAGCGACCACCATCGTGCCATTGAAGTAAGCGTCTTCGCCGTAGCATTCCTCGTTCCTGCCCCAACGTGGATCGCGGCCAATGTCAGCGTTTGGGGATCTGATGACGATTCCGCCCTGGCTGTACTTCGGACTCTGAAATACATAGCGGGCTTCGTAGCCTTCGACTTCTCCGGCCTGCCGCAATATGTCCGGATCCCACGTCTCGCCGAGCCCAATTCCTTGTGGAAAGGTCGTCGACGGAACAGTCTTCGGCCGGCCCCATTTTCCTGGTCCACCCTGCGTCAATCCATGAATGCCTTCGACGTGACCACTCGCCTTGATGCCGAGACGAGGCACGCTCGGATTCGTATCGAGACACTCGATCTTTTCGTCGATTGTCATTAACGAGAGGATGTTGTCGATACGTTGTTCGATTGGGAGATCGGGGTTTTGAAATGGGTACTGAGGGGACGCCCGCGGAATTAACACGACCGCACAGACGATCAAGATCAAGCCACAGATTGTACGGATCTTATTCCTCGACAATTTTTATGTACTTTCGAAGGGTTGGATTCGTTAACTTACTGACTCGGCCGCTGGGCCATTTGATCTCGATGCTGTCGATCTTTGTCGCTTTACCGATGCCGAGGATCTCGCGTGGGTCGTGCGACGACAGGTAACTGCCACCCGCGGTTTTGAGGCGACGGTATTTTACGCCACCCGCTTCCCAAGTGATGATGGCGCCGACTGCCATCGGATTGCTCTTCGTCGCCACTAAATTCAAACCAACCCAGGTGTTCTGATTTCCACCTTCATTCCTCAACAGCACAGGCGGGTCGCCGTTGTTGATGATCAGCACGTCGAGGTCGCCGTCGTTGTCGTAATCACCGACAGAAAGTCCACGCGCGGGCCAGTCTTTATTGAACGCCGCACCAGAAATCGCGCTGACGTTCTTGAATGTTCCATTGACGTTTTCAAACATCAACAACGGTTCTTTGTACTTAACCTTGAGCGACTGAATCTCAACCATGTCGTCCGGATGACCATTCGCCAGAATCAGATCGGGATCGCCGTCGTTGTCGTAATCAAAGAAACGCAGACCCCAGCCACTGAGCAGACGCGTTGCTGGTCCAATCTCGCCGGGACGGTCGATGAAGGTCAGATCCTTTTCGTTGTGATAGAGACTGAATAGTTCCTGATCGATGTTGGCAACAAACAAGTCCTGCCAGCCGTCGTTGTCGTAATCGGTTGCATCGACTCCCATTCCCGAGCGCGGCGCGCCCGAATCGCTGTACGCGACGCCGGACAGCAGACCGGCTTCTTCAAACTTTCCTTTTCCTTTGTTGATGAAGAGAAAGTTTGCGAGCGTGTCGTTCGCGACGAAGAGATCCATGAGGCCATCGTTGTTCACGTCAGTCGCGACTGCGCCAAACGATTTGCCGAGTGATGCAGCGATACCGGAATCTTTGCTGACGTCGAGAAACTTCCCGCCACCTTCGTTGTGAAACAGAAAACTCGAACGAGGCTTGAAGACGCGCGGCACACAGTAGTAACGACGGCCGACGCGATTATCGCCACAGAAGATCGTGCCCGTGCCGCTGTACTGCACAAAACTCGAGACGAAGAGATCCAGTTTTTGGTCGTTGTCGTAATCAAACCACGTGGCGCAGGTGGACCAGTTCGGCGCGGCGACTCCGGCTTTGTCGGTGACGTTTGTAAACGTGCCGTTACCGTTGTTGTGAAAGAGGACGTTCGCACCGTAGTTTGTGACGTACAGATCCTGCCAACCGTCACCGTCAAAATCTGCCGCCGCCGCTCCCATTCCGAAGTTTCCCATCTGTCCGCAGGCGACGCCGGCTTTATCTGTGACGTCGGTGAACGTGCCGTCGCCGTTGTTCCGGTAAAGAGCGTTCTTGATCGGTGTCTTGGGTGTGTAGAAATCCGATGGGCCACTGTTGACGAGATAGATGTCCATCCAACCATCGTTATCGAAATCGAAGAAGAGGCCGCCACCGCCGCACGTCTCGGGCAGATGTCGCAGTTCCGAGCGCCCGTTGTCGTGCACCCAACTGATCTTGCTTTGCGAAGCCGGCACTTCGACGAACGTCACACGTTGTGGCGGAGCACTCGACTGCTCTGGACGCGCCTCGAACCAACCACTCCCCAAAGCCAGCGCCAAAATCGTAATCGAACAAAGAAATTTCATGGCTTAATTAGGATACTTCTCGCCGGGCCGAACAACGCGAATGTAATGATCTGTAAACTTGAAATGCGCCCCCGGGATCTCAACCTTTGGCATGTGACACGACGCGCAGTTCTTGTCTGCGACTGGACAACTCTTGCCGTCGCCGCCGGCTTTTGCGGTCTTATCTCTCAGTGAATGACACTCCAAACATCTCTTGTCGTAGTAAGCCGGGTCTTCACGAAGCGGCTCGTGCGGGTTGTGACACGCAATACAGCTTATCTTTCGATCGTCCGAATAACACTTGCTGTTGAAAATACGATACGGCTGAAAACGAACGTTGTTGAGCTCCATACTGTGCAACAACGAGAATTCTTCAGCGCCACGGTGACACGCGGCGCAGAAGTGCTGCGTCAATTCATCGGCACCGAGCAGTCCGGGATTGTAGATAGACTTGGCCGGCGTGTCGCCTGCCTTGACTGCCGCGATGTGTCGTCCGCCCGGACCATGACAGGCTTCACAACGGACGCCGTGTGCAAATTTGTCGAGCCGGAGTTGTGAACCTGTGACAACAGCGCCGGTTGCGTGACAACTGAAGCAGTTAGCAACTTCATTAGCAGTCAGAAGACGACCGACTGCACCCGTCAGCGATGCCGGCACACCTCGCGGTGTACCAATCGTGAAATCGAGCGCTTTCGGTTCGCTGTAGAAACTCACCAGACTCTCGTAAAACTTCCCATCGCGCTCGAGCATATAAGTCTGACCCATCTTACCCTGACCAAACGCATAGACGAGCGGCAACGAAATCGTATCTTTCCCGTCGGTCACCGAGTAAGAACTCTGTTTTCCATTACGTTTGATCTCGTAAGTATATGGACCAACGCGCATCGAGAGTTTTGGATTGTCGTTCAGCACGAGCGAGCCTGCGACCGGTTCCATCGCCATCGCCATTCCACTCTGTCCATGGGATGCAACGTGTTTTTTGTGACACTCGCCACATGCCTGATCGCCGACAAAAACCGCGTCGGCCGGAACACGTCTCGGGTTCCAACGCTGCACGGCACTCATCTGTCCGTTCACGACCGCGAGGGCCGTAAAACCCAACACAATCGCCACCGCGACAAGCGAATACTGTTTCCCCCAGCTAATCATTAATCTGTGTGATCTGTGGTTACGGCTTTTGTTCGGGCGGAGATCCGGATTTATCAAGCTGGCGTTTCTGGTTGTATTCGTCCTGCAGCTTCTTAAACGTTTCGCGTTCGCGAGCAGCCTCCTCCTTGCGACCCGCACGCGTGTACGCGCGAGCGAGCGCGAAGTGCATTTCCGGGCTCGAGGGCGCGAGCTTCACGCCTTCCTCCAACTCCTTGATCGATCTGTCGACCTGTCCGAGCTCGAGCAACACGCGTCCCAGCACGTTGCGCGCGGCATACAACTTTGGCGCGAGTTGCACAGCCTTTTCCGCTAACGGCAACGCGTCGTTAAATTGATCTCGTTTCAAATACTCGAAAGCCATCTGGGTCATCGCCGGAAAGTGATTCGGCGAGATCTCGAGCTCGCGCTTGAACTCCTTCATCGCGAGGTCCGCATCCTGCGGCAGCATGTAGACGCCGAAAGCGTAATGGACGTTTGCGTCGTTTGGATACTGCGACAGTAGCGTGTCGAAAGCAGCGCGCGCCTGGTCCAAACGTCGCGCCGCCATGTTGTATCCCGCCCGGCCCGCCAATAAAATTTTCTCTCTCTGATCGGAAGGAATGTCTTTCGGCAGCAATGGCATTCGCAACATCGTCAGACCAAAAGCCTCGACGACCTTCGGAGTTTCGTGACCAAGCCGCACGAATTCCATCAACACATCGTAGGCGCTCTCGAAGTATTCGAAACGGACGTAAAGCAACGCTATGTGATAACGAACTACGCCGGCCAATTCCGAAGAATCGCCGACGCCTAACGTCCGTGCTTTCTGTAATGCGAACGCGGACTGCTCGTACTCGGCGGTCTGAAACTGGCATAGACCGAGCATCGCCCAGGCTGGACCTCGTTCGGGTTCGAGTGCAACGAGGTTCTGGAAAGCATCACGAGCCTGCGGGTAGAGATCGCGCTGATAGAAGATCGCGCCGATATACCACCATCCCTCGGACCACTTTGGCTTGACCTTCAACGCCTGGCCGTAGAGCGAGATCGCGTCGTCGAAACGTTCTGCAAGGCGAGCTTCGTCGGCTAGTTTCACGAAACGATCAAACTCGCTTGTGGACTGTGCTGACGCTGTTACCGAACACACCAGCAACACAGCGATTAGCGGTAACACGGATAAACGCGGATTTAAATACGGATTTTTATCAGCGTTCATCCGGTCCTGGTTGTTTGGCCTGTTGGTCGGCATTCGATTTCTGAATGAGCGCCTTTTCCCGATCGCCGTCTTCTTTTCGATTGAGCCGGTAATAAACCGACGCCAGCAGGACACGAGCTTCGACAAAATCTCCGTGCTCCTTCAACACACCCTCGAGCAGCGGCAAAGCATCCCTGGGTTTACCCGCCGCTGCATAAACTGCCGCAAGATGATAACGAGCGTATTGCTCACGCGGACGGAGTTGAATCGCGCGCTGCAAATGCGTGCGCGCTTCATCGAGTTGCTTATCCTGTCGCAGCAAAACTCCGAGATACAGATTGGAATCAAAGTCGTTTGCGTTGCTCGCCAACTCAGTCATAAAAGCAGCTTTCGCTTTTTCCGTGTCGCCTAAACGCATCAACACACGACCGTACCACGCCTGAACAGCAGGCAGTTTTGCATTCAACTCGATTGCGCGTTGCACTTCCTTGAGAGCACTCTGCGCGTCGTCTGCCAACAACAGTATCGAAGACATGAGCAGGTGCGCCTCGGCAGAATCGTCGTGACGAAACAAACGATCGATGATCGCCTGTCCCTTGTCTAACTGATTGTCTCCGATAAGCGCGCTGCCGAGGAGATAAGCAATCGTTCGATTCTCAGGATCGGCATCTGCAAGCGGCGACAGCGACTCAATAACTTTTTTGTACTCGCCGAGCCGGACATCACAATCCGCGAGCACCAAACGCGCATTCGCTGCCGCGGGACTATTCGGCTCCGCAGCAATAAACCGTTCCAACTCAGCCGCCGCTTCGGAGAACCACGCCGCCTTGTAGTAAGCCAACGCGAGATTGAAACGGATTGCATGATTCGAGCCGTCGATAACCAGCGCTCGTTTGTACTGGTCGATTGCTTCTTCGTATCGCCCGAGCGCGGCGTAGGCCGCGCCGAGATTTGATCGCACGTCCACGCGCGCCGGATTGGTGTTCAGAATCGCGAGGTACGCGCGCACCGCACCTTGCAGATCTCCGGCCTGATGGAGTTGCGTCGCGCGCTCAAATTCTCGCTCAACATCGGCCGGACGCTGTGCGGAGACGGAACCAGCCAACACTGCCGCAGCGACTAAACCTCCGATAATTGCGACAGCTCCGCGCCGTACTTTTTTCAGTGCCATTTATAAATCCAGGCGAGCCCCTAAAGTAGGTCGGATTATACAATAATTGGCCGCGAATTACGTGTTCACGCGCCCGGATTTGTGGCATACTCAAAGCACAAAAAATGAAGACATTTCTCAGTCTTTTACTCATCGTTTCGACCGGCTTTTCGACTGTCCTGACGCGTCCGCAAACACCCGCTCAGGATCAGGACGACGTCGTTCGTGTGCGCAGCAATGAAGTTCGGCTCGACGTCGTCGTGAAGGATAAAAAAGGACGGCCGATCAGGGACCTCCAGCAAGCGGATTTTGAGGTTCTCGAAGACGGCGTACAGCAGAAAGTCGAGTCGTTTCGCTTCGTCGCACGAGAAGGAGCCCCAGCCAGGACTGAAACAAAGGACGACAAGGTAACCGGCGCTCCGCCCGTAACCACGACAGCGCCTCAGCGACGATCAACACCAACAGTTACCGCGCTCGTTTTTGATCGCCTCTCACCGGAAGCTCGAGCGCTCGCGAAAAAAGCCGGACTCTCCTACGCGCAGGAGACGATGGGTCCCGGCAATTTCACGGGCGTCTTCGGAATCGACCAGAGCCTCCGCACAATTCAGCCTTTCACTGAAGACGCGCAACTGGTTCAAAGCGCAGTTGAGACAGCGACGGGGACTTCGACTTCCACGTATGTCTCGGGCGCAGAGAAAATGCGCTCAAATACCGAACGCGTTATCAATCTCGATAACCAGATATCAGGATCAGCGTCAGCGGCTGCTGCCGCCGGTGCGGCTCAGAACAGTTCCGGCGCTGCCGCTGAAGCAGATAACATCGGTCAGGCCGCAATTCAGCAGAAGCTGCTCGAGATGCAAACCCAGATGCTCGATCAATACGAACGCCTGGAACGCGATCAGGAAGGATTTGCAACGATCAATAGCCTGCTGGCGGTAATCGCTCCCATGCAAAACCTGCCGGGACGCAAGACAATCATCTTCTTTTCGGAAGGTCTGAAAATTCCGCCGGCCGTAATGACGAAGTTTCCAGCTGTCGTCAACGCGGCGAACCGCGCGAATGTGAGTATTTATGCAGTCGATGCCGCGGGTTTACGCGCGGAAAGCAATACTATCGAAGCTGCGCGTGAATTGAACTCGATCGCATCCGCACGCATGGCCCAACAGGCGCGTGGCAACGACCGCGGCAGCACCGGCCCGTACATGAGATCGCTCGAGCGAAACGAGGATCTGCTGCGCTTTGATCCACGCAGCGGTCTCGGCATGCTCTCGGATCAGACGGGCGGTTTTCTGATTCACGATACTAACGATCTGACTAACGGGCTCCGTCGCATCGACGACGATATGAACGCGTACTACTTCCTCACCTACGTGCCGCAAAACAAGGAATACGATGGTCGTTTCCGCCGTATCAGTGTGAAAGTGACGCGTCCGAATGTCGAAATTCAATCGCGCCAGGGCTACTACGCGGTTGAAGCCGCGGGCCAGCTACCGATACTCGATTACGAAGTGCCTGCAATCGCAGCCGCCAGAAACTGGAAGAGCAGCGGCACTCAAAACATCCTGCACAGCAGCGCGCTCAGTTATCCGTCGCCTGGCCAGAATGGCTTGACGTTGATTCTTGCCGAAGCGCAGCTTGCTTCGTTCAAGTTTTCCCCGAGCAGCGACAACAAGACTTACAACTCGGATTTCTCGATCGTAGCTCTCGTGCGCGATGAGTCCGATCAAATCGTTCAGAAACTGAGCCAGCATTACGCTTTGAACGGACCGATTCAGAATCTGGAGTCGGCGAAAAAAGGCGATGTCCTTTTTTATAGAGAAGCTCAATTACGTGCGGGAAAATACCACGTGCAACTGATTTCGCATGATGCCGCAACGGGCAGCGTGAGCGTCAGCACCACGCCTTTGGAGATTTACTCCAGCGACGAGAGCAAACCAAGACTCAGCAGCGTGGCTGTTTTGAAGAGAGCCGAGCGTCTTAGCGCGGCAGAGCAACTACGCGATCAGCCATTGCGATTCGGCGAATTGCTCGTTTATCCGAACCTCGGTGAACAAATCGACCGCAACACGACGAAACAAATTGCGTATTTCTTCACCGCCTGGCCGGGAAAGGGCGTGACGAAACCGATGCAGATGACGTTGGAGATTCTGCAGAACAATAAATCACTGGGGACGACATCCGGTGAGCTCCCACCCGCCGATGAGCACGGGCAGATTAAATACGCCGGATCGTTTGCGATTGATAAATTCCAGCCGGGCAAGTATGAGCTGAGGATAACTGTAAATAACGAGATCAGTCGCTCCACGAGCTTTGTAATCAGTCAATAATCCGTTTTATCTGCGGTTTATTTTTTGTTCGAGTTCTTTTGCTTCCTTGATGAACTCGCCACGCGGCGCCTGTTGAATGTACGCCTGCACCGACCGCGTCGCATCTTGAATCGCTCCGCGACTGAAATAAATCCGCGCGAGATGATAGTGTGCCGCAACACAATCAGCGCCGCCCATTATTAATGCCCGCGTCAATTCCTGTTCGGCAACTTCAAGATCTCCCAACTCGAGTTTCGCGATTCCGATCCAGAGCCGCGCCACCGGACGCGAACTATCAATCGCCACCGCCTGATTGAGTAACGCAATCGCGTCCGTGTAATTGTGCCGTTCGACCTGGACCAAACCCGTGTTGAACTTTGCGTTGAAGTTCTTTGGATCGTTGGCCAGCACGATCTCAAAGTGTTTCTGCGCTTCGTCGAGCTGTTTCAACTTCAGATACTGCGCGCCTAGATCGTTGCGCGCCGCGAGATACTCCGGATAGATTGTGAGTGCTTCCTGAAAGTGACTCGCAGCCTCCTGATAGTTTCCCTTACTCACAAACTTCAGTCCGAGCTCGTATTGCTTCTTCGCAGCGGAAGGTATCGTTTGTTTTAGTTCAGCAGCAGAAACAACATGGCCGGCGCGATCACCCAATGGATTCTTCTTCTCTCTTAGCTCAAGGTTCACCGTCACCGTCAAACCGCGGCCCAGTTCCACTCTTCGCACAACAGGTTCGAAGTTGCTCTTTGAAATCTCGGCTTCGACGAAATAAATACCCTGGCTCAAGTTTCTGATCTGAAATTCGCCGCTGCTGTTGGTGTAAATAGTCGAAAGAATACTTTGGTCGGTTCTTAGAGTAATGCGCGCATAACCTTCGAGCGTGAACCCGGACGGAAGCGAGACACGCCCACTAATGATTGCGTCGTTTGTGTCAGTGACCCGTTGTCTGCGTTCCACTTCCGTCTGAGCTACCACTGCCGTACTCAACAGCAGGCCCAACAGACAACAGCAGAAGATGCGAACATCTGATTGCATGGACTCAGTCTTGGGATCAGGTTGCGGACTTGGACGCAGTCCAAGTCCGTAGCGTACACCTCAACTCGCAAAAGCGAAACGGCGCGAGAAGCGGTGACCTGCTCCTCGCGCCGAGATTGTGCCCCCCGCCTTGGCCGGCGACTTAGAAGTAAAACTTCAGTGCAAACTCCACTATGCGACGGCCACGCTTGGTCTGGATCTTACCGAAGTTGTCGAGCGTCCGTTGCGTAAACCTGAAGGGTTTTGTTGGATCGCAAATACCCGCGACGTTGCCACCATCTCCAGTCGGACGGCGGACTACATTCTTCGGGTCACACTCGGTGTCCAGCGCCAGGTAGATATCACTGTCTGCCGGGTTGGTGGAGGTGACATTGAGCTGAGTCGGATACGCCTGGTTGAAGATGTTGAATAGTCCGGTTCGGAATTGAATCTTCTTCTCTTCAGTAATGTTGAAGTTCTTGAAGAAGGAGATGTCAAAATTGCTCCGGCCCGGAGTGCGAATGTAGAACGGCGGCTGTGATGGACCCGTATTGCCAAACGACGGGATTGCAAGCTTCGAGATGTCATAGATCTTGCTTCCCGTAGCCGTGCCGCCCAGTGCCGGATTGCCAAGGTAAATCGGAGTGATTGCGCCGATGCTGGCACCCGCATTCGTACCATTGAACGCATCGGACCCGTACCACGCCACCGCCTGAGCAGTTTGCGCAAGCGCGCCGGTAAATCTCAGGCGAAGCGGTGTGCCGCTTTGAACCGTGGTGATACCTGACACCTGCCAACCGTTGAAGACGGCATCAGTAAACCCGTTCGAGAATCCTCCACGCGCTAGTTTAGGCACGGTCCAGTTGTAAGACAGATTGAACACGTGCGTTCGATCGAAGGGCAGGACACCCCAGCTTCTGTTTCGCGTGTCGATTGGATCCGCCCACGCGGCGCCGTCACTCTCGGCTGTGGCTACAGTTCCAAGAGCCTTGGCGAATGTGTAGGTGGCAAAGTACTGTAGGTTTCTTCCGTTATGGCTAAGAGTCGCCTGCAACGAATGATACGTCGACGTACCGGTGAACTGAAACAGACCAACTGAGTTGAAAGCATCGAATGGTCTAAATCCTCTTAGCACCCCTGCAGCTAAGACTCCGCGTTGCGCGGGATCAGCCAGGTTTATCGACGTGAAACTCCGCGTCGGTGTGCTCGGCCCATCGGGATTGTCTACCGGTACTGAGCCGTTCAGCGGAAGCGTTCCGTTCAGCAACCTTCCGAGCGGAATGATGTTGGCGTTGCGTCGCTGCGGTAGATGCCGTCCCTGCGTGCCGACATAAGCGACGGCAAGGATGTTGTTCATCGGCAATCTCTTCTCAATCGTGAAACTCATGTTCGCGACTCTCGGTATTTCATTCGATTGAATATCGCGCGAGTTTACGTTGATTGCGCCAACGTTGCTGGTGAATGGATTAAGCGTGGTCAGGTCACCGAACGAGAGTCCGTTGGCTGAGGCCCACGGAGTATCGACAGTTGAACTGTAGGTGTTCGGCATTTCGCCGCTGGAGTAGTAATCGTAGTTACCCTGCACACGGTTGTAGAAAAGGCCGGCGCCGGCGCGAAGGACCAGATCACCCTTGCCGCCGACATCCCACGCTACGTTGAATCGCGGCATCCACTGCACTGGCAGGTTCGGCAGCACGCCCTTCGGGATTTCGTCACGAGCAGCCAGCTTGTAGCCGTTCGGTCGTGTGCGGTCGCCGTTTAGAAACGGTCCTGCTCCGCGAACGTAAGAAGCGGGATCAAACAACACACCCAAACCTTTACGTTCAAAGTTCTGCGGCAGATACGCGGCGCGCATTCCATACTCGAATGTCAAATTCGGCCGCATCTTCCAACTGTCTTGCGCGTAGAACTCGTAATTGTAATAACGGAAGTTATCGATTGGGCGCGTGGTGGCTTGCGTGAACTCAATCGGCTTGCCGACGAAGACGTCGCCAAAGTTAGTTCCGGTTCCAGTGGTCTGGCCCCACTGCGCAGTCACGATATTGGTATCCGCGTTTGATTGCTGCCGCTTGTTTGCCTGCTCCACAAACGCGCCAAACTTCAATGTGTGGGTATTCTGAACCTTCACCAGGTTATCCGTGATTGCAAAGCTGTCGTTCCAAGCTAGAATCGGATAGCCGTAAGCAGTATGAAAATCTCCCTGGCCCCAGGTGATGACGCTGAGCGGAACGTACGGGTTCTTGTTCTGAAGACTCGCCGGAATGTTTGGATTGCTGGTCGAGAAGAAACCAACGGGCGTAAGACCAAGACCTGTCCACGATACCTTGTCGGGTTCAGCGAAATCATAATTCAGCTTCAACTTGCTGGCGCTGAACAGAATCTCGTTCGTCGTGCTGGAGTTGAGGATATTAGTCAGATTCACAACTATTGAACGACCAAGGTTCTTGCTCGTGAGTTTTCCTGGAAGTTCATACGCTGATGAATCCCACCACAAGCCGCGCGGAAAACCCTGCTCTTCGTACTCACGCGCGAAGCGTACGTACATTTTGGTCTTTTCGCTGATGGAGTAGTCGAATCTTGATGTGAACTGGTTCCTATCGTTGGGTCTCAGCACGCTATAAACGTAATTGTTCTGTCCAAAGGGAACAGTACGATTGGGTGCTGGAAAGAGATTCAAAAGAGCCCTGCCAAGCGGATGAACGCAGGGACTCACGTTTAGTGCCCTGGTCCCCGCCACAAGCCCCCCGGCATTGCATCCTGCAGGAACTCGAACACCTGGCAGTGGAATGTCGTCAGAGTTGCCGGCGATCCCATCGGGCCCGGGATCAGAAAAGATGCCTGTAGTTTCGCTGAAATCGCCTGTTCGCTCTTTCAGCGTTGGCACACGCAACAACTTCGAACCCTCGTCAACCTGCTGGCGATAGAGTTCGAATCCCACAAAGAAAAACAACTTGTCGCGGTTCTTATTGAAGTTGGTCCAGGGCAAAAGAACAGGACCGCCGATGTTGCCGCCGGGATAGTTGTACTTGCTCTTCGGGCGATCGATGATGTTGCCCGGAGTTGAATTAATACTGTTCGAACGATCGTTGGCCTGGAAGCGCCAGTGCCGCATGTAATCGTAAACCGAACCGTGGAATCCGCTGCCGCCGCCTTTGGTCGTCGCGCTGATTTGCACTGCACTCGTGCCGTGCTCAGCAGCGTAGTTGCTGGTCTGGACTTTGACTTCCTGAACCATGTCAGGATTGGCAGTGATGACCGTGCCGTTGTTCGAGCCGATATCGATCATGCGCGAGCCGTCGATGGTCACGTTGTTCTGCTCGCCGCGCAAACCGTTCACGTGATAATTAGCGTTAGCGTTCGCGCCCCCGCCAAACGAAATACTCTCGAGCGATGTGTTATCCGGAGCCACGACGCCCGGAAGGATACGCAGGAGTTCGAGAGAACTGCGGCTGATGATCGAAAGGTTATCGATCTGCTTCGCAGTGATCGTCTGCTCCTTGGCGCCCGTTTCTGTTTGCAGTTGTTCAGCGCCCGCCGTAATCGTGACAGTCTCAGTTGGCTGGCCCACCTCCATGGTGATGTCGATGCCCTGAGTGCCGCTCGTCTCGATTGTCAGACCAGCCTGCTGCGAAACTTTGAAGCCCGACGCTTCCGCTTTCATCGTGTAAGTGCCGGGCGCAACGGCAGCGAAGGTGTACGTGCCGTCCTCACTCGATTTTGCACTGCGCTCGTCTTTGGTTCGCTCGTTGGTGAGCGTGACGGTCGCTCCACGGATGATGGCTCCCTGCGGATCTTTGATGGTGCCGCGCAGTGTCGCACTACCGGTGGTTTGTGCGACCGCGGAAAGAGCCGTCATGGAGAACACGAAGATGGAAATGATTAGCGTCGCGTAGAGCCTGCGCTGGTCTAGTGAAGTCATACTCTCCTCCGTTTGGAGCGAAATCCAGGTACCTAAAAGCTTCAGACTATGAACCTGTTTTGAGGTTTGTTGTACGACCCGACAAAAGCGACGCTTCAGAAGCGTTCAGGGTTGTCGTACGACCCCAAAAGCAAAGCTCTCACTTATCAAAATTTCGACTTAGAGGTTTGTTGCACGACCGGACAAAAGCCTTAGTACTACCGTTCCTCGATCTTTGTCAAGACTTTTTTATGGCTAACTAAGTTTTCTTTAATACCGGACTGTGCAGAACCGAGGGTTGTTGCTTTCCCGAAAATTCGCTAGGCAACACCGATGCCGCGAACTCTCTCTTCCGCGCGATTACAAGAACTCTGAGCAATGTGATGAGATCTCGGGTGGAGACCCTCGTCCAACTTTAGATGGATATTGATATTTTCGGGGAGCTTTCCAAAATTCTGAATTAATCAGTCTCCATCCGCGTTCATCTGTGGCTAAAAAATCTCTCAGGCAGGGACGACTGAAGCGAACTTTCGAGCGAGGACCAGGCTGAGTGCACCCATCAGCCGAGTGTCGTCACCCAGCGTCGATGCAAAGACCGGCGTGGAAGGAAGACCACTGCAGATCGTGTTCTCGGCAAGCGTACTTCGCAGCTCATCGGATATGAGCGGCCAAACACGCGCGATATCGCCGGCAAGGATCACGGCCTCCGGACTCAGCCCCTTCGTAAGATTCGAAATTCCCAACCCAAGATAGTGGGCCGTTTCGAGCAACGCCTCTTTCGCAGCACCGTCTTTCGAAAGCGCATTGTCCATCAATCGTCGAAACGAGATCTCAGAATCGCCTGCACTGCCGCGTCGCTGTCGATAACGCGCTAACGCCGCACGCTCTGACGCAAACGCCTCCCAACACTTTTCACTTCCCGCTGCGCACGCAACCGGAGCTCCTCTTCCGATCGTCATGTGACCAAACTCACCGGCCGCTCCCGCCACTCCCTGATACACCTGGCCATCGAAGATGATCCCGGTTCCTAATCCCTCCTCAACCAGGACCAGGATGAAGTCGCGCACATCGCGAATCTCGGGTCGGCCCAACCACAACTCAGCGAGTGCCGCAGCGTTCGCGTCGTTATCGGCCGTGACGGGCAGTCCTGTACTCTCGCGCAGATCATTCGCGAGCGCCCAGTTGCGCCACTTGAAGTGTGGAACGAAAAGCGCCGTGCCTGTTTCCGGATCGACGAGTCCGGGCACACACACGCCGATGCCTTCGATGTTTGAATGAGTCTTGATGAATCGCTGTATCACCGAAAGCAATCGGCGATACGTCGCAGTCACATCAGGATTCGTATCAAACACTTCCTTGTCGACAACTCGTCCCACCAGATCAGCAACGGCGACTGTTGTTTGTGCTGTACCCACATCAGCACCGATCGCCATAAACCCGCCAGCCCGCAAACGCAGCAAACTCGGCGGACGTCCACCAGTCGATTCACCCTCGATCTCGTAAATCAATCCCGACGTCTTCAGCTCATCGACGATCAAAGAAACTGTCGATCGCTGTAACGCCGTCTCGTGAGAGATCTCCGCGCGTGAGATTGGCTCCTTCTCACGCACGTAGTTGAGGACGATTTGACGATTGATATAGCGAATCGTATCCGCCCGCGCCACGTTTGCTTTTTTGAGGTTTATGCGTCGCAACGTTTTGACTTCGTACCCACCCGCTACCGCAGGTGGTACTTACAATGGTCCAACATCTTAACAACTCAGCGCGTGTTGATAGCAACTGAAGCAGCCTGCAGCTTATCGGCGGTTGCTTCGAGATAGATCCGGCCCGCATTCTGTTTCGCCTGAACGATCACGAGCGCCAGCCCGTGAAAAGCCTTGCGCTGTTTTCCCTTGAACGACTCGTGGCTGGCCTGGTAACCGTTGTCAACACCAACGATGTTCCCGTCGCCAATGACCTTGAACTTTATAAGGTTATCAGCCATCGGAACCACCATTCCGTTGCGATCGACTACCTTCACCGTCACGAATGAAAGATCGGTACCGTCAGCTTTGATTGTTTTCCGATCGGGAACTAAAACTATTCTCGCCGGCTCTTCCGCGGTTCGTACTTCTTTGGTGAGCACTACCTGGCCATTTTTTCGCGATACCGCTTTTACCACTCCAGGCTCAAATGGGACGCGCCAGAATACGAGTACGTCGTCGCCTTGCTTGCGTTTTGTCCCGAGCGAGCGCCCGTTCAGAAAGAGCTCAACTTCATCAGCATTGAAGTACGTCACCAAGTCAACTTGCTGGCCTGGCTTCCAGTTCCAGTGTGGAAACAAATGCAGCACCGGCTTATTGGTCCACTCGCTTTGGTACATATAGTAAACATCTTTCGGGAACCCGGCGAGATCGATGATTCCGAAATACGAACTGACAGCAGGCCACGGATATGGCGTCGGCTCTCCGATGTAATCCCAACCGGTCCATATGTACATGCCCGAGAAGAAATCGTGTTTCTTGACGAGTTTCCACGTCTCTTCGTGTGTCGAGCCCCAGGGAGCGCTGGAATTGTCGTACGCCGAACAAGTGAAGTCAGGATTTCCATCTCTAAGAACTTCGTCCCACTTTCTGGGCCAACGAAGAATTTTATCCGAAGGCATGTTGTAAGTGCCGCGAGTGTTAAGAGCGGAAGTTGTTTCGGCGCCGATTATGGGACGTCCCGGAAACATCTTCGGAAATTCAGCAAGTTTCGCCTGCGCATAATTCGTGCCGACCAGATCCAGTCCGCCTTCCATGATCACTTTGTTGTCGCGGCTTACCCCATTTGTCGCGGAGGTGATTGGGCGTGTGGGATCGAGATTGCGAACGATGGCGCCCAGCTCTTTGGCAATGGTCCCACCGGTGGGATTGTTGTTCCACTGCTCCACAACCTCGTTGCCGATACTCCAGATGATGATACTCGGATGGTTTCGATCGCGCAGCACCATGTCTTCCAGATCGCGCTTGTGCCACTCGTCCCAATCGAGATGGTAATCGTATTTCGTCTTCGCGATCTTCCACATATCGAATGCTTCGTCCATCACGATGAAACCCATCTTGTCTGTCAGTTCGAGCAGTTCCGGGGCCGGCGGATTGTGTGACGTGCGAAGGCCGTTGACACCCATCTCCTTCAACATCTCGAGCTGTCGCTCGATCGCGCGTGTGTTGACTGCTGCGCCGAGCGAACCGAGATCGTGATGATCACAAACGCCGCGAATCTTCACGGGTTTGCCGTTGAGGAAGAAACCCTTGTTAACGTCGAATCGAAAGCTGCGAATGCCCAGCGGCGTTTCATATCGATCGGTAACTTTTGCGCCCTGCTGCAACTGCGAGATGACTTTGTAAACGTACGGATGATCGTCTGACCAGAGCATCGGCGACGAAACTTTCAATGTTTGACTCACTTCAGCGTGCGCGCCTTTTGCAGCCACTTCTTTTGCAACAGTCCGCGTTACTTCCCTTCCATTCGCGTCCTGAATAATCGTCGTGAGATTTACCGGGGCAGCACTGTTGGAACCGTTACTCACCTTCGTCTTTACGATGACCGTCGCTGATTGTGCGTCAACCTCGGGCGTTGTTACGTAAGTGCCCCATTGTTCGACGTGCACCGGATCGAGTGTCGTCAACCAAACGTTTCGATAGATACCTGAGCCTGAATACCAACGCGAATTTGGTTGTTGCGAGTTATCGACCTTAACGGCGATGACGTTTGGACCACCACCGTAGATCAGATGCGGTGTCAACTCGTACGCGAATGAGATGTAACCATACGGACGCTTTCCGAGATACTCACCGTTAATCCAAACCTCACTGTTGCGATACACGCCGTCAAAATCGACGAAGACCAACTTTCCTTTGGAAGTCATCGGCACGGTGAACGTCTTCCGATACCAACCCAACCCACCTGGCAACGCTCCCCCTCCCGTACCGCTTGGCGCGTTTTCACTAAACTCACCCTCGATACTCCAATCGTGCGGCAGATCGAGTTGCCGCCACTGCGAATCGTCCAAACCCGTGTCCTGCGCGTTCGCGACATCGCCGAGATGAAAGCGCCAACCCTGATTAAACGAGACTCTTTTACCCGGCCGCGAATTCGCGAAAGCTATCGAACTAACGACCAACAAAAACAGCGCAATGGTTAGAGTTCTTTTCATGGTCTCTGATATCCAGCGGTCTAAGGTTTTAAGCCGAGAGCTTTCAACAACTCCGGATCTTCCTGCGCGTGGCCATTCGTTTTATTCACGGCAGCGAAACCGCCGGCATAATCCCACATGGTCCAACCGATGCCGTGTTTCTCGAGCGCGAGGCGCATGTCGTGAAGCCACATCACCCTGTCGCCCGCTCGCACCACCTTCCTAAACGCCCCAAACTCATTACACGTGATGAACACATGATATTTCGCAGCCCACGCGGCAGCCATCCCGAGTTCCCTGTCGATTCGCGCAGCGTTCCAGTTCTCTTCACCATAACGAAGCAGGTTGTACTTCGCCGGCTCATCCTGAACGGTGTCGAGCACGAGTTTCACGGCGTCGGGCGACGACGGATACGGAACATTTTTGTAGAACGGCAGATTTGGACCAGCCCACGTTGCGCCCTGGTGCGTGAACGCAAATGGCTCGTAGTAATGAAAATTGTAGATCACGTTTGGGTCTGAATACGGGTCGAGAAAAAGCATCTCGTAGAGTCCAGACCAGCGATGACCACAGGCAACGATCGTGTGATTCGGCGCCCCGGCACGGATCGCCGCGATCAGTTTTCCCTGTATTCCATACCAGCGATAACCGTCCTCGACCATCGGCTCGTTGATGACTTCGAGAAACACGAGATTCGGATCTCGTTTCGACAGATGAGTAGCAAAAGCGCGCCAGAATTTCGCAAATGCCTCGATATTTCGCTCTTCTCGATTCATGCGGAGTTTGAACTCGTCGCTCGGATGGATATCGATAACCACTGCCAAACCCGTGGCCAGAATCATGTCGAGCGCGTTGTCGACGTACTGCAAATACGCAGTGTTGAGTATCGAGGGATCGGGCGTATCCGCGAGCAACGGCGCCGGTTCGATCGGAAAGCGCACATGATCGAAACCCATCGACTTAATGAGCGCGATGTCCTGCGCAGTGGTGTGAGTTTCGAGATGTGTTTTAGAGTAATTCGCAGCCTGGGAGAACCAATGACTCAGATTCACACCGCGTCGCAAATGCGCCGCACGCGCCGCGAGATCAGCGGGTTTTTCCTGACTCAGCGTCGCTCCTCGGATCGAGAGAGTTGACACATGATGCAAAATAGCGACTGCTAATAGCAGGATGATCGTTCGTCGAGTTGGCTTCAGCACGCGCATCTTTTATCAGGCGTCAATTCAGAAAGCAAAATAAAAATTTTCGGAGAAGTTTACCGTTGAGCACAAAACTATACTGGTGGCTTGGCCCGATTTTGCTCCTGCTTCCCACCGTTGCTGCACATGGTCAATCGACTCGCGCGGGCGCAAATAACGGCAAAATGGTGATGCAAATCAACACTGGATGGCAGTTCCATGAAGTCGGCAAAACGGATTGGCACGACGCGACTGTGCCGGGTTGTGTGCACACCGATCTGCTCGCAAACAAGTTGATCGACGATCCGTTTTATCGCGACAACGAAAAGAAGCAACAGTGGATCGACAAGAAAGATTGGGAGTACCAAACCGCATTCAAGATCGCACCGCAAACTCTTGAACGCGAGAATGTTGAGCTCGTCTTCGAGGGCCTCGACACCTACGCGCAGGTTTATCTCAACGAGCAACTCGTGCTGAGTGCCGACAACATGTTTCGCACCTGGCGAGTCGACGCCAAACCGAAGTTGAAAGCCGGCGACAACACGCTGCGAATCGTTTTTCGATCGCCTGTTAACGAGATTCTGCCGGTGATGGCGAAGTTGAACTATCAACTTCCAGCGCCGAACGATCAGGGTGAGAAGACTTCGCCGTTCACGCGCAAAGCGCCGTACCACTACGGCTGGGATTGGGGTCCGCGGTTTGTCACGAGTGGGATTTGGCGTCCCGTTTCCCTCGAGGCGTGGGACCAGGTCCGCATCAACGACATTCAGGTCGTGGTTAAAAGCATAACCCCCACCGCCGCCGATGTGACTGCGAATGTCGAGGTTGTAGCGAGCAGTGCGGGTGCCGCTACGATTTCATTTGAAAACGTGAGTGATAAATTGCCTGCCGGCAAACAACAGATAGATCTCAAACAAGGAATTAATCGAGTCACTTTCAACTTTTTTGTCACTCACCCGAAGTTGTGGTGGCCCAACGGACTCGGCGCGCAACCATTCTACAGCTTTCGCGCTCGCAGCCTCGTAAACGGCCGAGTTACGGACGAAAAGACGACGCGAACCGGACTACGAACTCTTGAACTCCGCCAGCAACGCGATGACACAGGTCAGAGTTTTATGTTCGTAGTCAACGGCATTCCCGTCTTCGCAAAGGGTGGAAACTGGATTCCCGCCGACAGTTTTCCAACTCGCATCACCAAAGAAAAATACCGGTTTCTGCTCAAATCCGTCCGTGACAGCAATATGAACATGCTGCGCGTTTGGGGCGGCGGGATTTACGAAGCGGACGACTTTTATGAACTGTGTGACGAGATGGGAATTCTTGTCTGGCAGGATTTCATGTTCGCTTGCAGCATGTATCCGGCGACGCAGGAGTTTCTAGACAGTGTTCGCGCCGAAGCGATCGACAACGTCAAGCGTCTGCGGAATCACCCGAGCATCGTGCTG
>DASYPN010000102.1:0-1734 GCA_036006625.1 Pyrinomonadaceae bacterium | reverse complement strand
GCCAACACTCCTTTTGCATCACTAACGATGACATCGCAGAAAATCGTATCGCCACGCTCGTTCTCCGCCGGCTTCGCTTCTTCCCTTTTGTGGACCACGCGAATATCGGCGCCGTGAATTTGCCAGCAGCCAGCGAGGGCCCAGTCTCCCGGAAAAAGCTTGAGAAAGCGGCGACGATTCTCCAGAATGTTCTCCGCCGCGTCGTCGTTGAAGCCGGCGAGGCTCAGAGCATCGGCAGGCATGTCGCTGACACCACCGATGCGTGTTGAGAAGCCGTTTACGAAACCATCTTCTTCGAGCGGAGCACAGATGAGTGCGCGCACGCCGTCGAGCTCGCGCCAGTAAAATCCAGCTTTGCTCAGTTGGTCATCAGTCGTGATCATTTCCATTGGTATAGACATTATCGAAGTTGCACGAATTCGCGAAGTGCTCCTACGCACCCCGCGCTTCGCCGAGCGCGTCTTTACGGCAGCGGAACGCCAGTACTGCGACTCGCGCGGCGCGGTGTCCGCACAGCATTATGCAGCGCGCTTCGCGGCAAAAGAAGCGTCGCTGAAAGCGTTGCAGACCGGCTGGCGTGGTGGAATCAGTTGGCAGGACGTCGAGGTTGCGTCGAAAGAAAACGGTGCGCCGTATCTAATCTTTACCGGGCAGGTGCTGGAGGTATTCAAAGACTTCAGAGCAACCGCTACTCATCTCACGATCTCACACACAAGCGAGCACGCCATCGCGCAAGTGATATTGGAACGATACTGAGACACTACCGCATATCATTCACAAGCGCACGACGACCATTTGGATCGATATTAACCCTCGTCACTCTGTAATCGTTAAGCGGAGGAGGCACGCGCTTTGTCACCGCGACCTCTTCTCTAGTCGATTCACTTTCTTCAGCAAAAGGACTGGTTTGCGGCGGCAGATTTCCGTGCAGGTAGCACTCCATACTCGGCGCCATTCGATCGGTAACAGCGATCAACTCACGCACCGGACAAGTCACAGTCGAAATCAGTCCCGTCGCGGAATCAATCTCGACAAACTTGATCCCTTCCGGACATTCGAAGTTCTCTCCACCCAGATCGGGTCGCAACGCAATCGCGTCGTTCATGAAATCAACCCAGGCAGGCAAGGCAGCCTCGGCGCCGGTTAGTCCAAGCTGTTTGTTGTCGTCGAAACCAATCCACACAACACACACAAGATTCGGCGAATAGCCCACAAACCAACCATCGCGAGACGTTCCCGTCTTGCCTGCGATTGCGGTACCGCGAACAGCGCCGCGAGCTTTGCGAGCAGTGCCACGCTCAATAACACCAGCAAGCATGTTGGTGATCATGTACGCAGTCGTCGGACTGACAACCTGATCCACAGCCACTGGTGCAGCGTGTGTGGCAGGTGGCTCACCGACACTTGTTATCGCCTTCGCTTCGACACGCTTTCCGTCATTCACAAAAGCCGCGTAAGCACTTGCTAATTCGAGTGGGGTAACTTCTTCCGTGCCCAATGCGAGCGCGGGATAACGCTCGGGCTTTGGCAAACCAAATCTATTCGCCAGATTGGCGATGCGCGCGAGACCGGTCTGCAACGCGACATCAACCGTGACCACGTTTAGTGATCTCACCAGCCCGGTGCGCATCGTCACTTCGCGCATCGAATATCCGCCGCCGTAGTTTGCCGGTTGATAAATCCTGTTGCGGTCGTAGACAAACTCCCGCGGTGCATCCATGAACATCTGGACAG
>DASYPN010000101.1:0-5865 GCA_036006625.1 Pyrinomonadaceae bacterium | reverse complement strand
TTTACAAGCGCGAACATAAACTCGAGTTCTATTCCGATAAAACTTTACTGAAGACTTATCGGATCGGGCTGGGTTTTAGCCCGGTTGCCGATAAAGTGCGCGAAGGTGATGGCGCGACACCCGAGGGCGATTTCTACGTCTTCGTGAAGAACAACAAGAGCGCTTATTACCTGTCGCTTGGCGTCAGCTATCCGAATGTCGAGGACGCTGAACGCGGTTTGCGCACGGGGCTGATCACAAAGGCCCAGTACGACGCGATCGTCGAAGCGCACCGGAAAAAGACGGCCCCGCCGCAGTACACGAAGCTCGGCGGTTTGATCTACATTCATGGGAACGGCGCGAAAAGCGATTGGACATGGGGCTGCGTCGCGTTGGAGAATGAGGACATGAAGGAGTTGTACGACGCAGTTTCAGTAGGGACGCCAGTGACGATTAAACCGTGACTAAGCCATTCAAGATCCGTGATATTGAGATCAATCCGCCGCTCGTTCTTTCACCGATGGCGGGCGTTACGGACGTCTCTTTTCGACGCTTGTTGAAGCGGCGTGGCGGTGTTGGTCTGTCGGTGTCGGAGTTCATCTCGGTTGAAGGTTTGACGAGAAACAATCCGAAGTCGAAACGGCAGATGAGGTTTTACGAAGACGAGCGCCCGTTTGCCGTGCAGATTTTTGGCGGGCAGGTTGAGCGGATGTGCATGGCCGCGGAGATGGCGCAGGAAGTTGGCGCCGATATTCTCGATGTGAATTGCGGCTGTCCTGCGCCGAAGGTAGTGAAGCACGGAGGGGGTTCAGGATTGCTCAAGGATCACAACCGCCTGGCTGACATCCTCAAAGCAATCAAGAAAGTGATCACGATTCCGCTGACCGTAAAGATACGCGCCGGTTTCTACGACCACACGATCAACGCTGTCGATACCGCAAAACTTGCGGAAGACTGTGGCGTGGAGCACATCGCTTTGCACGGTCGCACGAAAGAGCAGGGGTATCGTGGTCTCGCCAACTGGGATCTCGTGCGACAGATTAAGCAAGCTGTGCGTGTGCCCGTGTCGGGCAGTGGGGATGTGACGACGATTGAAGGCGCGTTTGCGAAATTTCAAGAGACTGGTTGCGATGGCGTTTTAATCGGCCGCGGCGCGATGGCGAATCCGTGGATCTTTCGTCAGATCGAAGACGCGATGCACGGCCGCGAGATCTTTGAGCCGACGCTGGCTGACAAGCGCGCGATACTTCACGAGTACTTCGACATGCTTCGTGAAGACATGCCTGAAACTCCGGCCATCAATCGCATGAAGCAGCTTGCGGGACAATTCACGCGCGGCCTTCAGGGCGGCGCGCTGTTCCGCACTTCGATTTACCACTCTCACACCGTCGAGGAAGTACTCGACCGCATTGAGGAGTACTTCGAAGCAATCCAATCCGGCCGTCCTTATTATGGTGAAGGCGGGCCGCCGATCGCCGCGGAAGAGATCACGGATTGTAATGCCTTCACCTCTTAATCCGCGGTTTTGCTCCGCGTTTATCCGTGTTCCCGGTATCGAGATCAACGGGCGCCGGATAACCCTTCTTCGCCACTGAGCTGATATCAATCACGGTCTCTTTCTTTACATCTTTCAAGGTGTTGAGAATCTCGGTGCGTTGTTGCTCTGAAAGATCTTCCAGCCTGACGCCATTCGCTTCCAACACTGCTCGCAGATTCTCCTCTGTGTTCGAATCCTGCGCGTAGACGTCTTTGTAGATGTGCAGCTTTCCGTCTTCCAGCACGATCGTCTCGTAACGGAGCTCAACTGGCACGGGTTGATTGAGTTTCACCGTCTTTGTTTTCTCTCTGTCCTCCAGGTACGAGGCGATCGTTCCGTCTGAAACCTCCGAAGTGTTTGAAGCCTTCGCGAGCATTGCCGCAAAGTCTTTTATCTGCGCATTCGTCAACCCAACACATCCGTGTGAAGCAAACTTCCCGATCTTCGCAGGCGACTTGCCCCCATGAATGAGAGACGGCAATCCAATCGGGATCTTGATTGGACCAAGCGGGTTGTCCTTGTCTCCTGCTTTTACAGTCTCACCCGCAGTCACATTCTTCATCTTGTCGACCCACGGAGAATCTGGTGGCGTCCACGTCGGATTGAAAATTATCTGATTCGCTTTACGTAAGCCGAACGGGAGTGGAAACTCCGGATATCCAATGCCGACCTTGTACGACTTCACGAGCGATCCATCCTGAAAGAGATCCATGCGAAACGCCGGAATGTTGACGACCACGCGCGTGTCCGACGGAACTGCGTTTGGCCCTTTCAACATCTCGACCGTGCCGGCGTTGGCTTCTGATGTCGTTGACGGGTCGCCCTTGGACCAGTAATCATTTGCCACTTGCGAGAGTTGTCGCGCTTTCTCTTCGCCGAGAGTCTTGCGGAGCTCATCTGATGCGCGTGTGCGTGCGTCGGTCGCGTTGCCATCGGTGTCTTCGGCATTGATTTTCTGAAGCCGCCCGACTTCAGCACTCGAGACGCGCTTGAGCGATTCGATCTGTTCGTCGGAAAGTTTTAGATCTTGTCTCAATCGGCCCACAAACTTCTCGTCGCTGAGCAGTGCATCGAGCAGTGGCAACGTGACTTGGACCGACGCCGTTTCTGACGGTGTTGCCGCAGGCGCTGTCGACGCGGCTGGCGAAGGCGCAGTGGGAGCGACGGCAGTATTTGAATTGTTCGGTCCCGGCGTACAACCAATTAATAAGCAGGCAAGAAAAGCGACACTCACAAACCGCAGGATCACGATCATTTTGGCTCCTTCTAGACAGTGTGTTTCGCCTGTGAATGAGCAACGGGCGTTCCAATGAACGTCAATCGTTTACGCGTGTTATCTGCACGATTAGCGAACGTTCGGAGTGTTATTGCGCTCGGTTCTGTAGCAGCGGATACGGATTGATGCTGGTCCCTTCCCAGTAGCGTTTTGGGTCGGAAACGACTGCGATCGAGAAATGAAGATGGTAATTACCGGCGCCTGCATTCCCCGTGTCGCCTACGTAAGCAATGACCTGGCCCTGCCGGACGACGCTGCCCTCAGTTAGCCCATCGGCGTAGTGAGAGAGATGAGCGTAATAGAAGACGAGCTCCTGGTTGGCGGAGAGCTGATAGATCGTCGTGCCGCCCTTTTCGCTTTGAAAGAGTTTAAGGATCTTGCCGTCGGCAGCCGCGAGGACGGGCGTTTCGGCGGGAGCCATTATATCGATGGCGTCATGCGTTCGGCCTTCTGATCGTGCGTCGGAATAGGTGTCGAGCAATTGATCCGGACGCACACCCGCGACCGGAATAATCAGAGTCATGCGGCCGACAAAATTTGCGGGTTCTGGCGTTGGAGTTGGAGATTCTGTCGGCGGTAGTGGCGTTCCGATAGCGATTGGAGCGCTGGGTGGAAGATCAACTGCGGGCATTGGCGGTGTCGTGCGGAAACTGCTCAGGATCGACACAATCGAGACGATCACCAGAAACGAAACACACAACAAAATTCTGAGCTTCCATGCCCCCATGGAACGCTTTCCAAAACAACTGCCGTTCCAACCGGCAAATATTTCACGCAAAGACGCCGAGAAAAAAGAAAGACGCAAAGGATGTCCTCTTTGCGTCTTCGTAGATCTTTGCGTCTTTGCGTGAAAGCTATCGCTCGAACCCGAGCGGCAGGAGCGGTTGTGGCGTCGTGCCTCCGAAGAACCAGCTCGCGCCGACGCGGAGACGGTGCTGCCATGTCGGCAGTCGCGACGTGTACAACGCGAATCGCGCTTGTCGCGCAAGTGCTCCACCAAATGCTTTGCCGCCAGTCAGCACGGCTGCTCGTTCGGTCCCGAGACTGAGGGCTTCGCCCAGCTCTTCGAAATGCTTCGTATGCATTTCGTTTCCTTCCATGTATGCCTTGATGTTACGAGCTGCAAGACTTGCTTGCTGGAAAGCGAGCTGTGCGGTGCCGGCAAGAGTCGGAGTCGCGTCTGGATAGTAAGCGATGTCGCCGAGTGCGAAGACGTTGACGTGCTGCGATAACTGCAACGTAGGTTTGACGACAAGCAGTCCGCGCTTGTTCTTCTCAGCGTCGAGGTGTTCGATCAACGGACTCATCTTTACGCCACCGGTCCATACGACGCCCGCAGTCTTCAAACTCTCCTGAGTACCCTCGTGCTCAAACGTCAGCTCGTCCGCCGTCACTTTCACTACGCGCGTCTGCGTGTGCACTTCCACACGAGACTTGTGCAGAGCGTCTTCGACAAACTCTCGTATCTGATCACCCATTCCCGGAACGACCCGGTCTCCCATTTCGATGACCAGCACGCGTGGCTCGCCCTGAAGCGCACGACGCTTGAACGCATCGTTCAAAAGGTCAGCCATTTTGGTGGAAAGCTCACATCCACTCGCGCCCGCGCCAACTACTGCGAACGTCGTCTCACGTCGCGCGTCCTGCGGCGCAAAATCGGGTGGAATGCGATCGAGCGCCGCTACCATTCGCTGTCGCAGGTTGTCGGCGTGGCTGAGTTTTCGGAACGGCAACGTAAACTTTTCCGCGCCCTCGACACCGACATAATTGGTCACGCCGCCAATCGCGAGGACGAGCGCGTCGTAGTTAAGCGGCTCGTGATCGGCCAGTGAAACCGACTGCGATGCGAGGTCGATCCCGGTGATCGTCGCCTGCACAAAATGGACATTGTCCTCGAGCAGCTCGTCGTACCGAGGGGCGATATGCCACGCCTCAACTTCGCCGCTCAGGTACTCATAGAGCATCGGCGTAAACAGAAAGTGATCCGCGTCACTAACAAGCGTGACGTCGGCCGATCCGGCGAGCTCGAGGGCCGTAAACACTCCCCCGAAACCGCCTCCGAGAATCAGAATTTTCCCTTTTGACATTTGCCACGATACTACCACCGGAAACCAGCCACAAAAAGGCACAAAATGCACATAAAGCACAAAAAAGAAGCTTTCTGATTTAGAGCGCTAATCAACTCCGGGAAAGACTATTAGGCGCCGTAGTTGAGGGTAGCCCTTTTGTGCTTTATGTGCCTTATGTGCCTTTTTGTGGCTGTTCTTGGCTCTGTTTGTGCGATTTCGCGGCTCATGTTACATTGACGTTGCTTTTTAAGTTTAGCGGTTGCCGCTTTTAGGCGGAGTTTACTGCGGTCGAGGAGGACCATTTAAGCAAGTGGCGTTAGCAAAACAAACCAAGGAACAGATAGTTACTGAGTTCCGTACGCATGAGTCAGATACCGGTTCACCGCAAGTCCAGGTCGCGCTTCTTAGTAAGAGGATTAACGACCTCACTGAGCATTTTAAGACCCACAAGAAGGACAATCATTCGCGGCGCGGCCTGCTGAAAATGGTCTCGCAACGTCGCAGTCTGTTGGATTACCTAAAGCGCACTGATATAGAACGTTACCATGAAGTGGTAAATCGTTTGGGTCTGCGCCGGTAGTTGGAAACCATTGAGAGAGAGCTTCGAATCTCTATTGAGTTAAAGCCCGCGTCTATCGAAGAGCTTGTGGCAGTGCCGAACGTGACGGCGATTGACTGCAAACAAGCTGACGTGTACGGCCCAAAAGCTTCGAGCATAAGGCGGCATGAGCTTCACGGTTCAAGAGGCTCGTGCCGCCTTTTTTGTAGCCCATAGTCCTACCCCGCATCACGTTGGCGGCTCAGATTTCAGCAAGATTACTTGCTCAAAAAACTGTGTTGGCGCCCATTTGTTTGGAGACGCCCGCGACCTGAAAGTGTTCAGGTGTTGAGTTCGAAGGAGAACATAAAATGTCAGAAAAGAAATACCTCAAAGAGTCAATCAAGCTCGGCGAAAAGGAGTTGACCGTTGAAACCGGCCGCGTTGCCAAGCAAGCGGACGGGTC
>DASYPN010000100.1:0-3192 GCA_036006625.1 Pyrinomonadaceae bacterium | reverse complement strand
AACTACGCCGCGAGTCCCGTGGGCCGATCTTCAGTGATGGATTATCCCGCGCCACTCGCGAAGCTCGGCGCTGACGGCATTCCCGATCTTTCTGACGCGTATGCGAAGGGAATCGGCGAGTGGGACAAGGTCGCGATCGCTTACGGCTACCAGGATTTCGCACCGGGAACGAACGAAGCGGCAGCACTCGATCGCACCTTGAGCGATGCTTTCAAACGTGGACTGATGTACTTAACGGATCAGGACGCGCGACCTCCGAGCAGCGCGAGTTCTGTGGCCCATCTTTGGGACAACGGTACAAATGCGATCGACGAGCTCGGCGACGTGATGAAGGTGCGCGCCGCGGCGTTGCGTCGATTCGGCGAGAACAACATTCGTGAAGGCGCGCCGATGGCGACGATCGAAGACGTTCTCGTTCCGATTTACATGTATCACCGTTATCAGGTCGAAGCTGCGACGAAATTGATTGGGGGCCAGGACTACACGTTCAGCGTGAAAGGCAAAGGTGATCGCAATCCGCAGATCGTGTCGCCGGAAGAACAACGCCGGGCGCTCGCGGCTGTGCTCGAGACGATCAAACCCGACGCGCTTGCAGTACCTGAGTCGTTGCTGCGACTGATTCCACCGCGTCCCGCGGGGGTCCCGCGCACGCGTGAAGACTTTCGTATTCGCACCCAGCCAGTGTTCGATGCGCTCGCGCCGGCAGAAGCGATGGCGGATCACGTCAGTGGTTTCCTGTTGAATGCCGAGCGTGCGGCGCGCCTCGTTCAGTTTCACGCACGCGACCAACGCAATCCGGGTCTTGCGGAAGTTATCGACAAGATCTTTGCCGCAACGTGGAAGGCGCCCGCCGCAAATGGTTATGCCGGCGAGATCCAGCACACAGTCAGCATGGTGGTGCTGTCGGATCTGATGGCGCTCGCATCGTCTGAACGCGCGCCGAATCAGGCTCGCGCCATCGCATCGTGGAAGTTGGAACAGTTGAAAACGTGGCTCGCGTCGCAAAGTCGCTTGCGAACGGACGAAAACCAACGCGCATTTCTGTACTACTCAGTTGATCAAATCAAGCGTTTTCAGGAAGATCCAAAGAAGATGAATCTCACACCTGCCCAGCAACCGCCTGATGGCCAGCCAATCGGAATGGATTGGTGGTCGCGTGCGGATGAATGCAACTATCGAAACTGATTTCGGCACGAATCCGTATTACAATCCGTTTTATCGGTGGTTAATTATGCCGGAAGCTGAAGAGTACGTAGGCGAGATCCTGGACGAAAAATACCGGCTCGAACACCTGCTCGGAAAAGGCGGGATGGGCGCGGTGTACCTCGCAACTCACCTCGGCACGGAACGTTATGTTGCGCTGAAACTGATTTCACCTCAGTTCATGCGCAATCAGGAATTTGTCGAGCGTTTCAAACGCGAAGCGCGCGCGGCTGGTCGCTTGCGCCATCCGAACGTAGTTGACGTAACTGACTTTGGTTTCGCACGTGTCAAAGCAGGCCAGGTGGCGTACCTGGTGATGGAATATCTCGATGGCTGCACACTGGGCGACGTTCTGGCTGAGGAGAAGCAGTTGCCGCTCGAGTGGGTCGCCGACATTCTCGATCAGGTTTGTTCTGCCGTTCACGAGGCGCATCAACAGGGAATTATCCATCGCGATCTCAAGCCCGACAACATCTGGCTCGAGCCGAATCGTCTTGGCAGCTACCGCGTGAAAGTGCTCGATTTCGGCATCGCAAAACTCGGTGAAACAGGTCCGCCTTCACTGGATGACGATCCGGCAGCGACGATCATCGAGGATCTGTCTGCGACACCTGTGGTAAGCGGTGCACAACTCGAGACCGACACATTGATGCGACCTGTTGGCGATGAATCGCTGACGCAGCAATTCAAGGTTAAGGGTGATGGCGACGCTGTCGGCACGCTGCTTCAAGATCCACTGACCAATCCACTCCTTAGCAAATCAGATCACAGGGCTGACGACGACGGCACGTTGCTCTTCGATGATCCTGGAACGCACAGTGGCGCACGTCGAACTGCTCATATGGCAACTGCCGTGGAAGGTGCGGCGCTAACGCGTGTCGGTGCAATCATGGGCACTCCACTCTACATGTCGCCCGAGCAGTGCGGCGGTGGATACGTTGACACACGTTCAGACATTTACAGTCTCGGTGTAATCGCATACCAGATGCTTGCCGGTGAGCCGCCATTTGCGGGCAATACCTCCGCGGTCATGCGTGCTCATCGCGAACAGAAGCCGCAACACCTGCGCGAGCGTGCGGCAAAGATTCCCAAACGTGCCGCCGGTGTGGTGATGTCGGCACTGTCAAAAAATCCTGGAGAGCGTCCGCAAACTGCCTTTGCTTTTGGGAGTGCGTTGCGGGCACAGAGCGAAGGTGTCGGAGCACTCTATCGACGAGCGTTCTCGCTCTACAGCGAGTACTTTCCGAAATTCCTCAAGCTAAGCCTGATAGCGCACGTGCCGATGATAATCACCAGCGTTCTGCTGGTCGGCACGTTTATGTGGTACAAGCGGTCGCCGCCCGTCGGAGTTTTGCACCAGGTAGTGGTCTATTGCGCTATAGCAATTCTTAGTCTCATGAAGTTCGTGGCCACGACGGTTGCAGTCGGTGTTATCTCCGGAGTGACTGCCATAATCATTACGCAACTGAGTGCGGCGCCTTTGCGACCGGTGAAGTTGCGTGAGGCTTTTAATGTTTTGCGCGCCCGGTGGCGTCCTTTCCTCAAGACCCTGATCAGAGTAACGCTGCGGATCTTTATCGGCTTCATCTTGCTCGTGATTCCCGGCATGGTCATGTGGATGCGCTACTCGCTTTATGCTCCGGTGGTTCTCATGGAAGGACTGGAGGGCAAGGCTGCGATGAAGCGCGCGCGCTCGCTGGCCTCGCGTTCGTGGAAAACGATCATCCTGGTGGCAATAATTCAGTTCACGATTCAGATGACAGTCAGTGCCTTGGTGGGAGCAGTGGCAGGGAAAACGGGCGTTAAGAAGAATTCGGTCTCAGCACAGATTTATCAACAGGTTCTCGATCTCGCAAATATCTTCGTCATTCCGCTCATCTCAATCGTACCTGCATTACTCTACGTCAAGATGCGTCAACTCGGAGGCGAATCCCTCTCCAGTGTCTGGGCCCAAATTGAAGAAGGAGAGGGAAAACAAAGCGCCTGGCA
>DASYPN010000099.1:0-7029 GCA_036006625.1 Pyrinomonadaceae bacterium | reverse complement strand
GTGGCCGCCCTCGGTTTAAATCGTGTTCGCCGAACCCGAGATTGTCGATTTTAAATTTCGTGTGCCAACCAAGGGCGGCCACGGAGGGCCGCCCCTACAGTACGTTCCGAATGATTTAAATCATCTGGGCTTTGTGTTGGTCGATGATGTGGTCGGCGGCGCGGTCGGAGACGGCGGCGATGGTTAAGGATGGATTCGGGCCGACTGGACCAGGCATTACGGAACCATCGACGACATACAGCCCCGGATACCCGAACACCTCACCATACGAATTCACCACACCATCATCTGCCGTAAACCCCATCGGACAACCACCCAACGGATGCGCCGTGAGCACCTGGTGCAAATACCGGTACGAAGGAGTATCGAGGTACTTCCCATTCAAACTACGCGCAATCGCATCACCCGTTCGCCGAACACGATCAAAATACGCTTGCGACTTTTTCGGCGTCCAGTCGCACTCCAACAAATTCCCTTTGAGCGACAATCGGCCATTTGCAAAATCACGCCCCATCGCAATCAACGCCAGCGTGCTCAACGTCGTATTGGCAGGCCCGAGTAGATTCGCGATTTCTGCGCTGAGGTTTGCGTCGTTGTTCAGACCAGTTCGATACTTGACACGCATCTTGAGGAATTTCAAACCTCGAAGAAGAGTGCCGGGCAAACCCGACAGTTCTGTAATCCAACTGAACAAATACGAAACGCCGGCGTCTTCAATGTAAAAACCACGGCCACGCGATCCGTCTTCATCGAGACTGTCGCCCACACGAATCGCACTTGTGATCACTGGCCCAAAACTCGGATCCAAACGCCGTGGCACGAGCTTTCCATTCCTTCGCTCCTTACTATTAATGATGAACGACAGCAGATCGCCATTGACAGAGAAACGCGAGCCGAGTGTGCTGCGATTCAGTAACGGAAACGCATCGAGATTCCTCATCAAGAGATACGGCGAGCCAAATGTTCCCGCCGCGATGATCAGACGCTTACATTTGATCGTGAATCGCGGCGGTGGCGCACACTTCCCGGCTACAGGATCGATGGTTGCAGGATCATGCCGCACAAACTCAACCTTGTAACCACCGCCATCCAACGGTGACACAGCCTTTACTTCACATAACGTTTCAACTTGTGCGGGATGCGGCCTCTGATGAATAGCGGCCGTGATGTACGTGTAGTCGAGAGTGTTTTTGCTTCCGTAATTACAGCCAATGTCACACTCACCGCAGAGACGACAGGTGGCGCGCGGCTGATCGCGTTGTGTGGTAACGGAGTGATAATTCGGTCGATCCTCAGGAATCTGAGCTCCCACGATTGGAGGATTCGCAGGATCATCTTCATCAGGATTGCAGACATTCTTCGGTCTAAAGCTGACGGCTAAATTGAGAGGCAGCCATTTATGAGTTGAACTGTCTCCGACTTGCAGATTCCGGTTGACCTCCTGCATGGCCAGAGTCTTAGGTGTCTGGTTGTAAGGCGGATGTGCGAGCGGATACTTCTGCACATTCATCATCTTCTCGACCCGCTCGTAGTGACATTCGAGTTGTTCGTACGTGATGGGCCATGGATCGTAACCACCACCGGGCCGATCTTCCTTAAACCATTTCGGATCTTTGCGAATATGAATGTTGGCATAGATCAGTGATCCACCTCCCAGACCACTCGACACGAGGGCTCCCGATTTCTTGAACGACCAGATGTCGAACAGTCCATAGATACCGGAGCTCGGATCCCAGAAGTTTTTGCCGAGGTCATACGGTGTGCGCGGAAAAGAATTCGGGGGATACGCCTTGCCTCGTTCCAGAAGGCAAACGCGCAGGCCGGCTTCCGCCAGTCGATAGGCCATCACGGATCCGCCGAATCCTGAACCAATGATCACGGCGTCAAAGCAGTCGTTTTCTGATGACATGGCTCTCCTGGTTCCCGCAACGTGTTGGACTGGTGTGGTGCGAAGAAATGCAGCCGTTGCGGATAGCTGACGAGATATTGAGCTGAGCTGGTCCTATTAAATACGTTTTGCGGAGAACTCACAATGACGTCGGCGACGCTGATGGGAATCGGGCGTGATGCAGCACGTGTTGTGAAAGCGATCGCAAACCGACAACTGTAAATCGGCACACTAAGAAGGCGAGGACGCGAACTATCTTATGGGCGTTTCTCGCCTGCTTTTTGACGGGGCTTGAACTGATCTGAGGCATCGGCGGTAACTATCATCTTGTCGGGAAGCCTGGTCTTGTCCTCCTCGGGCTCGCGAAGCTCGATCGACACGGCCTCCTCGATCGTTTTACTGCCGTCGTCATTGAAATTAACGATCTTTACGGGCTGTCTTAGAAAGGGAATGACGGTGAGTTCAGATAGCAGCTTGCCGTTGTAGACAGTTTTTTCAACGTAAGCTGTGTGGCCTAAGAATGTGACTTCACCCGCATATTCAGAGTGTTTTCGATACTGCTTTCTGGTGATAGCGTTCGTATCCGCCGCGAAATCCGACATCTTCGTAGCCGTATCGACAGAGTCGACAAGAAATACTCCAGCGCGATTGCGATCGGCAATCAGCGTTTGCTCAGTGACGCCATGGACATTTCGCTTGATAGTAGTCCAGTTGCCGAGCTTCGACAGGTAAGCTGTCTTCGAACCGACTTCATTCGTTGCGCCATCAGCCGTTTGTTCGTAGATCCGAAACTGAACAGTCGCGCCCTTGATCTGTTCAGGCTGTGTTTCTTGAAAGGCGTAAACGCAGTTCAGCGCGAGGATGAGTGTTGCGCTAACCAGGAGGTGACGTTTTGTCATGGCTTTGAGAAACGCTTTGCGCACGTATAATGGATCCATAGAAGCGCGAAAGCAAGATTATGGAGAGAGTTGAGTTGGACCGCCGTGCCTGAACCGAAAAGAAAAATACGATGGTCGTCTGCGTGGGCCGACGCGCGGGAGTTGGTGTGGACACATCGACGCCGGCTTGCGCTGGGCGCTGTCCTCATGATCATCAATCAGGCGATGGGCCTTGTGTTGCCTGCCTCGACGAAGTATTTGATCGACGTGGTAATCGTCAAAGGCCGGACGGATTTACTCGTCAACATTGCGCTCGCAGCAGCAGGTGCGACACTCATTCAAGCCTTGGCTTCGTTTAGCCTGTCGCAAGTATTAGGCGTCGCGGCCCAACGTGCGATCACTGAGATGCGCAAGAAGGTCCAGGAGCATATTTCTCGACTGCCCATCAACTACTTCGACTCGACCCAAACGGGGAAATTGATTTCCCGGATCATGAACGACGCCGAGGGCATTCGTAACCTGGTTGGCACCGGACTGGTCCAACTCGCCGGCAGCGTCGTCACGGCTGTAGTCGCCCTCGCTGTTTTGTTTTGGCTTAACTGGCATCTGACTCTAATCACGATTCTCGTGCTCGGTGCATTTGGCGGCGCACTTGCTTATGCGTTCACACGCTTGCGTCCACTCTTCCGCGAACGCGGCGAGATTACGGCAGCGCTCACGGGCCGTCTCGCCGAATCGCTGGGCGGCATCCGCATTGTCAAAGCGTACACCGCGGAGAAGCGCGAGGCGCTAACATTCGCGCGGGGAGCGCATAAGCTGTTTCGCAACATCGCTAGATCGATGACAGGTGTGTCAGCCGTTTCCGCGTTTTCCTCGCTCGTGGTGGGTGCCGTCGGTGTCGTGATCATTCTTGTCGGCGGGCACTCTGTTGTGGTGAAACAGATGTCTGTCGGGGACCTCTTCATGTACGTGATCTTTACGGGAATGATGGCCATGCCGTTGATTCAGTTCGCGGCGATTGGGACGCAGATCACCGAAGCGTTCGCGGGACTCGATCGTATTCGCGAAGTGATGAACATGCAGACCGAGGACGACGAAGATTCTGTTCGCGCACCGCTGCCTGAAGTGCTGGGCGAAGTGGAATTCGAGAACGTGACGTTTGAATATAATCCAGGTGTCGAGGTGCTTAAGAACATTTCTTTCACAGCGCCGGCAGGTTCGACCACTGCGCTGGTTGGTTCGAGCGGTTCCGGCAAGAGCACGCTCATCAGTCTCGCGATGAATTTCAATCAACCGCTTTCGGGGAAGATCAGAATTGACGGCAAGGATCTGCAGACGTTGCGGCTGCGCGATTTTCGTTCTTACCTCGGCGTGGTGATGCAGGATAATTTTCTATTCGACGGGACGATTGCGGAAAACATTTCGTTTTCGAATCCGCACGCAACGATCGATGAGATTAAGAAAGTGAGTCGCATCGCTCATTGTGAAGAGTTCATCGAGGGGTTTGAGTTGAAGTACGACACGGTTGTTGGTGAGCGTGGCGTGAAGTTGTCCGGGGGGCAGCGTCAACGCATTGCGATCGCGCGCGCGATTCTGGCGGATCCGAGGTTGTTGATTCTGGATGAAGCGACTTCGAGTCTCGATAGTGAGAGTGAAGCGTTGATTCAGGATGGGTTGCGTTCGTTGAGGCGAGGGCGGACGACGTTTGTCATCGCGCACCGGCTGTCGACGATTCGAAGTGCGGATCAGATTCTGGTTTTGGAAGGCGGGCAGATCGTCGAGCGTGGCACGCATGAAGATTTGCTTGCGGCAGACGGGCGGTATCGACAGCTTTACGACAAGCAGTACAAGCTCGAGCTCAATCAGTTTGTGAATCCCGGTGAAGACTTCACGCCCGATCCGCAACGCGCAATTCGACCTGCGTCACGCTTGTCGAATTTGTAGGACCAGCGCCAAAGGCGCGGAATATGATAGCCAGGGGCAAGCGCTGAGCGCAGCGAAGCGCGTCGCCCCTGGATAATGGAAAAATAATTCGTTAGAGCACTGAAAGTGCGAAATAATTACCGACGATATTTCGCACCTTCAGTGCTCGTTTCAATTATTTATTGCTAACCAGGGGCGACGCGCTTCGCTGCGCTCAGCGCTTGCCCCTGGCTATCATATTCCGCGCCTTCGGCGCTCAGGTCTGATCCCTATGGCGACGGGTAGTGGTTCAGTTTGAAAATACGCCGAAGGCGTTGGCTAATTTCAGCCCAGGGTTGGGAGCGAAGCGACAACCCTGGGAACCCTCGAACCTTAAACCGTGAAACCCTGAAAGGGTTCGGCAACTGGCGAACCCTTTCAGGGTTTAGGGTGTATTTGAATTTGATACCCAGGGTTGTCGCTAACGCTCCAACCCTGGGCTGAAATTAGCGAACGCCTTCGGCGTAAAATCAGCGAGCCTTCGGCGTATTCTTCAAACTGAACCACTACCCGGCGACGCTGTGCCTCTATCCGTCACGTAGGTTTGGTACAAACTCACCGCCATTAAATACCCAACGATGACAAGCGAGATGCCCAGGAGTGCGGGGTTGCGCAGAGGGTGCAGAATGAGAATCGTCAGATTCACAACCGCCAACACCAACACTAACGAGAACGTCAGCTTCTTGAATCTGATCGTACGCGTCGGATAAATAAAATCAATCGGCGTGAAGTGCAGACAACAAACCACCGCAATGATCACCACGTTCAAAACCGGATCCAGTCCCAGGACGAAAACGTAGAACACGACGAAGTTCCACATCGCAGGAAACCCGCGGAAACGGAAATCATCGGTAATCGCCTTGAGATTTGTGTAGTGATAACACGACACGAGCAAAATCGCGGCGCAGCAAATTAGTCGAACTGAGGAAGGCAGCAGGCCCGCTTCGTAAAACAACAGAGTCGGCACGAGCACGTCGTTGATAAAGTCGATTACATAATCCAGCATTCTCCCGTCGACATCCGGCAGCACCTCTTTCACGCGAACGATTCTCGCCAGCGATCCATCGACGGTGTCGATCAGCACGGCGACGAAGTTCAACAACAGCGCCGCTCGCCAATTTCGATCGACGATCATCACCAGAGCAAGTAATCCCACGATCACTCCGGTGGCGGTGAAAATGTGTACTCCCCACGCGAGCAGTTTTCGTCCCATCTCTTTAGTCCCACTCTAAAAAATTGAATGAGGCGCAGATCCAAATCCAGCAAGATTCTCCAGAACGATAGTTATTCACAGAACAGCCGGATTCAATCCGCGTGGCTCCGTTGCTAAGGCACGTTGATTGCACTTTGCAGGATCAGGGTAACTTGCGCCCGACCATCATTCAAAATTTTGGAAGCTCCAGGCATATGAAGAAACTGACCTTCAGCATACTTTTACTTGCCACCGTCATCACCTTTACAAGCCACGCACAGAAGAATCTCAAGCCGTGGCAAGAATGGTCCAGAAAGGATGCGGAAACAATACTCAACGATTCGTCGTGGGGAAAGACGCAAGTAGAGACCGATACCTCTGAGATGATGTTTCGCCCACAGTTAGCCCCGGATCCACGGAGCGGCAAGAGCAATGCGGACCCTGTTCGCGATGAACGCGGTGGCGCGACCAATCAGGCGACGGACATCAAGTATCGGGTTCGTTTTCTCTCCGCGAAGCCGATCCGGCAAGCATTCGCACGCATAATCGCGTTGGACCAACCGGCCGAAGATGCAAAAGTAAAAAAGTACATGGATGATTTTGTGGAGCGTAAGTTTGATAAGTGGATCGCCGTCGCGGTTAATTTTGATTCGCGCGATCAGAGATTCTCAGGCAAGGCAATCCAGGCATTCGCCGGCGCCACCACCGGTTCGTTGAAGAACAACACCTACCTCGAGCGCAAAGACGGCAAGCGTCTTTATCTCCACATTTACCAGCCTCCCAGTGCGGATGGCCTGGGTGCGAAATTCATCTTCGAACGAATCGTTGACGAGCGACCTTTTCTAAACAGCGAGAGTGGCGAAGTTAGATTCGTGTCGGGAATACCAACGGTGAGTCTAAACATTCGTTTCAAAGTCGCAGACATGATGTACGAGGGCAAACTCGAATACTAAGCTTTACGTCGCAGGCTCCACAGTTCGCGTGCAGCGAGCAGGACGGAGAAGAGCGACGTCGCGCCGATCACTAGAAGTGTCCAGACGAAGAAGAAGGCCCCATGAGAATGAGCGATCCTCCCGCCTGAAATGCCCGGTCCCGTCATGTGGACCACG
>DASYPN010000098.1:0-13941 GCA_036006625.1 Pyrinomonadaceae bacterium | reverse complement strand
GGGCGACACACTCACAGGCGCCTGGCTCCCACATCTGGCCCGGTCCGCATTCGTGAGCCGTGAACTGGGCGGTGACCAACGTTTCCTCGGTCATGGTCACCGTGCAGGCCCCCGTCCCCGAGCATTCGCCTTTCCACTTGTGGAACTCAAGGCCGTCGCACTCGTCTCCGTCCCAGGGGGTCACCTCGATCGCTGCCCCCGTACAGGTGGTCAGGGCGCCGTTCGCGATCATCGGCGCCGTCGGGATGTTGGTCGCGAGGCCCAAATTCGGAGAGCGTTCTCCTATGCGGGTCAGCGTGAGCGTCTTGAACGCTGCGGGATTCGGAAAGGATTCCGTGTCCCAGCAAGGTGTCATCGAAGTCTCGTTATAGCTCATGCTGTAATTGACGACGTTGTCGTTGACGCGGGCCTGACATCCGCCCAGCTGCGTATCCGGGTTGCGTGTAAAGGTACTGATGTTGTTGTCATTCGACGCGGGATCCGCGTCATCGACGGTACTGCACGTCTTCACCTCGAAATACTGCGTGACGGTTCCCGAAGCTAACGGCCCGATACATACCTGCATAATGTTCCACTCGTAGGTGTCATCATTGAACGGCGCGTGCGGGGCGGTGATCTGGCCATTTGCGTTGAGGCGGATCTGGTCCGTGCCGTTCACGCGGGGTCGGAGAGCCAGGATGGCCATTTGAGGGACCAAGCCGACGCCGCAGGTGATGCTGGTCTTCGGCACGCCGTCGCGAAAACGCATGATGTCCGTGTCCACCCCTCCGGGCGTGCGGGGGCCCGTGTACCGGCAGGGGCTCGTGGCCGAGCAGGGGTTACCGTCGTCGTTAAGGTAGTTCCCCGAGCCAGGATAGAAATAGCGCCCACTGCCCGGAACGAGACCCGACACTGGACAGCCGGAGCTTCCGGGCACACAGGAGTCGGGAACGCTGGCACTGCGGTGTGCACCCTTATTAACCGTAGCTTTGTTTAAGCTATTAAGTGCTTTATTCAAATCGTTTCGAGCCGCTTTCATAAATGTTTGGTCAGCTGAAACGGTAGAATTAACCAAAGAAAAAGCCATAGCTGCTGCGAGAGTTGCCACGAGGCATACAGCCGTACGGAGACGCGTTCGGTGTTCTAGAAACAACTTTTGGACCTCAGGATCAGTATTTCGCATCATTTGTGATTTCCTTCGTTTTTTTGACAGTCGTGACGCCGATAACTATCGCTGTTTCCGAAAGCGATATCGTTAAACGCCTGAACTAACAGGACACACAACAACGCGAGAATCGAGTCAGAAACCTCTAACGACTGATAGAAATTCTTGATCCGAGGTTATGAGGAGAGAAATTACGTGGAAAACTCGGCCTTATGAGGTGATGACGCCAAACGGTTGAGTTGACGCGGCGGTGCGATTTCACCATCCCTTCGCCGGACCAATCATGATGCGAAAAACGCTCCCGCCGCTCGCGTCCAACGATTTGTTGAACTAAGCGCTGCGCGCAGGTAGGCAGCGTGGACGTCATTCGCTCAAAGGCGGCGTCGATTTTCGGCAGCGATGCCCGTCGTGACCTTGCAGTCGCCGCCGCCGGTTCCGAATGTTGTATCGAGCGAGCCATCGGTGTTGTAACGGACGATCGAAAAGTCAGAGCTCAGGCCCGTCACACTCGAGCCCGCGACCACGATCTTTCCATCCGTCTGGACCGCGATCCCTCGTGCTGAGTCGTCGCTACGCGATAACCAATCGAGAAGCTTCTCGTCGCCCGAAAATGTCGGGTCGAGATCGCCCGGCGCGGCGGTAATGGTGGAGCCTAAAAACAACAGCGCGAGCAACGTCACAATGGGGGTCGAAGCTACGCGATAAATCTTAGGGTTTCTCATGTCTCACCTCGCCATCGTTTTTATCCGTTCACCGTTTTCATTCGTCACCTGATAACGCGGGGATCGAACCTCTAATTCCGAAAAGTATTTCTGACACCGATGGTTCGTTTATTTGTAGTGGCAAAGACGGGACGAAAGATAGTGCGAGAGTTTATAATCCCGGCTGTTCCAGACCGGTCGGCAGCGCATAAAAACTAAAGATGGATCCTTCTCTCCCTGAAGTCACTCAATTGCTGGTCGCCTGGGGCAATGGTGATCAAGTTGCCCGGGACCAGTTGATGTCCGTCGTTTACCATGAACTGCATCGGTTGGCCCATCACTACATGAAAAGTGAATCGCCAGGACATACACTCCAGACGTCAGCACTGGTGAATGAAGCTTTTATGCGGCTCATCGATCAGAAAGATGTGCGATGGCAAAACCGCGCACATTTTTTTGGCATAGCGGCGCAAATGATGCGACGGATCCTGGTTGATTATGCTCGCAGCCGAAACTATGCGAAGCGAGGAGGAGGTGCCAGGCCGATTTCTTTAGACGAAGGACTCACCGTGTCTTTAGAGCGCAGTGCCGAAGTCGTTCAGGTTCACGAAGCGCTGGAGCAATTGGCGAAGTTCGATCCGCGAAAGAGTCAAATTGTCGAGCTGCGCTTTTTCGGCGGATTGAGTATTGAAGAGACAGCGAGAGTGCTCGGCGTTTCGCAGGGAACTGTCATGAGGGATTGGACGCTCGCGAAGGCCTGGCTGCGAAAAGAAATTGTCTCTGAGCGTTTGGCAGATTAGAGGTTCGCTACAAACTTCTCGCGTTAAGTTTTAATAGAACCGGAGCGCAACGTTCCCGGTTGCGATTGTCGCGCTTGCTGTGTGTCGGTTTTCACTGAGCACTCACGGCAAACGAGGACGCTTCTGCTGCAATCGAATGTTATGACCCCCGAACGCTGGCAACAAATTGATAAGTTGTTCCATGCGGCGCTCGCCTGCGCAGCGGAGCAACGCGAGCAATTTCTGGCCACGAATTGTCAGGGCGATGAATCGCTCCAACGCGAAGTCGAATTACTCCTTTCGTCTCACGAGGAAGCTGATAGTTTCATTGAAACGCCGGCCGGAGATCTCGCTGCAGAGATGCTTCGAACTCAGGAGCCCATCTACAAACCTGGGCAGCAGATCGCCAACTACACGATTGTGCACAAACTGGGTTCAGGCGGAATGGGTGAGGTCTATCTCGCGGATGACATCAGACTGAAGCGCAAGATTGCGCTCAAGCTCCTCCCGCCACATTTCACGGTGAACCCGGATCGGGTGCGCCGCTTCGAGCGAGAAGCACGGGCGGCGTCAGGGCTTAATCATCCAAACATCGTCACGATTTACGAGATCGGCCAATCAGACTCCGCACATTTCATCGCAACTGAATTCGTTGATGGGAAGACGCTTCGCCAGATAATGAATGAGAAGCCGTTGAAGCTCAGCGAGACACTTAATGTCGCCATCCAGGTTGCTGAAGCGCTGATGGGAGCGCATGCCGCGGGTATTGTTCATCGAGACATTAAACCTGAAAACATTATGGTTCGGTCCGATGGTTATATCAAGATTCTCGACTTTGGCCTGGCGAAACTGACTGAGCAGCAGGCAACTGAGACCGAATCGGAAACACCGACATTGCTTCAATCGAACCCAGGCTTGGTAATGGGGACGGTGCAGTATATGTCGCCGGAGCAGGCGCGCGGGAGGAAGGTCGATGCGCGATCTGACATTTGGTCGTTCGGAGTCGTGCTCTATGAACTGCTCGCCGGGCGCGTGCCTTTCTCAGGAGAGACTCCAAGTCACGTGATGGTCTCGTTGATGGAGGATGAATTGCCTGCCTTGACCTCGTTCGTGGATGTACCGCCTGAACTCGATCGGATTGTTACACGTGCACTGCGAAAGAAAGCCAGGGAGCGTTATGAAACCGCCAGTGAACTGGCAGTTGACTTGAAGAACCTGAAGCAAGAGTTGCAACTCGAAGCACGTTTGAAAGGATTTCTCGACGCTGTTCCCAGCAGCAAAGAAGGAACTACCGGAGCGCAATCGTCCCCGTTTTCCGTCGGCTTCGCAACCGAGACGGTTACGCAGCAGTCGCCCAAGACCAGCCCGCACCCGAGGTCGAGCGCTGGATATCTGGTCAAACACATTAAGGGTCATAAACGTGCAATGGCACTTGTCGGGATCGCAATGGTGATTGCGGTCATGGGCGTGTACCTTTACACCAGCAGAAAGACCACCATCGCTTCAACTAATGAAGCGATAGATTCTGTGGCTGTTCTGCCATTCGTTAACGTCAACAATGACGCAAACGTGGAATATCTTTCCGACGGGATCAGCGACAGTATCATAGGCAGTCTTTCTCAGTTGCCAAACCTCAGGAAGATCAGCGCGTTCAACTCCGTGTTGCGGTACAAGGGCAAGCAGACAGACCCGCAAACAGTCGGGCGCGAGTTGAACGTTCGAGCCGTGCTCATCGGTCGTCTCACCCTTCGCGGCGATGAGGTTTTGATTAGCACCGAGCTCGTTGACGTGAAGGACAATAGTCGCCTATGGGGCGGGCAATATAACCGCAAGGTGAGTGATGTTCGTTTGCTGCAAAGCGAAATCGCGCAGGAAATCTCGCAAGGGCTGCGACTGAAGCTGACAAGCGAGGAACATCAGCGGTTGGCGAAGACTTCCACCACCAACCCGGAAGCTTATGAACTTTACCTGAGGGGCCGTTTCTACCGGCGTGACAGAGCAGGAGACCAGAAAGCCAGAGATTATTTGGAACGGGCCATCGAGAAAGATCCGAACTACGCCCCGGCTTACGCACAGTTGGCCTACACCTATTTTGGCGCAGTTTACAGCGATTC
The DNA here is from genome assembly GCA_036006625.1 of Pyrinomonadaceae bacterium. Classification (GTDB taxonomy): domain Bacteria; phylum Acidobacteriota; class Blastocatellia; order Pyrinomonadales; family Pyrinomonadaceae; genus PSRF01. The sequence continues at coordinate 9,203 of DASYPN010000098.1, read as the reverse complement.
GCTTAACCGGACAGAGGCCCTGGAAAGAATGAAATGGGCCGCGCAAAAAGCATTAGGGTTAGATGATACCCTCGGAGACGCTCATGCGGCCCTGGCCCTCACAGTAGCAGACTGGTCTGTTAGGAGCAGCGAGTTTCAGCGAGCGCTCGAGCTTGATCCAAACTCGGCTGATGTTCATGGAATTTACGCCCTGCATCTTTGGGGGCATCAGCGAATAGACGAAGCCCTTTTCCATATCAAACGGGCAGTTGAACTTGATCCTCATTCGCAAGCGTTGCGAGTCGACCTGGGGAAAATCCTGTATTCCGCCGGCCAGGGCGACCAGGCAATGGAACAATATCGCAAGGCGCTGGATTTAAATCCTAACTATGGTAACGCCTATAAGCTTCTCGCAAGTTACTATCTGGCGGAAGGAAGATATGAGGAGGCCATCGAGGCGGCTGAAAAGATGAGCGTGAACGTGCCCAACAACAAACTTAATGGAAGAGCGTTCCTCTCCTACACCTATGCGGTAGCGGGGAAGAGAGCCGAAGCCGAGAAGATTCTTCACGAGTTGCAGGCGGAGGCCAAACAAAATCATGTTGGCTCAGACAAGTTTGCCTTGATCTATACAGGACTGGGTGATAAGGACCGAGCTTTTGAGTTTCTAAAAAAAGGGCTTGAAGAGAGCAATGTCCTGCCGCATGCCATAGCCGTTCTGCCGGAATGGGCCAGCCTGCGGACAGACCCGAGGTTCGAGGCCCTGCTTCAGCGGAGTGAGGTGTACCGGCAGTAAATTGCGCCGGACAATTCTTCGGGCGACTTCACAGTACCAACCACGAACTGCCACATGAGCGCGATTAAACCCATATCGTTGTTCTGGATCGGTTGCTGGCTTGTTCTCTTGCCGGTCTGGGCTTTTTCTCAGAGTACTTCAGGCCGCATTACTGGATCGATCAAAGACCCGAACGGCGCAGTCATCGTCGGAGCTGAAGTAACGGTCATAAGCTGTGCAACCGCAGAAGAGCGAAAGTTTAAAACCGACGATAGCGGCAGCTACACAGTGCCACTTCTTCCACCGGGGATGTATCGCCTAAGCGTAACGGCGAGTGGTTTCAAAAAAACCGATGTTGAATCTATCCAGGTAGTAATTACGGAAACTTTTCAACTCGACCTTAAACTCGACGTGGGGACCATAAGCGATCAGGTCGTGGTCTACCCACAAGGATCGCTCACTCGAACTGACGGTCCGCAGTTGGGTCGCGTTGTTGACTCACGCGCAGTTGCGGAACTGCCGCTCGCCACGCGCAATTTCCTGCAAATTCTTGCGCTCTCGCCGGGTACGTTTGCGTCCCTCCCGGACAACACGGCCCTGGGCCGCAACTCGCAAGCCATCTCGGTCAATGGCGCGCGCGGCACGCAGAACAATTTCGAGATCAACGGCATTGACGCCAACGAATTGGTTTTTAACCGCTCGACATTTGTGGCGGTGCCCGCACCAGAGACCATTCAGGAGTTCAAAGTCCAGACCTCGCTTTACGACGCGACGTTCGGGCGCGGCGCGGGCGGCAGTGTGCAGGCGGTCACGCGCAGCGGCACGAACGAGTTTCATGGTGCGCTTTATGAATACTTTCGCAATGACGCCTTGAATGCTAACAACCCGTTCCTTAAGGCGGCTTCCGTACAGCGCCCCGTACTCAAGCGCAACGTCTTCGGCGGACTGCTCGGCGGCCCCCTGAAAAGTGATAGAGCATTCTTCTTCGCCTCGTACCAGGGCACCGGAGAGCGCAACGGCGCATCGCCCGACAGCCTCACGTCCAGCATTCTTATCGCTCGAGGCTTAACCGACGACCGCTCAGCACAAACCCTACTCGCTACGTTCCGGCCAAGGTTCCCGAACGGACTGCCGCCGACCTCCGTCCACCCGTCAGCGCTGGCCCTGCTGAACACAAAACTTCCCGACGGCCGCTTTCTGATCCCCACGCCACAAGCGAACGGGCGCTACTCTGGCTCTGAGATCTCGACTTACCACGAGGATCAATTCAACACGAGCCTGGATTACAGCCCGACTGAAAAGGACTGGCTGGCGGTGAAGTTCTTCTTCTCGAATGCGCCGCAGTTCGCTGCCCTACTGGCCAACGAAGCCAACGTCCCGGGCTTCGGAGCGGACCTTAAGAATGACAATCGGCTGTTCTCGGTGCAGAGCATCCACACCTTCGGCCCGCGGACGGTCAACGAAGCGCGCGCCGGTTACAGTCTCGTCTATACGAAGAGCTTCGGGCGAAATCCTGTAACGGACTCGGACGTAGGCATCACGCGAGCGAACGGCAGTACCTACCCCGGCCTGGGGGCGATTCGCATCGGCACGGGCGCGTTGATCATTGGGAATTCCGGCACTTGGGACGCTGATTTGGACAACTCTGCAATTACGCTGGTCGATATTCTTTCTCTCTCCCGGGGGCGTCACAATATTCGCACGGGTGGCCAGGTCATCTCGTACCGGACTGACTATTTGTTTAATATCGGCCGGCGCGGCCAGATAACGTTCCAGAACTTCAACAATTTCCTGCTCGGCCTGGCAAACGGCTCGCAGAATTCTGAGGGCATCAACACGCGCTTCTGGCGCGCGGCTGACTACAGCCTTTTTCTTCAGGACGATTGGAAATTATCTGAGCCGCTCGCCCTCAATCTCGGCTTGCGTTACGAACTGAACTTGCCCGCTTACGAGACGCGGGGCGCGCTGGCGACGTTTGACCCGGACCTTTACCGGCCGAGGATGGAAGTAGACGCGAGCGGCAACCCGGTTGGCCCACCCATCGCCGGGTTCGTGCAGGCGGGGAATGTGATTCCGCAATACGACTTGCCCGAAGTGCCGAATGTGGACAAGCGCGTCTTCACGAACTTTGACTGGAATAACTTTGGACCACGCTTCGGCTTTGCCTACGCGCCCCTTGCTTCAGGACGCCTCGCAGTGCGCGGGGGCTACGGTGTCTTCTATTCGCGCGCCTCCCTGAATTACCTCACCAACACGGTTAACGCTCCGCCGACCTACGCCTTTCGCCGGAGTCCAGCAGATGCGCTGGTTCTTTTGGAGAACCCTTTCGCCCCACTGCCGTCACAAGATCAATTCCCTGTGTTTCTCCCTGGCACCCTGAGCAGCTTCACGTTTGAGCGCCACCTGCGCACGCCTTATTTCCATCAGTATAACGTCAGTCTTCAGACTGCGCTCTCGCCGGACTTATTGCTCGAAGTCGCCTACGCCGGCACGCGCGGGCACAACTTGTTCCGCAACGTTCGCATCAACCAGGCGCGACTGGCCAACCCGCAACAGCCGATCATTAACGCCGTAACTGGACAGGTGATTACGTCGAACACGCCAACCAATGCATTGCTCCGGGCGCCGTATCAGGGTGTAGATATCGCCGGCTTTCAGCAGTTTCAGAACTCCGCTGACTCGGCTTACAACTCGCTGCAGATAAGCCTCACCCGGCGGCTGTCTCAAGGGCTGCAACTGCTCGCTTCCTACACTTACGCGAAGTCGCTCGACAACGCCTCAGGCTCAGGCCAAGGGACTTTTGACACGGCGATCATCCTCGGTAATCAGCTTGACCCAAAGGCCAACCGCGGCGTCTCCGACTTCGACCGCACGCATCGTCTCGTGGTGAGCTACTTGTGGGACTTGCCTCGTGCGGGTTTTGGAGTCCAATCAAAGGCGGGAAAACTATTAACGTCTAACTGGCAGATAGCCGGCATCATCACCGCGATGTCTGGTCAGCCGTTTGACATCGTCGATTCCGCCGCCGGCTCACTTTACTTCGGATCTAACCTTGTTGCTAACGCAATAGCTCGGCCCAGTTGGGCTGCCGGTGCGACGCGCGACACGGCGTTGAGCAACGTTCCGCCCGGATACTTCTTCAACCCGTTGGCCTTCGTCCGGCCCGTCGTACAGACCGGTCAGCCGATCCCAAGCTCGCACGGTACGGCCGTCGCGGGCGCGCAAGGCACGGACATAGGCAACGTCGGGCGTAACGTCCTGCGTGGGCCCGGACAAATTAACATCGACTTCTCGGTCATCAAGCGCTTCGTGCTGAGTGAAACGAAATCGGTCGAGTTCCGCGCTGAGTTCTTCAACCTGCTCAACCACGTCAACCTCAGCAACCCGATCAGCAACCTCAACGCCGCGAGCATTAATCCAAGTACTGGTCAGATTATTGATCCCGGTGATTTCGGGCGCATCAGCTCTACGAACAACAACCCACGGTTGATTCAGTTTGCACTGAAGTTCAACTTCTAAGTGCGCCACGAGCAAACGAATCGGCGACAGACGATTCGTTTGTGTGCTGCGTAATCGATTAGGGTAAGCCCTCGAAACCAGCTTGCAGGAGAGGGCTTCAAACTGCCTTCGGCTGCTGTAGTCAAAAGCTGTGGTACGAGCAGAGAAGGAAAAGGGCTTGGAAGTAAATCGAGTCAAGTAACACCCAGGAAGAAGAACGAAAGTGAATCACGGCTTCTCATGTCGAAAACACCAGACGATATCAAAACCGTGGTTTGTTAGAAGACTGTCGTTCCGACGAAACCGGCTTAAGGGCGGAACGGTATCCGGCATATACGTGAAAGAGAAGTGGATGCGACTCTACATCGAGCGCTGGTTGAACGCACCGGCACAAGTTGAGGAGGGCGTTTACTAAACGTGAACGTGGCACACCGCAAGGAGGTGTCATCAGCCCACTGCTAGCAAATCTGTTTCTGCATTATGGGGTCGATTTGTGGATGCGACGAAATTGGTTTCATCTGCCCTTCGAGCGCTACGCGGACGACATCATCGTTCATTGCAGAACAGAGAGCGAACCGAACTTGGTACGCCGCAAAATAGCGGCACGGTTGAAGCGGTGTGGGTTGCAACTACATCCGGAGAAGACAAAAATTGTCTATTGCAGGATGACAATCGGAAGGGGAATCACTCGCACGAGCAGTTTGACTTTCTAGTGTTCACGTTCCGCCCGCGGAAAGCAGATCGTGGTAGGGGTAACTTCTTCCGAAGCGTATTCATTGGAGCTTTGACGACGCAGAACGTGACGAACACGAGAGTGTGTTTTGGAGAGTTGCGTGATGGGGAGTTCAGCGCCTAAGACTCTTTGTCGCGGCGGACTTCTAAGGGTGCTTAAAACCTTTTTGGTGAAACTGATCGTCGGAAAGTGCGCTAGCAATGATCAGTTTTGGTGTCTGTTTGGTGTCTATAATAGGAGAGCACCAATGAGACTAAAGAGAATGATGAGTATTTAATGGACGAAATCTAACTTAGGTGATTACACTTAATTGGTTCAGCGACAAGAACTTAGCTGGCATGCCTAGATCGAGTCCCCCCCTTCGGCAAATCAAGCCTATAACTCTAATCTTTTTAGACCGTTTACGAACGGTGCCGAATCTTGCACTCGGCACGAGTTACTTCAGTGGCGGCGTCGTTGGCGGAGGCTTGCGATGATGCGTTGCTTGTTCGTACGCATAGGCGAATGCGAACAGGTGGCGTTCGTCCCAGGGACGGCCAAAGATCGTCAGGCCCGCGGGTAGCGTGCCGCCGCGTGTGAAACCCATCGGCACGGTGATCGCCGGAAAACCCGTCGTCGGTGAATAGACCTGACTGTTATCTCCGGCCAGGTTCTGGCGCACATCACCAATGATCGCCGGCGGATTACTCCAGGTGGGATACACAAACGCATCGAGCTTCAGCGTCGTCATCGTTGCCAGCACCGCCTCACCAAACTTCTTGCGATATTCGCGATTGGCCTGGCATCCCGGGCTGTCGTCGCCGGCGGAGTCATTCGTTTGCGCGCGTTCGAGTCGCTGACGAATCGTCGGATGAAACATTCCGCCTTTGACGATCTCGTCGAGCGTTTTGACCGGCGCACCGGCCTCTGCGAGGTAACGCTCCAGATCATACTTAAAACCGCGACACGGCAAAGGGTTCTGTGGGCGCTCCGGCAATCCGGGAACGTCCGCCGGGTCTACAATCTCTGCGCCCGCGGCTTTCAATTCTCTCAGCGCATTCTTGAAGACTGCCATCACTTCGGGATCCGCGGTGGGCCGATCGTAGGCAGCGTGCAACACGCCGAGGCGAACACCTTTGAGTGCGTCCCGTTTGAGGAACGGAAGGTAGCTCGGGGGAATGTGTCCCTCACTTGTGAGCGTGATCGGATCGGCGGCGTCGGGGCCGGCAATCACCTGGAGCACGACTGCGGCGTCTTCAACTGTGCGGGTCATTGGCCCAGCGATGTCTGCCAGAAAATTGAGCGGCACCACGCCCGTGCGACTGACTAAACCCATCGTGGAACGAATGCCGACGAGGCTCTGGTGCGACGATGGACCACGGATCGAGTTTCCAGTGTCGGTGCCCAAGCCGACGGCGCCAAAGTTCGCCGCGACGGCCGCCGCTGTGCCTCCGCTCGAGCCCGCAGTCGTGTGATTGAGCGCATACGGATTGAACGTGTATCCAGGCTGAATCGAGCTCACGGTTTCAAGTGGCGTGAACGCAAACTCTGCCATGTTCGATTTGAACAGAACGATCGCGCCGGCCTCCCTGATTTTCCGCACCACGAAAGCGTCGCGGTTGGGAATGAACTTGGCAAGCGACTGAGAACCGGCCGTCGTCCGCAGACCCTTTGTTTCGTAGTTGTCCTTGACGACGACGGGGATGCACTCCAACGGGCGCATGGCCCTGTCAGAGTTGTCCGACTTCATACGGGCATCCAATTCATCCGCGGTCTGGAGGGCGGAGGTGTTCAGCAGCACCACCGCATTGAGCGATGGGCCTTTCTGATCGTAGGCGTTGATGCGCGCCAAATACGCTTCCACCAGTCCCCGGCACGTCACTTGTCGCGCCCGCAACGCTTCGTGAATTTGAGCGATGTTTTTTTCTTCAATGCGAAACGAGCCCGGCCCCGTTCGCGGCCGCGTGCGTTCCTGAGCAAGAAGGGTCAGTGACGACGCGAGCACCAGAGCGAGCGAAAGTAGAGTCTTCATATTCACGGACTGAGCGGTGTTGTAGCTTGAGATTGGACGAACATGGTTCAGAGTTTCAAAAGGGTCGAAGCGCTGTAATGTAATAACACCGACCGTCAGAGGCTGTGTCAAAACTCGAATTACTTTTCGTGGTTTTGTTCGTGTCAGTTGGTGTGATTTCGTGGATGGTTCCGTTTCCGCTGCCAAAAGAACGATCCACGCGCGTCACACGAACCAACACGAAACGCAGCAACAGTCAGATAAGGCAAATTCGAGTTTTGACACAGCCTCGTTAGGTCCGGGTTATGGTTGCCAAATAATCGGGTGAGGCCCGAAAAGAATCGCACAAATCGCAGGCCTGGCACCAACTCTTGTCGTTCATAAATCGATCAAGGCATACGAATGTCGCGCGTCATTGCGAACGACTCAGGGTGTAGCTGAAATCGATCGTGCCCACGAGCGGTTGCTTGCGCTCGTCGAGCAGGAACAGGACGTTGTCGTCTGCCTTCCACAGAAGCATCGGCCCTTCGGTCGCAGTCCCGTCAAGTTGATAGACGACCGCGTCTGCGTCGACGGCGGTACCGCGAACGATGCGCCACGTGCCTTCACGGGCGGTGTGGTGCAAAGATCCTTCAATCTTGTACCTCGTCGGCTCATGCGTGCTTGGGTTCTGGAGTAATGTGACGCGCCATTTCAGACGTTGGCACCCGTCGTTGAGGGTGATGTGAAGCGTGCGCACTAGGCTCGTGCACGGCGTGCGGCCGCCAAACATCCCGAACAAAGTGTTGCCCGCCTCGCGTGGGGAAAGTGTGTAGGAGCCTCCAAAGATTTGTTCTGGTCGCCCTGGATCATCGGTCACATCCGCTCGGCTGAGGGTGTAGCTCCACGCGCTGGTACCAGGCATCAGGCGGTTCTGTTTGTCGAGCACGTGGATGAGCGTGCTCGACACCTGGCGAAACGAGATCGATTTACCGGTGTTGGAGACCAGGCGATACGTGTCCCCCAATTTTTCCAGTTTCCCGGAGAGGTGCAGTCCATCGGGCATCGTCCCGACACTCGTTGCCGAATTGGAGCCATACGCTGCGTTGAGACTCCAGCCCGTTTCACCGCGCTCGTTGCCTCCGAGATCGAGCCGCCAAATGACCGACTGACAAAGCTCGCCGCCGATGAACGCGCGGACGACCTCACCACATGGCATCGTTCCGACGAATTGAGTGGTCGGCGGAGTTGGCTTTGTCTGTACTCGGGTCGCACCATTGCAGAAGAGCACAGCGACAAGGAGCATTCCGATGGCTATAGTTTTCATCTTGCCCTCCGATTCCGAAATTGCGGTTCATCTGTGGTGGTCCCCTAATTTTGACAGGCGTTAGAGTACCGACTTTAGTGTGGCCTTTTCATTCGGCGCAAGAGAGCCCGACTGAAGTCGGTACTCTAACACCGCCTGCGAAAACGAGGGCATTCCTTTTCAGCCCACCCTTCCGCCTTCATTCTTGCTTTTTGCGCGATCACGGGTTCCGATCGATTTTGGCGAAGCCGTGATCGAACGCAGTGCGTTTACGAGCTTCATGACGTCGTCCGCCGAGGTATAAACAGACGGGGTCACGCGAATGCAATCGCCGGCGACTGGGCCCGTGCGCCGGACCGTCAGCACGCCGTATCTTTCGGCCAGCTGCCTGACGACGGCTTCGTTCGCACTTGTTGAAGTCACCCCATCAAGACGGAATGAGGTCAACGCCGCAACCATGTTCGGATCGTCCGGCGTGAGAACGATGAGCCCTTTCATTTTTCGGGCGGGTGCGACCCAGAGGTTTCTGAGGTATCGAACCCGCGCCTCTTTGGCTGCGGTTCCGATTTTGTTGTGGAAAGCGATCGCGGCCGGGATGGTCATGTGCGCCGCAAAATTTAGTGTTCCGGTATCGATGCGTCCGTCAATGTCCGCAGTATCGGTCGGTTTTCCCATGTATGGGTCGATCGCGTCGATCCGATCTTTCTTGATATATATGACGCCGCAACCGATTGGTGCGCCCACCCATTTGTGCAGATTGACGCCGATGAAATCGCAGCCAAGTCCCTTTAGGTTGAGTTCTACCTGGCCGACCGAGTGGGCCGCGTCGAGTATCACGTCAGCGCCGCGATCTTTTGCCATCTTCGCGATCCGGGCAACCGGAATGATCAATCCAGTCCAGTTGTTGAGGTGCGTCAACAGCAGCAGCTTTGTTCCCGGATTG
>DASYPN010000097.1:0-1965 GCA_036006625.1 Pyrinomonadaceae bacterium | reverse complement strand
TTTGGCTCGGTAACGCGTCGCGCAACTTTTACGGCACTGGCCCGTGGTCTGATGCGCCGTTGCAGGTGGTCTGGTCGTTTGAAACGAAGGGAATCAGCGGTCGCTTGCACAAAGATCCGTGGGGTGGCTCGAGTTGGCCCGGTCAACCATCCGTCGACGAGCAACACGTTTACTTCGGTTCCGCGGACGGCCGTCTCTACTGCCTCGACGCAAAGGACGGCAGCCTCGTTTGGAGTTACAAAACTGAAGACAGCCTCAAAGCAACACCAACAATCGTCGGCGATCGCCTGATCGCGAGCGGTCTCGATCACTACATCTACTGCATCGACAAAAACACCGGCACCCTGCTCTGGAAATACAAAACCGGTTTTGAAGTCGACTGCTCCTCTGCCGTCATCGAGAACCGCGTTTACTTCGGTGGCGAGGATCACTATTTCTATTGCCTCAATCTCGAAGATGGCGCACTGATCTACAAGACCGAACGACTCGGCTCGATGGAAGGCAGCTTCTCGATCGTCGATGGACGCGCGTACGTCGGCACCGAGCAAGGCGACTTATTCTGTCTCAATCTCGCTGATGGTTCGACAATCTGGAAAGCACGTATCGGCGCTGATTCCGATTCCACTCCCGCAGTATACGAAGGCAAGGTGTACACGGCGGCTGAAAACGGTTACGTCTACTGCTTCAACCAGGCTGATGGCCAACTGATTTGGAAGTACAAAGCAGAAGGCGGAACGGGCAAAGAGAAGAGCGGAATCTGGGCGAGCCCGATCGTTGTGAATGGGCGAGTCCATATCGGCTCGAGCAACGGTTATCTCTATTGCCTGACAGCAGACACGGGCGAAGTCGTTTGGCGATACCGCGCGAAGGCTGCGATTTGGGGAACATCGCCGCTAGTTGATGGTCGACTCGTGTTTGGCGACAAGGCGGGTTGGCTGCATACGATCTCGGCTGATGACGGCAAGGAGATCAGCACGTTGAAGATTGGTGATAATATAAACGCGACGCCCGCGATACTCGGCGGTCGAATTTACATCGGCGCTTTCAATGGGAAGCTTTACTGTTTGAAGTAAAAAAGCACGTCATCTTTTTTGTGTCTTATGTGCTTTTTTGTGGCTTAACCTTGCTCGTTTACCTGGTCGACAACACAATCGATGGTCAAGGCGCAAGCCCACGTGAGATTCGCGCGGTGCTTGGCCGTTTGATTCCCGGCCTCGAAATCCTCATCGAACCATTCCAAAACGTTTCGCTCGAACGCGTTCGCAGTCTGCGTCCATCGCACATCATCCTGAGCGGCCAGAGTCATCCGTGGGAGATGTACACGCCTGAGTCGCTGGCCGGTGTGTTTTCAGTCATCAAGCAGGCGAGCCAACCGATACTCGGAGTTTGTGGTGGTCATCAGCAGATCGCGATCGCTTATGGAGCGAAGGTTGGATTGATGGGACGACTCGAACCGGGCGAAGGTTACAACGGCGCGAAGCGTGAGCGAGGTTTCCTGCCTATTCAAAACACCGGCGAAGGTCTGTTCAAAGGTATGCCTTCAGAGGTCACTGTCTGGCACAACCACTGTGACGAAGTGAAAGAACTGCCAGACGGCTTTCGTGCGACTGCTTCGAATGAGACTTGCCAGATCCAGGCGATGCAGCAAAAGGGGCGTCGACTCTATGGAGTTCAGTTCCATCCAGAGCTCTTTGACGAGCCACATCCTGAAGGTCAGCAGATCGTCGAAAACTTTTTGAGACTATAGTGCAGTTTCTCTCGCAACGGCGCAACGACGGCAACGGAAGACGCTGCGTTTCGCCCGTCTTCCGTTGCCGTCGTCGCGCCGTTGCGCGTGCAAATTTCTTCAGTCGATGTGACCGTATCGATTTTTCTTAACTTTCAATATTTCACCAATTACGCCAATGCGTGTTATTTATCTCACAAAAATCACGCCAATATCACAGTTGAAGCGGCCAAAAGCCG
>DASYPN010000096.1:0-7097 GCA_036006625.1 Pyrinomonadaceae bacterium | reverse complement strand
GCACCTGCCGGAAGGTGTGGAGATGGTGATGCCAGGCGACAACGTGCAGATGTCGATCGAATTGATCGCGCCGATCGCGATGGAGAAGGGACTACGGTTCGCAATTCGTGAAGGTGGTCGCACGGTCGGAGCCGGCACGGTTTCAGAGGTTATTGAATAGGTTGTATAGGACCTATTAGAGGTTAAAGAAATGCCACGCGATAATATTGTGCTTCAGTGTCAGGATTGTAAAAGTCGGAATTACGTGACGACCAAGAATAAGAAGACCACGCCTGATCGGCTGGAATTCAGCAAGTTCTGCCGCCGTTGCCGAAAACACACTGGTCACAAAGAGACGAAATAACGTATTGCCAATTGCAGGGGACCGACTCAGTTAGATTGGCAATAGCCGTAGGGGTATAGTGTCAACGGTTAGCACGTCGGTCTCCAAAACCGAAAGTCCGGGTTCGAATCCTGGTACCCCTGCCAAATAAAGTTGAAAGAAGCAGCATCAGCCGCAGAACCGAGTTCAGGAGTTATGGCGGAAACAGATAATCCAGACGCACCAATCGTGGCGCCACGCGCCGCGCGCTTTGGTGAAGGACCGGAAGGCAAGGCGGCCCGGCGCGAGCGTGGACACGTTGGGCAGGCGCGGCGGCCGAACCGCTTAGTCCAGTTTTTGCACGATGTGCGAGCGGAGATGAAGCGTGTTTCATGGCCGACTCTGACGCACGTGCAGCACCAGACAATAATCACGGTGATCGCGGTCATCTTTTTTGCTGTTTACTTGTTCTTAGTGGATCAAGGTCTTTCGAGATTGATTACTGGCCTGGACTGGGTGATTGAAAAGTTAGCAAGGTTTTTGGGCCTCGCCTGAGGAAAGAGTTACTAATGCAGCAGTGGTTTATCCTTCATACGTACTCGGGACACGAGAAAAAGGTGCGCGACAGCCTGAAGGCGCGTATCCGGGACACCGATCTCCAGGATGAGATTAGTGAGGTGCTGGTGCCGACGGAGACGGTCGTCGAGATGCGCGGCAACAAGCGCATCGAGTCGGCGCGCATGTTTTACCCGGGGTATGTGCTGGTGCAGATCGATTGTGACGAACGCGGGCACATTCCCGACAACGTCTTTCACATGATCAAGTCGACGCCGAAGGTGACCGGATTTGTCGGTGGTCATAATCCGACGCCACTGACGCCGCAGGAAGTCGATCAGATCGTGAACCAGCAGGCTGAAGCTGCCGAAAAACCGAAGCCGAAGTTCTCGTATGCTGCAGGGGAGACGGTGCGTATCAAGTCCGGACCATTCCAGAGTTTTACCGGCAAGGTTGAAGAGGTTAACGAGGACAAGTCGACATTGAAGGTGACGGTGACGATCTTCGGTCGATCGACGCCGGTTGAGTTGAATTTTTTGGACGTTGAAAAAGTCACTTTTGCGGAAGAAGAATAATAGGTCCTGTAGGACGAATAGGTCCTATGTTAATTTGACGACCTACTTGGATTGATATGGCAAAGAAGATTACAGGTTATATAAAGCTGCAGGTTCCCGCCGGCAAGGCGAATCCGGCGCCGCCGATTGGTCCGGCGCTTGGTCAGCACGGCGTGAACATCATGGAGTTCTGCAAGGCGTTCAACTCTAAGACCTCGCAGATGGATCCCGATCTGAAAGTGCCGGTTGTGATCACGGTCTATGCCGATCGCTCGTTTACGTTTGAAACGAAGACGCCGCCCGCGGCCGACTTGCTGAAGAAAGCTGCCGGAATTCCGAAGGGTTCCGGAAAGCCCAATCGTGAAAAGGTCGGAACGATCTCGAAGGCGAAGATCGAGGAGATCGCAAAAACCAAACTGCAGGATTTGAACACCACGAGCCTCGAATCGGCAATTCGCACGATCGAGGGAACTGCACGGCAGATGGGGTTGACGGTGGAATAGGTCCGGTAGGACCAATAGGACCTATAACTGGGTCTTTGAGAGGGAGGGATGCAAATCCCGTTTGGACCTCGGAGTTTAGAATGAAGAGTCACGGAAAGAAGTACCGCGCCGCGCTCGAGAAGATTGAGACGGGTCGCAAATACAACCTCGAAACAGCAATAGCTAAAGTCAAAGAGATCGCATTCGCGAAGTTCGACGAAACAGTCGAGCTGACGGTGTGGCTTGGTGTCGATCCGCGAAAAGCAGATCAGCTCGTGCGTGGAACTATCGTTCTGCCGCACGGTATCGGCAAAACGAAAACAGTTCTCGTCATCGCACAGGGTGATAAGGTCCGTGAGGCTGAAGAAGCCGGCGCGGATATTGTCGGTGGTGAAGATATCGTCAACCGCATCAAGGGCGGTTGGACCGATTTCGATGCCGTAATCGCAACACCCGACATGATGCGTCTCGTGGGCCAGTTGGGTAAGGTGCTCGGACCTCGTGGTCTCATGCCTAACCCCAAAACCGGCACAGTCACGCCTGATGTCGCTACGGCGATCAAGGAAACGAAAGCCGGTAAGGTTGAATATAGAGTCGACAAGACCGGCGTGATTCACGTCGGCGTCGGTAAGGTTTCGTTTGAGTCGGACAAGCTTCGCGACAACGCCAAAGCGTTACTCGACGCAGTGGTGAAAGCGAAGCCCGCAACTGCAAAGGGCAAGTACGTCAAGAAAGTAAATCTCGCTGCCACGATGAGTCCTGGTGTTTTGCTGGACGAAACGGCGTACGCGAAATAAGGGTGAGGAGCAGAACATGAAATCAAAGTCACAGAAACAGAAGGATCTCGACGCTCTCACCGAACAGTTTAAGAACGCCAAGGCTGCGATGGTGGTTGGTTTCCAGAAGATGACCGTCGCGAAAGACCAGGAGCTTCGCAATCAACTGCGCGAAGCAGGTGTTTCTTACGAAGTGGTGAAGAACACGCTGGCGCGCAGGGCTTCGGAAGGAACGGCACTCGCACCTGCGGCAGAACACTTCAAAGGTGTTACTGCGGTGGCGCTGAGCACCGGTGATCCGGTTGGTTTGTCAAAAGCGATTTCAAAATTTACGAAGGCCAATCCGGACATCTTTACGTTCAAGGCCGGAGTCGTCGAAGGTAAGGTGGTCGCACTCAACGAAGTCGAAGCGATTGCTACTCTGCCTTCGAAGGAAGAGTTAATTGCGAAGATCATGTTCCTAATCAATTGTCAGGCCCAGCGGCTGGCGACGGTGATTTCAGCCGTACCACGCAACCTGGCAGTCGTTATCAAACAGGTTAGCGAGCAGAAGACCGCATAAGGATTTTTGAGGAGGATAGAAAGGTTATCATGGCAGCAACACGCGAAGACGTTTTAGAATTTTTAAAAAATTGCACCCTTCTGGAAGCTTCACAGCTCGTGAAGGACATCGAAGAGACCTTTGGCGTATCCGCAGCGGCAGCGGCAGTCGCGGCCCCAGCGGCAGCATCGGCCGACGGCGGCGGAGCAGCGGCAGCGGCAGAAGAGAAGACTGAGTTTGACGTGATCCTGCAGGCGATTGGCGGCAACAAGATCAATGTGATCAAGGTTGTTCGCGAAGTCACTGCGCTGGGATTGAAAGAAGCCAAGGACCTGGTAGAGGCAGCCCCCAAAGCAGTGAAGGAAGGCGTCTCGAAGGAAGAGGCGGAAACGATCAAGCAGAAACTGGCTGACGCAGGCGCGACCGTCGAAGTGAAATAGGACACATAGGTCCTATAGGACTTATAGGACCTATATTCAAAGTGGCTCTTCGTCGCTTGACACTGGAACTGTAAGTGGCTAAGTTAAGGGAGTATTGAGGCGCTGGCGTTACTCCCAAAAATTCTGACGGATAGATCCGCCGCTTTTGGTTAACAAGCGGTCAGGGGCATTGTGCGCTCTGACCGCGTTTTGGCGTCTTTAATTGGCAATTAGATAAAAGGGAATCTCACATGTCTGCAAATCTGCTTCAAACGATTACTACCGGGTTAGGAAGACGTACCAGTCAGGCGCCTGAGCGTGAGGACTTCTCCAAGATCGCCACCGCCGTCAGGATACCAAATCTTATTGAGATTCAACGCGAGTCGTATAACCGATTTCTGCAGATGGACCTGCTGCCGGAAGAGCGTGAAGCTACCGGTCTCCAGGCCGTCTTTCAATCGGTTTTTCCAATCTCCGACTTCCGCGGCACCGCCACACTCGACTTCGTCGAGTACCAGATCGGTAACTGGCAGTGTAAATGCGGACGTCTCGAAGGTCTGAACTATCTTCGTTCAAACTGTAAAAACTGCGGCGCGACGATCAAGGTAAACCCGCTGGCTGCCGGCGAAACCCTTTGCCATCGTTGCGGCACGTTCAATTTTGTTCGCCCGCAACTTTGCGAAAACTGCGGCGAGCCCGTCGGTCTGAAACACAAACACGACCAGCAGGAGTGTCAGGAACGCGGCATGAGCTACAGCGTTCCGCTCAAGGTAAAGATCCGGCTCACTGTCTTTGACAAGGATCCGGACACGGAAGTTCTGTCAATCCGCGACATCAAGGAAGAAGAAGTCTTCTTCGGCGAAATCCCGCTGATGACTGACAACGGTACTTTCATCATCAACGGTACCGAACGCGTCATCGTGTCACAGCTTCATCGTTCGCCCGGCGTCTTCTTTAAACGCGGTGCGATCTACGTCGCGAAGATCATTCCGTATCGCGGTTCGTGGGTCGAGTTTGAATACGACCAGAAGAACCTGCTTTACGTGCGTGTCGGAAAACGCAAGTTCCTGGCTTCCATCTTTCTGCGCGCGCTCGGCCTCTGGTTCAACCAGAAAGTCGACTTTAAAGGACTGCGCACCGATTCACAGCTCGAAGACGGCGTGAAGAATGCCTCATTCACGGATGAGGATATGATCCGTCATATCTACATCACTGATGAGATTCATCTCCAGGACGGTCACCTGAAGGTCCAGGTTCCCGAACAGGGGCCAACCAATCTCGTCGGCATGAAGGTCGACCACGACATCAAGGGCAAAGGCCCGGATCCGATCGTTCGTGGCGGCAAGAAAGTCGCGAGCTCCGCACTCGAAGCGTTGCGCAAAGCCGGCATCACAGAGGTTGAGGTCGACTCGCAGCAGTTCGAAGGCGCATTCGTGGTGGCTGACATCGTCAACACCGAGAGCGGTGAGATCATTCTTGAGTCCAACAACGAGATTACGCCTGCGAAACTGCAGGAGATTATCGAAGCCGGCATTCGCAGCTTCTCGGTGTTCTTTCCTGAACGCGACGATGTTGGACCAGTGCTTTCGTTGACGTTGAAGAAAGACGTCATCACCAAGCCGGTCGATGCGCTTCTCGAGATTTACCGCAAGATGCGTCCGGGCGATCCGCCGACTGTGCAAACTGCTTATCGCCTGCTCGAAGCGATGTTCTTCGATCCACGCAAGTTTGATTTCTCGCGTGTCGGCCGTCTCAAGTTCAACATCAAGATGGGCAAGGGCGAGCGCGATCGGATCGAGGATCCATTGCTCTCGGCGCAGGATTTCTACGAGGTTGTTTCTTACGTTTTGAAGATGCGTAAGAACCCGTCTGAATACCAGGCGGATGACATCGATCACCTGGGCAATCGACGTGTGCGCGCGGTTGGTGAGTTGCTGGAGAACCAGTTCCGCATCGGTCTCGAGCGCATGGAGCGCGCGATCAAGGAGAAGATGTCGATTCACCAGGAAATGCAGACAACGATGCCGCGCGATCTCATCAACGCGAAGCCGGTGACGGCCGCGGTGCGTGAGTTCTTCGGCTCGAGCCAGTTGTCGCAGTTCATGGACCAGACAAATCCGCTCTCGGAGATCACGCACAAACGTCGTCTCTCGGCACTCGGACCGGGCGGTCTTTCGCGTGAGCGCGCCGGGTTCGAAGTTCGCGACGTACACCCGACGCACTACGGACGCATTTGTCCTATCGAGACGCCTGAAGGTCCGAACATCGGACTCATTTCGAGTCTCTCGTGCTTCGCGCGTATCAACGAGTTCGGATTTATCGAAGCGCCATATCGCAAGGTTATTGATGGTCGCGTCGTGGAATACGTGCGCGTCATCAATGGCGGCGACACGAAGCTCAAGCCCGGCGAGCACATTCCGCTCGAAGAGGTCGAGAAGGCGAATAAGAAGATCAGCGGCGAGGCTCGACTCGCAGAATACGAGCCATGGCCGTTCTACCTGACTGCGTGGGAGGAAGACAAACACGTCGTCGGACAGGCCAACATCGAGCTCGACGACAACGGCCACATCATCAACGAGCGGAACGCGGCGCGAAAAGCCGGTGAGTTCATTCTCGCTTTGCGCAAAGACATCGAGTATGTCGACGTCTCGCCGAAGCAGCTTGTCTCTGTGGCCGCATCGCTGATTCCGTTCCTCGAGAACGACGACGCGAACCGCGCGTTGATGGGTTCAAACATGCAACGCCAGTCAGTGCCTCTACTCCGCGCCGAAGCTCCGTACATCGGAACCGGTATGGAGAAGGTAACGGCTCGTGACTCCGGGGCTGTGGTTGTGGCCAAACGTGACGGCGTGGTCGACTACGTTGACTCCGAACGCATCATCGTCAAGGCCGATCACAACGTCGACGGCACGATTTCGCGTGAGGTGACCGCCGACATTTACACGTTGATCAAGTTCAAGCGTTCGAACCAGAACACTTGTATCAATCAGCGTCCGATCGTTCACGTGGGCGAGCGCGTCCAGAAGGGTCAGGTTATCGCGGATGGTCCGTGTACGGATCGCGGTGAGCTGGCGCTCGGTCGCAACGTTCTCGTCGCATTCATGCCGTGGCGCGGTTACAACTTTGAAGACGCGATCCTCGTTTCAGAGCGACTCGTGAAAGAGGACTACTATACCTCGATTCACATCGAAGAGCTGGAAATCGAAGCTCGTGATACGAAGCTTGGACCCGAAGAAATCACACGCGACATCCCGAACGTCGGTGAGAACATGCTCCGCGATCTCGATGAGAGCGGCATCATTCGCATTGGCGCTCAGGTGAAACCGGGTTCGATCCTCGTCGGCAAAGTGACACCGAAAGGTGAAACCCAACTGACGGCGGAAGAGAAACTGCTGCGCGCAATCTTCGGCGAGAAGGCCGGCGACGTGAAGGATGCTTCGCTCGTCAGCCCGCCGGGAATCGACGGCAC
>DASYPN010000095.1:0-7831 GCA_036006625.1 Pyrinomonadaceae bacterium | reverse complement strand
AGTTCGTCTTCACGAATCGAAATCAGCGCGCGTCCGAAAGCAGAGTTGACGATGTTGTATACGATGACGATCGTCAGGATTGCAATGAGAAAAATCCAGAAGAAACTCTTGACGATTGGAATTCCCGAATACCCGCGTGCGCCGCCGACAGCCTCGATGTTGTTGAGAAAGACTACGATGATTTGACCAAAACCAAGCGTGACGATCGCGAGATAGTCGCCCTTTAATCGCAGCGACGGAACACCAACTACCAGCCCTGCGATTCCGGCGACGATAGCGCCCACGATCGTGGCAAGCGTCAGCGCCACAATCCAGCCGAGTTTTCCACCGCCGAGTGCATTCGCCAGATTCAATCCGTAGTTGACGGAGAAATACGCTGACGAATACGCGCCGACTGCCATGAAGCCCGCGTGACCAATCGAGAACTGACCCGTGAAACCGTTGATGAGATTCAGTGAGACTGCGAGAGTAATCGAGATGCCGCAGAGCATTAGGATGCGGCTGTAGTAAGGATTGATTAGCCCTGCCTGGAAAACAAAATCCAGCCCGTAAAGGACGCCGATCACAATCAGCGCAATGATGAGATTACGAAGATACCGCGGCATCCGTCTTATCCGTGGTTAAACCTTCTCCTGCGCGACCGTCCCGAGAAGTCCGGAAGGTCGGAAAAGTAGTATCAAGATCAGAATCGCGAAGGCCACCGCGTCCTTATACGTCGGATTAAGGTACCCAACCACCATCGTCTCCGTAATACCAATCAACAACCCGCCCAGCACCGCTCCGGGAATGTTGCCAATGCCTCCAAGCACAGCCGCGACGAACGCCTTCAGCCCGACGAGGATGCCCATCAAGGGATCGATTCGCGGGATGCGAATCGCAACCAGAACGCCGGCAGCAGCAGCGAGTGCCGAGCCGAGTGCAAACGTGAAAGCGATGATGCGATCGGTGTTGATGCCCATCAACTTCGCTGACTGCAAGTTGAACGACACCGCGCGCATCGCGCGCCCTGTCTTTGTGCGATAGACGATCAACTGCAACACAACCATCAACGCAAGGGCCGTTATCAGCACGACGATGTCAGCGGTGTTGATATTCGCGCCGCTAACGATGTCGAAATTGCGTTTGGTGAACAGTTCAGGGAAGAACTTCGGTTCGGCGCCGAAAACAACCTGTCCACCATTCTCGAGCAGGAGCGAAACGCCGATCGCGGTGATCAGTGCGGTCAGTCGCGAATACTTACGAACCGGACGATACGCGAGACGTTCGATGATCACTCCAAGCGCCGCACAGATCGCCATCGCCAGCAGCATCACGACAAGCGCGGTGATCAACGACGGTTCCAAAGTGCCACCGCCGAGTAGTCCGCGTCCCGCCAGTCCTTCGGGATTCAATCCAAGTGCCTGTGCGCCACGCTGGCCGAGTCCGTTCGCGAGGTAATAGCCCATGAAGGCGCCCACCATGTAGACGTCGCCATGGGCAAAGTTGATCAGCTTCAGTACCCCATAAACCATCGTATAGCCGAGCGCAATCAGCGAATAGATTGCGCCCAGGGTGATACCGTTGATTAGTTGTTGGAGGAAGGTGCTCATACTCGTGATTCACTGTCGCTGGCGTCCGAGAACCGGGCGGGCCCCGTAGCGATCACTAGTGGGCCGTCGTGCCTGCAGAAGCAACTGCAGCACCTTCCACGTTGACCCGTTCCTTCACTGCATACGTGCCACCGGGTTTGATCTCGATCATGACGATCGGCTTAACGGCGTCGCGGTTTTGGTTGAAAGTGACGGTGCCGGTCACGCCTGGGAAGGCATTCGTCGCTGCGAGGGCATCGCGAATGTCCGGTCCACTAAGCGACTTCGAACGCTTGATCGCGTCGAACATAATGTTCGCGGCGTCGTAAGCTGTGGCTGCGAGCGCATCCGGGGTGCTGTTGTAGCGTTGCTTGTAGTCGTTAACAAACTTGACCACTCTAGGATCGGTGTCGAAGGGCGAGTAGTGGTTGGTGAAATAGGAACCGTTCAGGGCCGTGCCGCCGATCTTGTAAAGCTGTTCTGAATCCCAGCCGTCGCCGCCGATGAGTGGAACCGTGATGCCTTTGTCACGCGCCTGCTTGGCGATCAGGCCGACGTCGTTGTAGTAACCCGGCACGAAAAGGACTTCGGGATTCGCGCCTTTAAGTGACGTTAGCTGGGCGTTGAAGTCCTGGTCACCTTCCTGGTACGACTGCGTAGCGACGATCTTGCCACCAAACCTCGTGAAAGTTTCATTGATGACTTTCTCGAGTCCGGTTGAATAATCGTTCTTGCGGTCAACCATGATCGCGGCTGTCTTCGCGCCGAGTGTCTTGGCTGCAAACTGTGCAATCGCGGCGCCCTGGTAGGGATCGATGAAGCAACTGCGGAAGATGAAGTCGCCCTTCTTGGTGACTTCGGGATTTGTCGAAGATGGCGTCAGCATCGGGATCTTCGCGTTCTGCGCGATTGGCGCCGCCGCGATTGAGCGCGAGCTGGCGACTTCGCCGATGACGGCGTGAACCATGTCCTGCGTGACGAACTTGGTCACGATGGTGGCTGCTTCTGATGCGTCTGAGCGATCGTCCTGCACCAGCAACTCGACCTGTTTGCCGTTGATGCCGCCGGCGGCATTGATTTCATCCGCAGCCATCTTGATTCCGTTGACGGAAGAGATGCCAAAGTTTGCCGTGGAGCCGGTGGTCGACATAAAGACGCCGATCCGGACTTTGTTGTCGCCACCTTGCGTATTGCAGGCGCTCAGCAAACTCGCAATAACAATCGAAGCTATCAGAATGCGTTTCATACAAATCCTCACAAGGCTAGAGTTTATCTGACGAACTTAAGTCCGAACCGGAACTGAAGACTGTTTCTTGTCTTTAATCTCGCAGAAGGGAGACCAGGACTTTTGATATCTGCTGTAATCGCGCTGAATAATAGCTTTCAGACGCTCGTTAGGCAAATCTAGCCACGAAAAAGATCAAATAACAACCAGCCACAAAAAGCACATAAGGCACAAAAAGCACAAAAGCGATTATTGAAGTTGATGGGTCAACATTCGGCTGAGACTTCTTAAGGGGCTTCATTCGTTTTTCCGTTTTGTGCCTTTTGTGTTTTTTGTGCCTTTTGTGGCTGCTTGTGTAAGATTGTGGCCGTGACTAGCCCCAAAACCTATGTGGCGCCCGAGTTGGGTGATATGAATGCAGATGACTTTCGTCGTCTCGGGCATGATCTGATCGATTGGATCGCCGATTACTTCGAAAAGATCGACGATCTTCCCGTGCTTGCGGCGATCGAGCCAGGCGACTTGAAAGCCAAACTTCCGGCGACGCCGCCAGCTCAGGGCGAGGCGATGGAAAAGATTATTGCCGATCTCGATCGACTGATCGTTCCGGCGCTGACGCACTGGAGTCACCCGTCATTCTTCGCCTATTTCGCCACTTCAACGTCGGCGCCCGGTATCTTTGGCGAGCTCTTGAGCGCGGCCTTTGATAACAAGGCGATGCTCTGGCGCACTTCACCAGCATCGACGGAGCTCGAAGAAGTCGTCCTCGATTGGCTACGGCAAATGATGGGGCTTGACGCAGGAATGAATGGAATCATTTATGACACTGCGTCAGTTTCGACTCTGCACGCTATCGCGGCTGCGCGCGAAGGTGTCGAACGACGGATTCGCGAAGAGGGAATGAGCGGCCGTCCCGATTTGCCGTTGTTGCGAGTTTACGTTTCCGAGCACTCTCATTCGTCAGTTGAGAAAGCAGTAATCACACTCGGCCTGGGCCAGCGTGGAATGCGTAAGATTCCCACTGACTCCGAGTTTCGCATGGACCCGAAAGCGCTTGCCGGAGCCATCAGCGAAGACAAGCGTAACGGTTATCTGCCGTTTTGCATTGTGGCCACTGTCGGCACGACTTCAACTTCGAGCATCGATCCAGTGCGTGAGATTGTTCCGATCGGCGAAGAACACGCGATGTGGTTGCACGTCGATGCAGCATATGCAGGCTCGGCGGCGATCGTTCCCGAGTTCAGACACATTCTTGAGGGTTGTGAGCGAGCTGATTCGATCGTCACCAATCCACACAAGTGGTTATTCACGCCGTTCGATCTTTCGGTGCTTTACTGCCGTCACATGGATCTGCTCAAACGCGCGTTTTCACTCGTGCCCGAATATCTTCGCACGCCCGAGCAGGAGAAAGTGCGCAGTGGCTCTGACTATGGCATTCAACTTGGCCGTCGCTTTCGTGCGCTTAAGTTGTGGATGGTGATGCGCTACTTCGGACACGAAGGACTGGCGGCGCGGATTCGCGAACACTGCCGTCTCGCGCAATTGTTTGCTTCGTGGATCGAGGAGTCGCCGGATTGGGAGATCATGGCGCCCACTCCGCTCGCGCTCGTTTGTTTTCGCGCGAAGCCGAAAGGCCCGAAAGGCGAAGCCGATCTCGATGCGTTGAATGAGCGTGTAATGCACGGTGTTAACGCGAGTGGACGCGCGCTACTCTCTCACACACGGCTGAACGACAAGCTGACCCTGCGACTCTCAATCGGAAACATTCGCACGACCGAGCAGCACGTGCGCAACCTGTGGCAGTTACTAAACGAGCAGTTGCAGTTGCTTCGCTGATCAAACTGGAGGACACATGAGCCGAATTGTTCAACTCACACTCGTCGGATTAGTGTTTTGTTGTGTGCTGGTCACCGCGCAAACACCCGACTCCAAAAACTTCGCGAAAGACGGCCTCTCGTTTGACTATCCAGCGTCGTGGCAACTTCTTGACGACAGCAACTCCGACCTACAGCAAATCACGTTGAGCAAGGCAGACAGCGATGTGAAGATCGGCGTCTTCGTTCACCGAGGTCGTACCACGCCTGAGAAAATGGCCGATGCAAAGAAGGCCCTAGTCGATCCTTTGATCGCGGGAAATGCAAAACAGTTTGTGGCAATGGGGGCTAAGACCGAACAAGTTCCTGACAGTACTGAGATTGCTGGTTTGAAAGCAGAGGGAACAAGCGTCAATGCTTCATTTGGTGGAGACACTGGCGCTGCCAAAATCTACTGGCTGCTCGTGGGCCAACGCTTCGTCGTGTTGACGCTCTTCGGTCCCGACAAAGAATTAAAGCAACGCGCACCCGTCTGGGACCTCGTTCGCACCAGTCTCAAGGTCACGGATCCGAAAGCGGCGCCCGCCGCCACTCCAAAGCCATCGCCGTGACGATGAGTGTTGTATAGTCTTCTCTCTACCTCACAAGGAGATCCTCACCATGACTGAAAATGAGATAGCCACCATTGTCGTCGATGCAGCGTTCAAGATTCATAACGCGTTGGGACCGGGCTTGTTCGAATCGGTTTACGAAGCAACGCTTGACTTCGAGTTAAGGAAGCGAGGACTACGCATTGATCAACAAGTCGGCTTTCCAGTTCACTACGAAGGCGTAAAACTTAGACTGGGCTTCCGTCCGGATTTGATCATAGAGAACAAAGTAATCGTCGAGGTCAAATCAATTGAAGCGCTTGCCCCTGTTCACAAGAAGCAGTTGCTGACGTATTTGCGATTGTTGGACCTGCGGTTAGGGCTACTAATCAACTTCAATGTGGAATTGATTAAGAATGGGATCCACAGAGTAGTTAATAACCTGGTCTGAAAGGGTTTCACGCAAAGACGCAAAGAAACCGCGAAGGCGCAAAGCACATCTTTGCGGCTTCGTTTCTCTTAGCGCCTTTGCGTGAAACATTCCGTTCTGGCCTTTCTTGTAACGTAGACGTCGCGTAATATATGGTCACACCTTGAAAGTAGACTTGGAACAGATCAAGCGGGTCCTCGGGCGGTCTATGAGATTGCGGTGTCCTGCGTGTGGCGAGTCGAAGATTGTTAACCAACCGTTTCACATCCGGCATCACTGCCCGCACTGCATGGCTCTTTTCAAACGCGAAGACGGTTTCTTCGTGGGCGCAATTCTCGCCAACGTTGTTACCACTGAGCTTGTCATTCTGCTGGTCTGCTTCTTTTTCCTGCTGATAATCGGCGCGGACTACGAACGCGTCCTGGTTCTGCTTTTCATTATGGCCCTGATCTTCCCGGTCGCTTTCTATCACCACAGTTGGAGTCTTTGGTTAGGGTTCGACTTCATCGTGGAATCTTTACCCAAGTACAACCCGCGAAATCAACAATAGGTCGTATAGGACATGTCGGTCCTGTTTCGTTGTTTTGCGTTTTGTGGCCCTTTGTGGCTATACTCCCGTCGAGTTTGCCCGCCCGCAGGTTACGAGCACAATGAGCTTGCTCCCTGAAATTCGATAGGCCGGCGACTACAAAGTTTCGTATTTGAAGAGAATTATGCGCCCATCCAGGCGCCATCCCGCAAATACCCACATTAATCTTTGCGCTGAGCTTACGCCTCGCCCAACGGCTTGCAGGCGTAGCTTTGTGCTTCAACTCTTGAAGAAGGCTGGTAATGGCAAAACAACTAATAGTGAGCGTCAACGGACGCGAGAAGAAAATTGCGATCATTGAGGACGACAAGGTCGCTGAGTTCTACATCGAACGTGGAGAACAACACCAGGGTATCGTCGGCAACATTTATAAGGGACGCGTGATGCGGGTCTTGCCCGGAATGCAGTCCGCGTTCGTCGACATCGGGCTCGAACGCGACGCATTCCTCTACGTTTCTGACTTCTTCGATGAAGAAGAAGAATTTGAAAGAATCGTTATCGACAAGTCGAAGAAGGGCACACCTGACGCCGAACATGCGGCCGCCGAAGAAGTAGCTCTGAATCGTGCCGAACGCGAACAAAAGATCGAATCAACTCAGGAACGCGTCGAGCCCCTCCAGGAAGTCGAAGCAACACCCGCCGAAGAAGCTTCCGAAACACAGGAAACAGGACGCCGTCGCGGTCGCCGCGGCCGTCGCCGTGGACGTTGGGAAAAAACCGACGAAGCCGCACCTGCGACTCCGCCGTCTGCACCGCGCTTTGAAGTGCCTGACACACCATTCGTCGCCGGCGATCCATCAATCGAACGCATCGTCGACGAAGAAGAGACAGCGCTCAACGGCGAAATGTTCAAAGATGCTCGCCTCCAGGAGCGCATCTTCGATCAGATACACGCCGTCGAGTTCAATATGGAAGACGACTTCCGCAACGCCGAAGTCGGTTCAATACTCTCCAGCGGTTTTGGTTCGGAGTCGTTCGAACGAATTGCCGACGACGAACCGGACGCGGAGCCGATTCGCGAAGCGGGTCGCCCACGCGAAGCGCACGTTTCGACTTTTATCGACGACGTGACGCCGCAGGCATTCAGCGGCGGAGGCTTCGAGCGGATTAGCGACGACGAAGAAGATGCAGGTGCTGCGATAGTCGAAGACGAAAAGCCTGCGAAGCGATCGCGCAAGTCCGCTGCAGGAACTGACAGGAAGAAACGTCCGTCGAAGGCTGCAACCAAGAGTGCGGCTTCGAAGAAGAAAGCATCGAGTAAGAAGTCTTCGAAAAAACGCGCCGCGACTGAAGAGACTGAGCCGATCGGGGAGTACACGGATGCGGACGCACGCGTGAGCGAATCTCAATCGCGTGGTGAGTTTGCAACTCGTCGTGGTGGACGTCGCAGACGACGGACCGGCAAGAACAAACCGCAGACTGCACAAGCCGATGATCAAGTAGAAGCAACAAACGGCGAGGACGAAGATTTTGAGCCCGTGCAGTTTGTTGAGCCACAGGAAGAAGCAGCTCCTCCTCCGCCGGCACCGGAATCAAATCAGCGGCAGCGAAGAGATCAACGCGGTGATCAGCGCGAGCAGCGAGATCAGCGAGGACAACGCGATCAGCGCGGCTA
>DASYPN010000094.1:0-7658 GCA_036006625.1 Pyrinomonadaceae bacterium | reverse complement strand
CACAGATTACACAGATAAGCGCGATAACGCAATTTGGAGGAATCAGTGTAATCTGTGCCTGATGTCAGAGGTTATCGAGCAGGCACTGCCGGTGCCGGTCAGGATGGATGCGGATGAACGTTACACCGGCCGCGGCGTCACGATCGCATTTCTCGATTCCGGATTTTATGCGCATAAAGACCTCACAGCGCCCGTAAACCGCATTGTCGCTTACCACAATATTTTTGAAACTACAGATGGCATTTCAGCGCTCGAAACCGCGGACGTTGCGAGCTGGCACGGCATGATGACGTCTGTCGTTGCTGCCGGAAACGGCCACCTGTCTGACGGCTTCTATCGCAGCATCGCGCCGGAGGCGAAGGTCGTCCTCGTCAAGATCGGAAAGACAGGGCGGATTCCCGAAAGCAATATTGAGAAAGGTCTGCGTTGGGTTTTTGAGAACAAGGACAAGTACGAGATCAGCATCGTCAATATCTCGGCGGGCGGCGATTTCGAACAGTCTTATTTGACTAATCCACTCTCCCAGTTAGTTGAAAAAGTCGTGAGCGCGGGTGTGACGGTGGTATGCGCGGTTGGTAATGCGGGACTCGCTCCGGGACATCCGGTTTTGCCACCCGCGAGTGCGCCATCGTCGATCGCCGTCGGTGGCCTTGACGATCAGAATTCGCTCGATCGTGCGCGACGTGGAATGTATCGCTCGTCGTATGGGCCCACTATCGATGGACTGCAAAAACCCGAAGTGATCGCGCCCGGGATCTGGGTCGCTGGTCCGATCCTGCCGCACACACCAACTGCCGTTGAAGCAAAGCTCTATGCCGACCTGGACGCTGCTGCCGACGCCGATCTGCGCGACATCATTCTCGCCAATGAGGCTGTCGACAAGGATATCTATGAAGCGCGCGATCTTTCGGTGTCGCTCTTGCGACAGCTGATCACGATAAAACTGCGCGAAGGCAACGTGATCAACGAGCACTATAAGTTTGTCGACGGCACTTCATTTGCCGCGCCCATCGTCTCATCGATCGTTGCTTGCATGCTCGAAGCAAATCCCAAACTGGCACCGCAGCAGGTGAAGCGCATTTTGATCGAGACGGCTGAACGCGTGGAAGGTGTTGAAGTTGATCGACAAGGTTGGGGCGTGGTCGTGCCGCGAAAGGCAGTTCAGGCAGCACTGCGCTTGCGCACCTAGTGCTCGTGTGCAACAATCCGCAACACCTAACAAAACCTACCGCACGAAGATTGGAGAGTGTTTGAGTTCGTATGTCTGAGAATGAAACCGCAATAAGCGAGGGCGCGGCGAAAGCAACTGAGCCCGCGCCTGAAGCGAGCAACGAAGAGATTACGTATCATGCAGTGGAGAAAGATGGAGTAGTCACGGCCATTTGGGAAATGCAGGGACGCAAGCACGTGCGCACAATCGATCCACGCTCACGCCAGGGACAGGACATCCTTCGTCTTTACACCACCGAGCATCACGACGAGACAGGCGAGGCCGCCGCGTCGTAAGAGTTAGCCAGAAAAAGGCACAATAAGCACAAGAGATTTTTGCTTACCTCTTTGTGTGCTTATTGTGCCTTTTTCTGGAAAAACCACCGCGTTGGCCCACCAAAAAGGATCTGACTTACTGGATAGAATTACAGTATTTAAGATCAACAAGCCTTCACCAGAATGGATTAATCCAAAGATTTGAACCGGGAAGGCGTAAAATTTTTCTTCTGAAATCAATCCTTAATCCGTTCCCTGCATCGTAAGCTGTGCCCAGCCTACACTTACTGGTTTTCAGCGGTCTCCCCAATCAAGCTGGAATATCGGTTGCTTGTTCCAACGTCGCAGTACCTCATTGTACAGGGGTTCGGAAACCCCGTTCACTCCGGGTCATCGCCCGATACCGCGCAAAAGGAGACAACTCATGAAGAACGCTACCAGGGTCTTTCTTGTATTCGCATCACTGTTGATGTTGTTCGTGGTTCCCGTTCTAGGTCAAACCTCCGGATCGATTTCCGGTGAGGTTAAGGACGAAAAGCAGGCAGTTGTTACCAATGCGACGGTGACAGTGCGAAACGTCAAAACAAACGAAACGCGCACTACTTCGACTGACGGCGACGGGCGCTACCGTTTCACCGGCATGCCGGTCGGGGACTACGAAGTGTCTGTCGAATCCACCGGGTTCGCCAAATATGTTCAGTCAGGAATCAGCCTCGTGCTGAATCAGGCCGCCACAGTTGATGTGCAACTGAAAGCTGGTGGTGTGACGGAAGTGGTAAACGTAGTCGAGAACGCCTCGATTTTGAATACCACGACCACTGAAGTCGGAACGCGCTTTGACACGCGACGTTTGTCTGAACTGCCAATCGCCACGAATCGAAATGTTTACAACGTGGCGCTTTCCGCAGCCGGAGTGAGCCAGTTGCAATCAAACCAGTCAGGTTTCACAAACGGTATTAACTATTCATCAAATGGCGGTCGCTTGCGTTCGAACAACTTCCTGCTCGACGGTCAGGACAACAACGACTTTGGCGTTGGTGGCGGCGTTGTACAATTGAACAATCCTGATCTGATCCAGGAAGTAAGACTGGTAACGAACCAGTTCAGCGCGGAATATGGTCGCAACAGCAGTTCGGTTTTCAATGCAATCACCAAGAGTGGTTCAAACGAGTATCACGGTTCCGCTTTCTGGTTTCACAACGACAATCACCTCAATGCGTGCAGCAACCTGAACAAGAACGGCGGGTTCTGCAACAAGGCGTCCACGGTCAAGGCCAATCAAATCGCTCCGTTCCGAGTTGAGAACCAGACGGGGTTCACCGTTGGCGGTCCGTTGCACCTGCCGCGTTTTGGTGAAGGTGGTCCAACTTATATTAGTGGTCATGACCGTACCTTCTTCTTCTTCGCTTTGCAGCGCTGGTGGGATCGACGTTTGGGCCAGGGCGTCACGATTCAGGGTGTGCCAACTGACGCCGGACGACAAATTCTGCAACAACAGGTTGGAAATCGTCCGCAGGTCCAGGCGCTTTTGAATTTCCTGCCGCCGGCACAGGCGCCTAATGGCCAGTCGCGAACGTTCACGGCCAATGGACAAACGTTCACCGTGCCGCTCGGCTCGCTGACCGGCTCGAGTTCGTTCGTCTTCAACGACTGGCAACAATCGATTCGTATTGATCACCGTTTGAGCAACAACCACCAGCTCACCGGTCGTTACATCTATCAGGATCAGGACACTGTCGGCGCGGGCCAGTCAACGCCGGCCGGTTACGAGTCGTCGAACGTCTCGCGTAATCAGGGCGTGAATGTCGCGCTCAACAGTATTTTTGGTTCCAGGATGGTCAACGAAGTGCGATTGGCTTTTTTGCGTGCCGCCAGCGCGACCGTGGCTGCCGATCTAAAGGCTGAAGCAATTCCGTCGATCCAGATCACTGACCTCGGAATGACGGGGCTGAATGCAGGCGCCACGCGAACCGCGATTGGTCTTGCGGCTAATCTTCCCCAAACGTCGTTCCGCAACACGTATCAGATTCAGGACAACCTGTCGTACACGAACGGCAATCACGGTTGGAAGTTCGGAGTCGACATTCATCGCAGCCAGTTGCATCAACTGTTCAAACCAACCACACGCGGGCATCTCGTCTACACGAATCTCAATAACTTCGTGGCCGATATTGCCAACGTGCAAATCAACCGAGACCTGCCGGGCGTCGCGCGCGTGCTGCATCTCGATTGGCACGACTTCTATTTCTATGGTCAGGACGAGTGGAAAGTCAGGCCAAACTTTACCCTCACTCTGGGAATGCGTTACGAGAATGCCGGTCAGCCGATTCAGGATCTGGTCGACTTTAACGATCCGGTATTTGCTGCTTCTGGTAACGATCCAAGATTCCGCGTGAGGCCGATTCCGGGACGCGATAAAAACAACTTCGAGCCTCGTCTCGGATTCAACTGGAATCCCCATTCCAGTAATCACGGGATCATGGGATGGATTACCGGTGGTGACAAGCTCGTCATTCGTGGTGGCTACACGCGCACACACGACTACGCTTACACAAACATCGCGCTGAACATCTGGAGTTCGTTCCCATTTGTAGCGGCATTCAACGATCAAAACGTTGCAAACGCGTTCGCGACGTTGCAGACGCGCGCTCCAGTGATCTCTAATCTCACTCGAACGCAGGTCACCGAAGATTTCCACTCGCCGGTTTACGATTCCTTCAGTTTTGAATTACAGCGCGAAGCGACACGTGATTTGGTGTTCCGCGTTGGTTATGTCGGGTCGAAGGGAACCGGATTGTTCGAGAGTATCGACGGTAATCCGGTGCGCTTCAGGAACAACCCACCGACGAGCGCTGACCCGGCGATTCGTACGGATCCAACCATTGGTCCAATTCGTCTCCGTGCAAACTCAGGCTCGTCGATTTATCACTCTCTGCAGGCGAGTATGGAGAAGCGGTTGAGCCGCGGCGTCAGTGCTGGTGTCCACTTCACGTGGAGCTCGTTCATCGACACCATGTCGGAGATCTTCAACAATTCAAACTCAGAAATCGCGCTCGCCCAGGATCCTTACAATCGGCGATTGGATAGAGGAAGATCGTCATACGATCGTCCACTCCGTTTGGCGGGCAACTTTGTTTATGAGTTGCCGTTCTACCGCGAGCAGAAAGGTGTTGGCGGGCATGTTCTGGGTGGATGGCAGCTCAACTCGAACTTCAACTTCCAGAGTGGCGCGCCTTTTTCACCGTTAAATAACAGCGACATTTCCGGGACGCTCGGAGGTCTCGCTTCAGCCATTGGCATTGCGACTCGTGCGAATGTGAACACAACTCTCGATGTTTCAAGGATGACTGTTGAAGAGTTGTTTGCGCTTCGCGGTACGGTTAGTTCGACGACCGGAAATGCTCTCTTCAGAGCGTTGCAGCCGGGCGAGCGCATCGGTAATGCAGGCCGCAACATTCTTCGTGCCGACGGACTCAACAACGTCGACTTCGGTATACTGAAGAACACGAGAATCGGTGAGAATCAGCGTCTGCAAATTCGTGCTGACTTCTTTAACTTCACCAACACTCGTGATTTCGGAACACCGAATTCAGTTGTCACTGCGCCAGGTTTCCTGCGGCAGTGGGATACTGACGGCGGTAACCGTCGCATCATCGTTGGTCTTCGCTACGTGTTTTAGATCTATAATGGGCGAGCAATGAAGCCTGCCGCGATATTCCTGGTGCTGCTGTGCGCAGGAGTTGTCTGTGCACAGCAGCCTGTGGCCGAAGTCGTCAAATTCAACTGGAGCAAGGAGCGGATCGGCTGGGAACGCGATCCATTCAGTGGTCCGATTGAAAACTTCGACGAGACGAGGGCGCGGCAGCGGAATGAGAAAAGAATCGAAGACGCCAAGCGTGGAAACTCTGCCGAGGTTGATCGGATAAAGCGAGAAGCAAGGGCCGACGCTGCAAACATCGCGGCGAAACACAAGGACCCGCCTTCGCGCTATGTCTTTGTTTACAAGGCGACGGTCAAGAACACGAGCGATAAGGCAATCAAGTCGATTGATTGGGATTACATCTTTCTTGAACGCGGGACTGAGAACGAGTTAGGCCGCCAACAGTTCACCAGTGACGAAAAAATTTCTGCCGGCAAGACCAAAGAGCTCGTCGTCACCATCACTAAACCACCGACGAAAACAATTAGTCTAACCGCGCTCAATAACAACGAGCGTGGAACACTGGATGGTCGCGTAATCCTCGTGCGTATCGACTTCGCAGATGGAACAAGCTGGCAACTGCAGTAAGACATGATCAGGCGCTCATTACCCGAAGACGCGGAGAGGCTCACAACGATTGCGCTCGAGGCGAAGCGTCATTGGGGTTATCCCGAACACTGGATCAAACACTGGGAATCGGACCTCACCATCTCATCCGATTTCATTCGCGACAATCATGTTTACGTCGCCGAGGAGAACGGCGAGATACGTGGTTTCTACGCGCTCTGTGTCGCTGACGATAAGGCCGAGTTGGAACACATGTGGGTGACGCCTTCGGTCATCGGCACCGGCGTCGGCAAGGAATTGTTTCTCGACGCGATGGAACGCGCCGCGAAGCTTGAGGTTGGATCTGTTGAGATTTCTTCCGATCCGAATGCCGCGGGTTTTTACAAACGTATGGGCGCGACACAGATTGGTGAAACCGATTCCATCGTCGATGGTCACTTGCGCAAATTACCACGCCTCAAGATCGACCCTTAGCCACAAAAATTAGCCACAAGAAAGCAAACAAGTCACAAAATGAGTTTTTGAACGCGCCGACGACGTGTGATTACGCCGAAGGCGTTCGCTAACCCCAGCCCAGGGTTGGAGCGCAGCGACAACCCTGGGTTAATAAATCCAAGACACAAGAAACCCTGAAAGGGTTCGCCGCAAGCCTAACCCTTTCAGGGTTGAATATTTTTCTTTGACTGATCCCAGGGTTGTCGCTCCGCTCCAACCCTGGGCTGGGGTTAGCGAACGCCTTCGGCGTATTCCCTTTGCTTAGAGCATCGGTTTGTCGGGTTTGGTCCAGCGTGGCGATTCATTTTTAGGCGATTCAGAACGCGCGGGGGGATCCGAACGTGCCGGCGGTGATGAACGCGGGGATTCGGAACGCGGCGACTCGTTGCGCGGTGATTCAGAGCGTGGCGGATCGGGTCGCGACGGGCGCGGCTCTGAACGAGGCGACTCCGATCGTGGCGTCTCAGGCCGCGACGGGCGATTTTCCGAACGCGGTGGTTCTGAGCGAGGTTCTGAACGTGGTTCAGGATGACGCTCGGGTCGTGGTGACTCAGTCCGCGGTGACTCGCTACGCGGTGGATCAACGCGTGGTGGATCCGGACGCGCTGGTCGATTCTCAGGACGAGGTTCTTCCGAACGTCGGTCAGGCCGTTTCTCTGGTCGATCTACTGAGTCAGGCCGCGGTTCAAAGTGAGGTGGCTTCGGTCGCGGCTCTGTTGCCGGTTCCGCGGCCGGCGTAGTTGCTGGTTGCTCAGTGCGCGGCGCCTCAGGAGTATTGCCTGCGTCGGGAACATTGCGCGGTGTTGTGCGCTCACCCGCTCCCGGATTTCGCCTGTTGCCGCCGTCGGGCTGATTGCCACGTCCGAAGCGACCCGGACGCCCATCGCGCGGTTGATCTGTAGACGCCGGCATTTCAGGACGCGGTCCGTTGGCATTAGGCGCTGTAGGTTCAGGACGATTTACTGCACCGCTTGGACGCGTTTCGGTTCGCGAAGTGCCCGCTGTGTTACCGGACTGTGGTCCATCGCGTCTCGGTTCGCGTCCACGGAAGATTCGTGTGCGCCTCAGATCTTCATCGAGCGGAGCTCCCGGCGCGCGTTCCGCTGCGCCAGTCGGTCGATCGGGAATTTCCCGACGCGGAAATCTTCGTCCTGGACGATTGGAAGAGTCGCCTTCACCTCCACGTCCGATGGGGACATTCTCCGCAACTCCACCGCGACCCGGAATATTTACAACTTCCGGATCACGATCGATCACTCGACGCCCAGCCGTTTCGTCAACGCCGCGTCCACGACCATCGGGATTTCCAAAGTCTCTCCGCGGCAGACGCGTCACGCCACGCCATGGTCCATCGTCACGACGATCGCGGCGGCCACCTCCCGGACGGTCATGACGATTATCTCGATCATCA
>DASYPN010000093.1:0-5953 GCA_036006625.1 Pyrinomonadaceae bacterium | reverse complement strand
ACTTCCAACATTCCTCTCGAATCGACCGATATCGCACGATTCACTGATCCATCGTAGACATAGTCGCCGACGAGCGATTGAATGTTGCCGTCGAAGATCAGTCCGACGAGTTCGCCGTTCTGATTGATCGTCGGTGAGCCTGAGTTTCCGCCGATGATATCGTTGGTCGAAACGAAATTAAATGGCGTGTTCAGGTTGATCGCGCTCTTCTTCTCCGTCCAACGCGGCGGCAGATTGTATGGAAACTCGTGCTTGAACTGATCCGAACGAGCAAAGAGTCCGCCGAGTGTCGTGAACGGCTGAACCTTCTTGCCATTCTCCATGTAACCTTCGACTGCGCCGTACGAAAGGCGAAGCGTGAACGTCGCGTCGGGATAAATCTTGTTTCCCTGTATATCGAATAGCGCGCGCGCAATCTTCGCGTAATTGGCACGCTCGACTCCGGTGACTTCGTTCTCGTAACGCTTGCGCAGTTCGCGAGCCTTCGGATCGATCAAACGCGCGACGACAATCATCGGATCGGTTGAAGCATCGATGGCCGCCTTGCCGCCTTTCGCCAGTTCTTTACGAGCCTCTGGATCCTTCAGCTTCGTACCCGCAATCATCTCCTCGGCGCGTGCTTCAGGAGTCTTGCCGTCGAGCACTTGTTTGACGAGTGCGTTGTCGGCGCCAAGCAGTTCGACCATGAAACTGAGCGAGTCTGCGAGTTTGAGTTTTTCGAAGTCTTCGTGAATCGGCGCCGGGGAGTAAAGTCCAAGCTCTAACGACGCGCGACGAGCGTCGGTGTACTCCGGCAGCCGTTCGCCATTGGGTTTTGCACTTTCGTCTGCAAGCCGCACTAGAGTTCGTGCATAAGCAAACAGAGTGCTGTTGAACCCACCCAATTGATCGAAGATCCTGCGCTCTTTAATGTAGGTTGGATATGTCTGGTGTGCCTTCGCGATCGCATCCCAGGCTTCACCATACTTTTTCTGTTCCTCGGGCTTCGCGGCGATTGCTTTACGCAGTGCCGCCTCTTCCGACTTCTTGCGAGTCATCAGCGCCGGATCTTTCAAACCCTGCAGTCGTCCGCGATAAACCTTCAGGGCGTTCTGCACGCCGTTGAGTTCATTCTGCCCCTGACGCGTTTGCTCTTCACCCATTGCCATGTACTTTTTGAGCAGCGCTTCCTGACGCTCAAGCAAACGAATGATGATTGGAATACTCGTGTCGCGCAGTTCCTCGAGGTGGGCCACTGTGTTGAGTCTTGATGTCGAACCCGGATTGCCGGTTACGAAAACAAGACCTCCGTCTTTCGCACCGGTGGTGGACCACTTGAAGTAATTCTCGGGATGCACTGGCTGATCGTTTTCGTAAACACGAACGAGAGCCATATCGATGTTATAGCGCGGGAAGTTGAAGTTGTCAGGATCGCCGCCGAAAAACGCCGCCTGAAATTCAGGCACGAACACGAGT
The DNA here is from genome assembly GCA_036006625.1 of Pyrinomonadaceae bacterium. GTDB lineage: Bacteria > Acidobacteriota > Blastocatellia > Pyrinomonadales > Pyrinomonadaceae > PSRF01. Next base: position 4,498 of record DASYPN010000093.1, on the reverse strand, counting down.
CGCACATCGGTGTATTTCTTATAACGATAAAGATTGTATTGTCCGCCCTGGTAAAGCGTGATCACGTCCGAGCGGAGACCAGTAGCTTTCGTCGATTCTGCTTCAATCTTAGAGATCTCAGCACGTCGCGCTGCAAATGCTTCCGCGTCAGTCGCGCCGGCTTTCACGGCGCCGTTCACGCGCGCAGTGATGTCTTCGATGCTGATCAGTTGGTTCAGTTCAAGACTCGGCGCTTTGATCTCGTCGGCGCGTGTCTTTGCGACAAAACCCTCCTTCGCGAGGTCTTTCTCAGGCGTGCTGACTTCGCCGACGATGTCTTCGACGATGTGATAGTTCGTCAGTACGAGGCCGTTCGGCGAGACAAACGAGCCGGAACCGCCGTTATTGAAGCGCACCGACGCCAGCCGAACTTTATTCAGCCATTCGTCGGTCACGTCAAACCCGTACTTCTTCTTGATTTCTGCGCGGGGAACGTTGTTGAACGTCCACATGCCTTCGTCAGCCAGCGCAGTAATATGGAGTGTTTGTAAACTAAAGAGCGCCAGCAACAGCGCAGACAGGAATCTTCTCAATCTCATTTCAATCCTCAATAGCAGTGTTTTGGGGCAGAGATACCACAGATTACACCGTGGGTGGCGAATCTGTGAAATTGTCAGATGCGAGACGGACTGTCCGCGATGCAAGAAGGCCTATTCGCGCTCGCCGCGGTCCCGAAGACGAATGAATTCGTCCAGGCTGAGGTCGCCGAAGCCGCGCTCCTTCATTCGCTTGATGTAGCTTGCGCTGACGCCGTGATCTTTGAGTCGAACCAGTTGTTCGACAGTGGTGTTGTTGTATCCGAGTTCCTGGAGTTCCTTGATAAAAGCGGAGCTGACGCCATGATCTTTCATCCGGCGTAGATCCTCCAGTGGGAGACGCTCGTAGCCGAGTGATTTCAACTCTGTTATGAACGAGGTGCTGACGCCGTGATCCTTGAGCGTGATCCAATCGTCGAGAGACGAGCGGTTGTAGCCGGCGTTGATGAATTCACCGATGAACTTCGCGTTGACGCCGTGATCTTTCGTGCGAATGAGTTCGTCGGGATTTAGATTGCTGAAGCCGAGGCCGCCCATTTCACGAATGAAGTTCAAACTCACGCCGTGATCTTTCATCCGCACGACGAGATCCGTGGTTTTGACGGAGTAGCCGAGTGATTTCAAGCCCTGGAGATATTCGAGTCGAACGCCGTGATTGCCCATGCGGACGAGCTGTTCCACAGTCGAAGTGTCGTAGCCCTGATTCTTCAGCTCGTTAATGAAAGCCTGGCCTGTGTCGCTGAGGGCGAGTGACTGGAGTTGCTCGTCTGTTGCTCTGCCGAAGCCTTGCCGCACGAGTTCGGATGCGTATGACTGGTTGGGAGTGAAAGTGAAATGACCCGATCCGTTTCCGTCTTTAAACCAGCCTTCGAAGTTGAACGTGCCTGCGTCGCGCCTGAGCTGGAAGTTCACGTTGGTGCCGCTCGACGACATGACCTGCTCGCGAGTTAGTCCGACAAGCTGATCGAGTGTCACGCCAAAGTCGGTGTTGTGGTAGTTGAATCCACCGCTATTCCCGACCTTCCGGTAACTCATGCTGAGCTGGAGTTTCGCCTCACTCGGCCGGAATTCAATTAACCATTGTCTCGCCTCGGTGTCCTGCGGGTTTGAATAGCTGGCTTCAGCGGCGGGATAGCACGCCCAAAGCAGCAACAAAGCTCCTGATAACACGGCAACGGAAACGATTCGAGCGGCTGAAGATTTCATGGGCGCACTCCAAACTGGATTTTATTGAAGAAAAGCAGAGTACTACGTGCTCTGTGAGGTAAACACCACCCGGAAATGTTTTGTGGCACTGCTGAACGTGTCAGGTATTCGAGCGTTTTGGTTTATCGCCCGATATCGGACGCGGTTTGCTCGTCACTTCGCTGCCACACTGGCGGCAGTGATAACGATCCTGCTGTTGTGCGGCGGGCACCAGCCACAAACAGCCGCATGACTGGCACAAAATCGTGGAGCCGAGCAACCACTCATTGAATCTGATTTGTTTTTCAACCCTCATTGGATACCCCTTGTTCGTCGGGTTTTCAGAGCGACATGATCTCTAAACGACAAACGATGCGATTGTTTCAATAAATTATGACAGCTTCGTGACGGCGAATAAGTCGTATAAGTCCTATTTCGACCTATTAGCCCTATAATCAAAATGATGCGACTGAATCAATTTCCGCGCATGCTGCTCGCCGAGTGGCGCAAGCTCAAGCTGCCGCTCTCGGGCGAAACCATTGTCGTCGCCGTCTCAGGCGGCGCGGACTCGACTGCCCTTCTTCTCGCCCTCGAAGAGCTCAAGCGCTATGACAAGCTCCATAACGAAATCTGCGTCGCTCATCTTGACCACCGGCTCCGAAAATCAAGCAGCAAAGACGCAAGATGGGTTTCCGAACTCGCCTCAACACTAGGCTTCAAGAGTGTGATCGGCCGCAGCAAAGTCGCGGATGAGGCGCGCGAGGCCAATGACAACCTGGAGCAAGCCGCTAGAGACGCCCGTTACGCTTTTCTCCAGCGAACCGCGAAGAAAGTCTCCGCAAACTACGTCCTGACTGCACACACGATGGACGATCAGGCGGAAACAGTGTTGCTCCGGCTGATGCGCGGCAGTGCCGGTTTCGGTCTCGGCGGAATGGACGCCGTGCGACCGCTCGCCAAAAACAGTTCGATCAAGCTCGTGCGGCCGCTCTTGTGGGCACGGCGCATAGACACCGAAGAGTATTGCCGCCTCCGAAGAGTAAAGTTCCTGTCTGACGAGATGAACGACGATCTGAGCTTTGCGCGCGTAAAGGTCCGCAAACAACTCCTCCCGATGATGAAGTCGTTCAACAACCGCATCGTCGAAGCAATCTCGCGCACCGCGGCCCAGTTGCGCGAAGACGGCGCCGTACTTTTTAACGATTCCGATGCACTGTTACGACGCGCGGCGGTGTCTAAGGAGGAGAGTGATGAAACTAAACCGCCCATGCTCGACGTAAAGGTCCTTTCGCATGCGCCGCCGGCATTGCGCCGTCGAGCGCTCCGGCAGTGGATTTCCGAGGCGAGAGGCGGTACGCGAAGGCTGGAAATGGTTCATCTGTTGGCGGTGGAAAGGCTTTTAGAGGGCAATTCAGGCGGGAAAGTGGCGGAATTGCCGAACGGCGGTCGGGTCAGACGGAGGCGAAACCGGCTCGAGTTTGAGTCGGAAAGTGATTGACAGTCAGTTTAGACAGGATTTACAAGATTCAGTGTGCGCCCGACGGGGAACCAACGGGGTAGATTTGCATCAAAGGAACAGTTGTTTTTAGTTAACCTTGGCTTTGACAAACCCGTCGAAAGTGGGCGGCGACAAATGACGCCCCGATAAGGTATTATCGGGGGTCGGAGGCGTTAATGAATTTGAGTTCTACGGCAAGACAAATCGTTTTTTGGCTCCTGATAATCGCAGGGGCACTTCTATTGTATAAACTCGTTAACCCGCGGGGCAGCACCTATAAGACCATCGCGCTAACCGAAATGGATCAGATGATCCAGAGCGGTAACATCAAACAGCTAACAGTTAAGCAGAGTGAAACCGTCGCTATTGACGTAAATAACCAGGAATTTCGAGCGGCGCTCTCGAATGAGTTTTCGAAGGCCGAAATGCTCAAGACCGCGCGCGAGCTTGTGAACAATAAGCCGCGCGTGCCAAAGGTTGAAGAAGAGGGCAGCGCAAGTTTCATCTGGCCCATGTTAATAACCTGGGCTCCACTGCTATTCATTATTGCAATCTGGATCTTCATGCTGCGACAGATGCAATCGGGCGGCAACAAGGCGTTGTCGTTCGGTAAGTCGCGAGCGAAGCTACTCAACAACCAGCAGAAGCGTGTGACGTTCAAGGACGTTGCTGGTGTTGAAGAAGCGAAAGAAGAGTTACAGGAAATTATCGAGTTCCTTAAGGAACCGCAGAAGTTTCAGAAGCTCGGCGGACGTATTCCCAAGGGCGTTTTGATGATGGGACCACCGGGAACGGGCAAGACGTTGTTGGCCCGTGCGATCGCCGGTGAAGCAAACGTTCCGTTCTTCTCGATCTCCGGTTCTGACTTCGTCGAGATGTTCGTCGGTGTCGGTGCCTCGCGTGTGCGCGACCTGTTTGAACAAGGTAAGAAGAATGCGCCCTGCATCATCTTCATCGACGAGATCGATGCAGTGGGCCGACATCGTGGCGCAGGCCTCGGCGGTGGACACGATGAACGCGAGCAGACGTTGAACCAGTTACTCGTCGAGATGGACGGCTTCGAGTCGAACGACGGCGTTATCCTGATCGCTTCGACCAACCGTCCGGACGTTCTCGATCCGGCGTTGCTGCGACCTGGCCGCTTCGACCGACGTGTCGTGGTATCGAGACCTGACGTTCGCGGACGCGAAGGCATTCTGAAAGTTCACACGCGCAAGATTCCGCTTGGTGAAGATGTGGA
>DASYPN010000092.1:0-6921 GCA_036006625.1 Pyrinomonadaceae bacterium | reverse complement strand
CATTTGCGACAGGCAGGCGCCTGCGCCGATGTGCATCTGGCAGCCGGGATTGCCGGTCGCAAGTATACCAGCATGCGTCGAGTCTATGTGGTCCAGTTTCTCCTGCAACACGCGCTGCGACATTTCCGGCTGCATCAGGTTGTATATGCCAGCAGCGCCGCAACAGCGTTCGGTACCGTTCAGCGCGACAAACTTGTCGCCCACAACGCTGCGCAGCATCCGTTCGGAAGCTTCACCGCTGCGTTGACCGTATAAGAGATGACACGAGGTGTCGTACGTCACGTTGCTCTCGACTGGAGCCGGAGCGGTCCGCATTTCCACCGTGGCGAGTTGCTGGCTCACGTCACGCACTCGCGCGCTGAAGTTTGCTGCCGGGCCGACAAGTTCGTCATCGTTGGCAAAGAGATGCGCGTAGGTCGTGAGCATCGCACCACAGCCGCCTGCATTTGTGACGATCGGGGCGTCGGAATTGAAGGCCGCGATGTTCTGGCGAGCAAGTTTGCGTGCGCCTTCGAGATCGCCTGCGTGCGCGTGCAAGGCGCCGCAACAGACCTGTTCAGAAGGTATGCTGACGTTGAAGTTATTCGCGCGCAGCACGCGTTCGGTTGCGCGATTCACACCTGCGAAAAGTCCTTCGCCGACACACCCAATAAACATCAAGACAGTCTTATCTTTGCGTCTTTCGTCGCGCCGTAGCGCCTTTGCGTGAGAAATCCCTCGTGAACTCTCCAGCAGCGCGAGTCCAAACTCCGCACGTGGTGAAATCAATCGTGCCAGGCGCGACTTCAACAAGAGTCTTGCTAGTCCGAGATCGCGAAAGAGTCGCGACGCCGTGAAGAACAGCCGCAGTCGAGCGGGCGAGAGCCAGACATAGCGCAGGACGAAACGAAGAAGTTTGTTACCTAGATCGGACTTTGGTTGCGACTCGAGCAGTACTTCGCGACTCGCTTCCAACAACTGTCCATACTCGACCCCAGCCGGACAAACCTGTTCGCAGGCGCGGCAGCCGAGACAGCGATCGATATGCGTGGCGAATGCCTTCGAGGTATTTTCCAGCCGTCCCTCAGCCACCGCTCGCATGAGATACAACCGCCCGCGCGGTCCATCATTCTCATTGCCCGTGATGACGTAGGTCGGGCACGCCTCGAGACACAAACCACAGTGGATACACGCGAGTAGCTTGTCTTCCTGCATCATGCTTCACAGGATTAACAGGATGTTTTCAGGATTTACAAAAATATCCTGAAACATCCTGTTAATCCTGTCTGAATGCGCCTCGGCAATCAATACCCGACAGCCTGTCCATCACTTCGCCGCGGATCCGTCGCGCCGAGTCTCATCCCCGTCTTCTCTTCGATCATGATCCCCTCAGCATCGCCGAGGTAACGCAGCTTCGCTAACTTGTGCCCTCTCGAAGTGAGCGCACGCTGCGTGTCGCCCGACAACCCGAAAGGCTCACCAACGAGCTCATCAGGCAGCCACTGGTGATGAATACGCGGGAAGTCGATCGCCTGTTGAATATTCATCTCGTAATCGATCACATTCGTGATAATGCAAAGCACAGTATTGATAATCGTCGGCCCACCCGGACTCCCCACCGTGAACCACAAACTGCCATCCTTGCGCAGCACGATCGTCGGCGTCATTGCAGAAAGCGGACGCTTCTTCGGCGCCACCGCGTTTCGCTCGCCCTGGATCAGCCCGTACATATTTGGCGTGCCCGGCTTGGCGGCGAAGTCATCCATTTCATCATTGAGAAGCAAGCCAGTTCCTTTCGCCACAGCCGCTGAACCGTACGAATTGTTGAGTGTGTAAGTGTTTGAAACCGCATTTCCCTCGGCATCGACGACGGTGAAGTGAGTCGTCTCATCAGACTCGTATCCCGCCGGACGACCGGCGCGCACCTCTGCACTCGTCGATGCGCGATCGGTGTTGATGCTGGAGCGCAGAGTCGTCGCGTATGACTTATCGATCAAACCCTGCAGAGGAACTTTCACGAAATCACTATCACCCATGTACTCGGCACGATCGGCGAACGCGCGGCGCATCGCTTCCGCCATCAGGTGGTAACGATCAGACGAGCTCGCCTCCATCTTTTGCAGATCGAAGCCTTCGAGTATGTTCAGCATCTCGACCAGCACCGCACCACCGGACGACGGCGGCGGCATCGAGATAATCTCGTGACCACGATAGTTGCCACGCACAGGTGTGCGCTCTTTCGCAACATAATTGTGCAGGTCTTCCATCGTCATCAGACCATTGTTGCGTTTCATGTCAGCGACGATCAGTCGCGCCGTTTCGCCTTCGTAAAACTCATTTGGACCAAACCGCTGCAGGCGCGCGAACGTTGCGGCGAGTTCGGGTTGGCGAAACAGTTCGCCTTCTTTATAAAACTGCCCGCCCTTCAAATAGATTCGTTTCGTCTCGGCGTATTTCGAAAGATATTCCCGTTCCCCGTGGAGTGAACGCGCCAGCTCATACGTTACTGTGAAACCAGCACCGGCGAGTCGACGAGCAGGCTCAACGAGTTGGGCCCACGTGAGTTTGCCTGAACCATACTTTTTCAGCGCTAACTCCATCCCGCGAACAGTGCCCGGAACACCTGCAGCTCGATAACCAACGAGCGATCCACCTTCGCCCTCGATGAGATTTCCGTTTTTATCGAGATAGACGTTGCGATGAGCGGCGGCGGGCGCCATCTCTCGATAATCTATCGCGGTGGCTCTGCCGTCCTTCAATCGAATCATCATGAAACCACCGCCGCCGAGATTGCCCGCGGCGGGATGAGTCACCTGGAGCGCGAAAGCGACGGCAATCGCGGCATCCACCGCGTTGCCGCCACGCTTCATGATGTCGACACCGACACGCGACGCCACTTCGTTTGTCGACGCCACCATGCCGTGTCGTGCGCGAACCGGCTCGCGTGCGATGTTTGCCGGAACATTCAGCGCCACAACCAACAGCAGAACGATCACTTTAATTGTCTTCATCGTCTTAACCCGCGGCAAAAGTATTATTAGGATCAAGTTGTCTCTTGATCCGATCCATCAAAGCCTGCGCGGGACCCGTAGGTTCCTTACGGATACTGTCCTCGCGCGCTCGCTCGGCAGCAATGTTGTTCCAGAGATCAGCATCATGCATCACGATCTCAGCATCCTTCAAGAGCTTCCGCGCTTGTTCGATCTGGAACAAAACACCTTTCTCGTTTCCGGCAAAACGTACGAGCAATCTGCCCGACACGATCTCCACCGCCACTGGAAATAATCGCGCCTCGACAACCGCACGCGCGGCTGCATGGAGATCATCGATCGCGCCGGTAGCAATCACTGTCGCTTCGCGCGCCGGTCGCGGACGCAGTTTGAAATTCAGTTCGGTAATGATACCGAGGCTTCCAAAGCTGCCGGTGAAGAGCTTGCAAAGATCGTAACCCGCAACATTCTTCACGACACGTCCACCCGCTTTAATTATGCTGCCATCGGCCAGCACCACCTTCATGCCGATCACTGATCCACGCGGACGTCCATAGCCGAACTGTTGGGGACCGCCGATGCCTGTTGCAACGACACCACCGAGGGTGGCTCGTCCATCGTCCGGTGGGTCGAGCGGCAGCCATTGACCGTTCTCTGCGAGCCTTGCGTTGAAGTGATTTAAAGTGACACCGGCCTGCGCGATAGCGATTAGATCTGCCGGTTCGTGCTCTATGATCTGGTTGAGGCGCAGAGTGCTGACGACGAGATTAGCTGTTGACCTGATCCATCCCATGCCACCCACAGGCACAACGGTCCAATGTTCGGAGGAGGCGAGTTTCAAAATCTCTGAGATCTCTTCTGCTGAACCCGGTGAAACTGTGATCGTTCCATTGTGCGAAGAGATGTTTACGTCACCAACGATTTGTGCCAGCGACTTTGTTGGGTGAGTTTCACGCAAAGGCGCAAAGGAATCGCTAAGGCGCAACGGCGCGCTAAACTCTTCTTTGCGACTTTGCGATTCCTTTGCGACTTTGCGTGAAAATTCAACCTTTGCCTCACCACAGCCGCGCAGCATCGGCACGATCTTGCCAGGATTACAAAGACCTAACGGATCGAACGCTGCCCGCACACGCAACATCGCATCCATATCTGCATCGGAAAACACGAGCGGCAACAACTCGCGCTTGTCGAGTCCGACGCCATGCTCACCAGTAATCGTTCCGCCCGCTTCGACACAAACCTCCATTAGCTCGCGACCGGCTTCTTTCACGCGCCGCACTTCCTCTGCAGAGCGCGAATCAAAACAGATCAGCGGATGTAGATTGCCGTCACCCGCGTGAAAGACATTCGCTATCCGGAGTTGATACTTCGCTGCGATGTCGTAAGCGGCGTTGAGCACCTGAGGCAGACGCGAGCGCGGCACGACCGCATCCTGAATCATCGAATCCGGCGAGATGCGACCGATCGCGCCAAAGGCGCCTTTGCGTGCGGCCCAAAGCTTCTTTCGTTCCGCTTCATCGCGTGCGTAACGACAACCGCGCGCGCCGTACTCCATGCAAATGCTTCTTACTTTTTCAGCTTCATCGTCGAGACCAGCTTCGATGCCGTCCAACTCGATCAGCAACGCCGCACCAGCATCGGGCGGCAAACCTGCAGCAAAGACACTAGCCTCCACCGCGCGAATGATTTCCCGGTCCATCATCTCGAGCGCCGCCGGCATCACGCCCGCGGCGATGATCGCGGAAACAGCGTGGCTGGCATCGTTTACTTCAAGAAACTCGGCGAGCAGTGTCCGCACTGCCGGCGGTGATTGGGCGAGCCTGAGTGTGGCTTCAGTCGCGATGCCGAACGTTCCTTCGGATCCGATGAACGTGCCGAGCAGGTCGTAACCTGCTTTGTCGTCTTCTGGGCCTCCGAGATCGACGATCTCTCCACCCGCGAGCACCACACGCAATCCGAGTACGTGGTCTGTCGTCGTTCCATACTTCAGGCAGTGAATGCCGCCCGCACTTTCCGCGATGTTGCCGCCGATCGTGCAGGTTGGCTGGCTCGACGGATCCGGAACGTAATACAGACCATAAGGAGCAACTGCTTTCGAGACATTGAGGTTGACGACGCCCGGTTGGACCACGGCAATACGATTCTCAGGATCAATGCTCAGGATCTTGCGCATGCGCGCGAGCTCAATCACGACGGCCGAGTTGAGTGCGAGTGCGCCGCCGGAAAGTCCTGTACCTGCGCCGCGTGGAGTAAATGCCACATTCGCACGCGCGAGCTCACGCATGACCGCGGCTGTTTCTTCAGTTGAGGAAGGGAAGACGACTGCGCGTGGGCGATGCTTGTGTTGCGGCAGACCATCGCACTCGTAGACGAGGAGCTCATCAGGTCTCGAGAGAACGTTCTCGCCGCCTACGATTGCGCTCAGGTTGTCGATTAGATTATCCACGATCCCGATCTGTACTAATCTGCGTTAATCTGTGGCCAAAATAGATCACCAACCCTATGCCGGCGGCGATTGCCGAAACCTTTGCTTCCTGCAAGGTAGCATTAAGCAACAACCATATGATGAGCAGCAACGAAAGAACGGCGATGACCGTCCCACCTGGTAATCGAAACACAGCTTCCGGCACCTCGCGTCTCGCACGAAACACAGGCAACGCGAGGCACGTCGCTGCGTATGTAAAGAGCCGCGCAATCGCGCTGATGGTTAGCGCCGCAACAAACGAACTCTTCAACGTCAAAAACAGCATCAACGCTGCCGTGATAAAAATCGACACCCACGGTGTGAAGAACTTCCGGTGAATGCTGCCGATGAACTCCGGTAGTTGCTTTTGTTCGGCCATTGCAAAGGGAAGTCGCGAACCTGACAGCAAGAGGATGTTCAGATTTCCTGTGATCGAAATGATCGCGCCCGCGGAAATGATTGCACCACCGGCAACACCGAGAAACTGCGTTCCCGCGTCCGCGAGTGGCTTTTGCGACTGCGCAAGTCCCGGCAACGTTCCCACACAAACCACCTGAATCATGATGTAAAGAGTCGCGACGACGAGAATCGCGATCATCAACGCGCGCGGCAAATTCCGCTGCGGATCGCGAACTTCTCCGGCCGGAATCGTCGCCATCTCAAATCCGGTAAATGCATAAACGAGCAATAGCACCGACTGCGAAAACGCACCCGTAGTGGGTCGTGGTCCAAACTCGTATGCCGCGGGATTCAGAAAGAAGAGTCCGGCAGCGATGAAGATGATGATCGGCACGAGTTTGCCGACAGTGAAGACGTTACTGACGATCGCTGCTTGTCTGATTCCGAGTAAATTGATGATTGCGAGCCCTGTGACTACGAGCACGATTACCGAGGCACGCCAGAAAGGATTTGTGGCGGACAGCCAGAAGAAACTCAGGTAGTTGATCAGTAAGTTGCAGTTGGCTGCGAAGGCCGTGACGCGTGCAAGCCAGATGAGCCATCCGACCTCAAAGGCAACAGCCGGGGCGTATGCTTCCCGCGCGTACAAGTATGGACCACCAGTCTCTTCAAAACGACTGCTCACCTCCGCGAAGCAGAGAATGATGAGCGCAACTACAACAGCGCAAGCCACAAACGCAATGAGGCTATAGGTTCCGATTAACGAGTAAACTTTTGAGGGAAGACCGAAGATGCCGGCACCGATGATGCCGTTGATCGTAATCGCGACCAGGTCCCAGCGACGTATGCCACGGACCAGGTCCGCCTTCGGTTGGTTCTGCACGCAATGCTTATAACAAAAACCGTCTAATCTGTGTAATTTGTGTTAAAAGTGACCTCATGATCAAGATTGCAGGGACGCTTTGCATACTCCTGGCCATCACCGCGTCAATTCACGCACAGTCGTTGCAGGACCTCGTCGACCGTGCCGCGAAGACCACGCTGGAGCGTTTTGCCGACAAGAAGCTTCAGGAAAGCGAGCTCTCGATA
>DASYPN010000091.1:0-3951 GCA_036006625.1 Pyrinomonadaceae bacterium | reverse complement strand
AAGAGATCTGACGGGGCTCTCCTCGGCGCTCACAATCAAGATCACACCGGAGTCCGGGGGCACACGCGTAGAGATCGGAATGCAGAAGTGGTTCGACAAAGCTGCCGTCGCTGCTGTCGGCGTCATCGCCTTTCCGCCTCTCCTCGCGTTGGCGGCACTCGGCGCTTACTGGCAATACAAACTTACGGAAGACGCTTGGAAGATAATCGAAGATCACATCGCGCGCAAAGCGGGCGGTTATGTTCCGCCACTGCCGGGCCGCTGCGGCACCTGCGGCGCCGCGAACAGCGTGGGCGCGGATTTCTGTTCATCGTGTGGCGCTAATCTGAAGATTGCCGCGAGCTGCCAGTCGTGTGGCGCAGCGCAGAAGGATCCGGCGGCGCGATTCTGCAACCGCTGCGGAAAACCCCTGGCTGGGTAATCCGTGTAATCTGTGGCTAATCATGCCTGAGAGCTCGAACCGGATCGATTCTCGCGGCGCGTGAAGCGGGATAAAGCGCCGCGAGGATCGAAACAATCAGCGCAAACAAGATCGCCCCCACCGACAAGTAGATGGGCATCGAGAAGAAATCGATAAACGACGCGCTCTGGGGCTTGAGTATGAATCGATAAGCCAACCGGTTCGCTAGTCCGTCAATTCCCCACGCAATAAACACCCCAACAATTCCACCAACCACGCCGATCACCGCCGCTTCGACGAAGAAGATCAGCTTGATCTCACGATCCTCGGCGCCAATCGCTTTCATGATTCCGATCTCGCGCGTGCGTTCGAGTATCGACATGATCATCGTATTTGCGATTCCAAACGACGCAACCAGCAGCGAGATTCCGCCAAGCAATCCAAGCACTGAATCGATGATCAAGAAGACTGTCCGAATCTGATCGATCTCATCGACGATCGAAAAACTCGAAAATCCGAGCTCCGTGATCTTTTGTCTCACGGCAGTCAGTTGCACGGGATCTTCAACACGCACAACAGCCCGGTCGTAACCTTCTGTTTGACCTTCTCCAAGATTGCCGCTGGCACGCGCGAGTGCGAGTTCGACCTGACTCATGGGTCCTCGATGCCGAATGGTCCATTGATGGGCCATTTGCAACGGAAGATAAATCCCCGCGCCCGGCATCATGCCACGCAAACCGCCCTGACCCGCACCCTCTTTAATCTCAGTGCTGAGAACTCCGGCAATACGAAACTTTTTGACTTCGAGATCGGCGCTCGATTCGTCGAGACCGGGATCGTCTAAAGGGATGCCGAAGAAGTTTGGAGTCTCTTCTTCTGTCGTTTCTTCTTTGTTTTTATTGTCGGAAGGTGGAGCGAGCAATTCGAGTGTCTGACCGACTGCATCAGCAGGTTTCGCGTAACCAAAGTCACGGACGAAACGTTCCGAAACCACAGCTTCATCAGCGCCGGCGGACGAGATCATTTTTCCCGCAGCGAAATTTTGAAAACGAGTTGAGGCGTTGGGGATGTTCGCGCCGCCGACAGTCTGGGTAAGCATCTTCCCGTTGGCTCTAACATAGGAACCGAAATTCACACTCGGTTCGACGTAAGCGACGCCCTTAATCGCGGCGATCTCTTTGATGCCTGCGTCGTCGAGAATACGCGTCGGTGTCTTATCGCCACGACGTCTGCCCCCGCTTTCTCCTTCATCTCTGCTTCTCCCTCGATCGAGACCGGCAAGATTGCTGAGACCGCGTCCGAAGACCTGTATCTCGTTGAAGAGGTCGAGCGCTTTGAACCGCGCGAGCATGTTGCTCTGCAGTCCGAGACCGAACGACATCATCGTCACGATCACCGCAACACCAACGATGACGCCCATCGTCGTCAGGATCGCGCGCAGCTTTGCCTGCCGCAAATTTCGAAGCGCGAGATGGAGAATGTCGAGAAAACTCATGTTTGCTCTGAATAGGTCCTATAGGACTTATTGGACCTATATCCTCTAATACAACAACCTCACTGCATCAACCGTCCAATCAGCGAGACTCGCCGTCACCACTTCCGCACCAGCTTCCCGCAACGCTGCCGCCGGCACGGTATTCGTGATGCCCAACGTGCGCATCCCCGCAGCGCGCGCCGCCTGAATACCCGGTGGCGAATCCTCAATCGCCAAACATTCTGATGCCAGCAGCGGCAGCTTTCGTTCATGCTGTCGCTTCTCATTCAACTTCGTCAGCCCTGCCAGATAGCAATCCGGCGCGGGCTTGCACACCGAGGCATCTTCAGCCGTCACAATCACCGAAAAAAGCGGCGTCAGATGCGCACGCTGAAATACGTAGCCCACTTCCACCTTGTTCGCCATGCTAACTAACCCAAGATCAAACTCCCGCGCCGCGGCTTTGAGAAAGGTCACCACACCCGGAAACAGCGGCAAGTCTTCTATCATCTCCCGGTGCAAGTCGGTCTTCGCGTCGAGGACGGTTTCCAAAACGGGATCGGTCAACGGCTTCTTCGCGAGCTCAAACATCGAGCGGACAAACGTCCGGTCGTCCATACCGAGAGCGCCAAAATACAATTCCTCAGTGAGAGCAATCTCGTGGCCCTTGAGAACTTGCTCGTAGGCCTTCATCTGAATTGTTTCGTCGTCGATGATGACGCCATTGAAGTCAAACAGGATGGCTTTGATCATTTGGTTTGCGCTCTCAAATCGTCAATCAGTTTTGGCAGGCGTTCACTCTCGAGCACATCCAAACGGCGCAACACTTCTGCCAGTGAGAGTTCGTTTTTCAGGTTTACCTGGTAATCGAGATCGGCGCGCAGACGATCCTTCTCGCCCTGGCGGTTCTGCGACATCATGATGATCGGCGCCTGCATGCCTGCGATCACCGCGAGCACGAGATTCAGCATTTGATAAGGCGCCGGATCGAAACAGCGAATCAAAATCCAGGAGTTGAAAACAATCCAGAAAATTATCAGCGCGATCGAAACACCGATGAACTTCCAGCTACCACCAAACTCTGCGATCAGATCCGCGGCGCGGTCTGCGAGCGTCAAGCGCGCTTTCTCTTCCTCGTTCGCGTTTCGCGAAACACGTGAGCGCAACAGTTCGTCCGTTCGTCGCAGTCGATCCGTCAACGCACTCAACATTTCGAGTGCGACATCCGGATTACTTCTGACGAACGAAAGAAACGCTTCGCGGGAAAGGATGGCAAACTGCGCATCTTCGATGACCCTCGCGTCGGCAGATCTCTGGCGCCCGTCGATGATTGCCATTTCGCCGAAGAAGTCGCCCTGCGCGAGTTCCGCGAGCGTCACTTCCTGATCGTCGTCGTCGCGGATGCTGATACGCACGCGGCCGCTCTCGATCAGGTACATCGCGTCGCCCTTGTCGCCCTGCTTGAAGAGACGCGTGTTCTGCGGCACCTTTTTATCGGAAAGCAGGCTGCGGAGTTCACTTGCCGCTTCGTCATCGAGAGAAGCAAACAACGGCACCGAACGAAGCGCCTCGAGCGTCATTTGAGTAGCAGGTTGGGACATGGGAGCCTCCAATAGGTCATATAGGTCCTATAGGACCTATACAATTCTTCCATCCTTCATGAACACAATTCGATCGGCAAAACTGTTCGCCAGCTCCTGGTCGTGTGTGACCATCAAGATCGTCAGCGAATCATGATCGACCATGTCACGCAGCAGCCCCAGCAGTTCGTGCGCGCGGATCGAGTCGAGATTTCCGGTGGGCTCGTCTGCCAGCAACACCTTCGGATTGTTTGCGAGCGCACGAGCGATCGCGACACGCTGTTGCTCGCCGCCTGAAAGCTCGGAAGGTTTGTGCTCCAAACGATCTCCAAGCCCAACGCGCGCCAATAGCTCACTCGAACGCGTCCGTCGTTGCGGACCACGCAAACCACCGAACGCGAGTGCAAGCGAAACATTCTCGCGCGCCGTCATCGTGTGAATGTGATTGAAGTTCTGAAAGATCATCCCGACTGAGAAACGCCGGTAACGCGCCATCT
>DASYPN010000090.1:0-8977 GCA_036006625.1 Pyrinomonadaceae bacterium | reverse complement strand
GACTTGCATGGGAAGTGGACATCACAAATGGTCCTGTAAGTAAGGTCTACCTCGATGCGATATCTGAGGAAATCATTGCGGCATCGTGACGGACGGTACAGCGGACCTTCCTTACTTGACCGGTGACCGGCAAACCAGCATTCTAGGTTCAGATCACGGAGGGTATATTCGGAGTCATTTTATGCACAATTTCGATCCCACTAATAACATTTCATGGCAACTAGGTCATCGCGGAAGAGTCGCAGTTTTTATCGATGGTAATAATCTTTTCCATGCAGCCCGCTTTCACAACATCGACATCGACTACAACAAATTATTGCGCGTATTGTTGGGCGACGGCAGACTGCTGCGAGCCTTTTTCTATACCGGTGTCGATGTCGGAGCAGAACGGCAACAGGGTTTTCTTTTATGGATGCGTCGTAACGGGTTTCGAGTGATTCAAAAAGAGCTGAAGACTTTTTATGACGGCACCAGAAAAGCAAATCTCGACGTGGAGATCGCGGTCGATATGTTGTCGCTCGCGGGTCGTTACGATACCGCTGTGCTCGTCTCAGGCGACGAAGACTTTGTCTATGCAGTCAACGCAGTTGCTTACAAAGGATGTCGCGTGGAGATTGCCGGTTTCCGTTCGAACACGGCGCCAAAACTCATCGACGTTTCTGACTACTTCATCGATCTCGGCGAGATCGCAGACAAGGTGCGCAAGGAGATCATGCACGGAACGCGTTATGATGAGCGCGACTTGCACGATACTCTGTCCGCGCCGTACGCGCCGGATCCGATGGAGATGCCGAAATCGTGCCCCGCAGACGACTTTCAGGCGGCGATGCGCGTGGTGATTGAGGCCGAAATCGAAGAAGAAGCGGCGGAGTTTGAGGCGGCGACAGAGTTTATTCGCATCACAGACGAACATTGAAGCCGGATCAAATGAAGATCTTCACCGTTCAGGAAGCTAACGCGCTGCTTCCCAACGTGAAAGTTATCGTTGGAGAAATTCAACGCGCACACAGACGTCTGTCCACCTACAGCAACGAGGCGAAGAAAGCCGCAGAAGCAGCCGAACAGGGCGGTGGTGGTCTAGCTGACGGCGTCGCTTACGCGATGATTCTGACTGAATTGACCACACAACTCGCCGAATTAGACACTCTGGGTGTGCAGCTCAAAGATTTCGAGCGAGGCCTCGTCGATTTTCCTTCATTGCGCGACGGCCGCGTGGTCCTATTGTGCTGGCAACTCGGCGAAGGCGACGAACTCGAATGGTGGCACGACGTCGATGCAGGATTCGCGGGCCGCACTCCTCTCTAAAGTTAACTCCTACGCCTGCCGTATTTTCTCATTGACCACTTAAAGTTATTCCTGATAGTATGCGGCCTCGTAATGGACTCGTCCCCCGATTCAACTCGGCACACTGAAAAAAGGTCCACACTGATCGAGTTTCCTGGCGTATCGCGAAGCTCGATGCCGGAGTGGCGTAAAGAGTTGAGCGAGAAAGTGCGCGAAGTGCAGGAAAAACGTGCACGAGAAGCCGCTCGCGAAGCCGCCGAAGTTGAACGACAACGAATCGAGTCTGCGGTCAATCCGCCTCAACTGGAATTATTGCCGCCCACGCCAAGTCCGGCCATGAATCCGCTGGTCGCTGCCGCTCTTAAGAGAATCGAAAGAGCACATCAAACCGCGCCGTCCGAAAGTCGCCAACCCCGAACATCGCTGGCGACGGCGGTGGCGTACGCACCAGAACGAGAAGACGACGACATGAGCGATACGGTTCCCTCGACTCCGCAACTCGCTTTTGAAGAACCAGAGATTCCGCAGGCCGAACCCGAAGTTACGGTGGAAAAAGCTCACCACCTTTCAGTGGTGCCGATAATCGAACCGGTTGCGCCACCGATCATCGAAACACCGAAAGCACCGCCGAAACGCCTGATTAAAGACGACGATCCGGCACTCAATTATCTCGACTCTATCTCGGGAAATCTTTGTGTTGACGATCTAAACAGGAAGAGTGCTTCGACATTCCGGCGTCTCGTTGGTGCTGTGTGTGATTTGATCTTCTGCGCGATATTGACTGCACCCATTGCAGGCGCAATTTATTTAACCGGCAATCATTTGCAGGATCCGCGTGCGATTGGAGTGCTGGCAGGAAGTTTGGTCGTGGTGACGTTCATCTATCTGACACTCATGACCGCGTTAACGGGACGCACATGGGCCATGCGCATGCTCTCGCTTCGTGTGATCGATACCAAGACCGGATTGATACCCACTGGCGGACAGTCGATCGGTCGGTCGTTCTTTTACCTCATGTCACTGGCGACTGTTTTTGGAATCCTCTTCGGACTGATTAGCCGCGAAGGCTACACGATCCACGATCGCTTCACCCGCACGGCAGTCGTTACTACCTGAACTTTTTTGGATCAAAGTCTTATCCATCGTGTCGTCGAAGAGCTTCGGATCGCGCTCTCAGGCCGATTCTTCGGCAAGATCTATCAACTATCGCCAATTTCGTTCGCAATAGATTTTGGATTGCGTGGCGATTTCCTCCTGATCAGCGTAGAACCTTCCAATCCGCGTTTTTATTTGACTCACCGCCGCACGAAAGATTTGGAGAAGCAGTCGCTTTCGTTGAATGCTTTCGGACAAGCGATGCGTTCGAGACTGAGCGGCGCACATTTTGTCAGCATCTCAAAGGATCCACTGGACCGAATCGTTCGAGTCACTTTCCGAACGGACGACATTTTCTGGAGACTTGTGGTTCAACTCACTGGCCGCACGGCTGACGTTTTTCTCCTCGATGAACTGAATCGTATTGTCGCTGTTTTACGTGAACACCAGGACACGAGGCTGAATCAAGTCTATCAACCGCCACCTCGCCCGCTAAAAGAAACATCAACAACACTAAACCTGATGGATGGTCCCCCATCAGCACAGCTCGACAAACACTTCACGGCAATTGACGCCGCAAGAGCTTTCGACGCAAAAGGAAAAACGATCCGCTCAAGACTGACCAAGTCAATTCGCCAGCAACGCACACTCCGAGAACACCTCCACGAAGACATTGTTCGTCACGGCGATCCGGAAGAACACAAGCGAACAGGCGACCTGCTGTTGGCTAATATCGCAACCGCCGTCCGCAAGGGAAACAAAGTTCAGCTAACTGACTACTACGCCGAAGGCGCACCGACGATCGAGCTTGAAGTCGACGAGAACCGCTCCCTTCAGGACGAAGCTGCCATGCGTTTTCGTCAATATACAAAGGCAAAGCGAGCCGCTGAGGAAATCGCAGATCGACTGAAACAAATCGATCGCGAAATGGTGACACTGGAACAGCGCCTCGAACAACTCGATCAAATAATTCAGTCGAGAGACGAAACAGCCCTCGATAGTTTTGAGAAACCAAAACCTGCTCCCAAGGTTCAGCCAAAGAAGTCGGCCAAGCCCGAGAAGCTCAGCGGCGTGCGCCGTTATCTTTCCACCGACGGTTACGAGATCCTCGTTGGACGCGCCGCGCGTGACAACGACAACCTCACCTTTCGCCTCGCCCAGCCAAACGATCTCTGGATGCACGCCGGCGACTATCCCGGCTCGCATGTCGTGGTGCGCAATCCGACGCGAAAGGAAATTCCGCACCGGACCATCATCGAAGCAGCTCAACTTGCAGGTCGTTTTAGCCAGGCGAGTGATGATACGAAAGTGGTGGTGCACTATACTGAACGAAAGTTTTTGTCGAAGCCGAGGGGAGCCGCGCCCGGGTTAGTGAGGCTGTCACGCTTCCGCTCGATCACAGTCGAGCCAAAGGAAGGTGTAGAAAGATTGTAAAGATGCGATCTGAAGAACTCTTCGCGACTGCTCAAAACCTAATCCCCGGCGGTGTTAACTCGCCTGTCCGCGCGTTTCGTGGCGTGGGTGGGACACCACGATTCATCCAATCCGCGCGCGGCGCCACCATCACAGACGTCGATGGGCGAACCTACATCGACTACGTGGGATCGTGGGGACCGATGATTCTCGGGCACGCTGACGATGAAGTCGTCGCCGCCGTCCAGCAAGTT
Organism: Pyrinomonadaceae bacterium; assembly: GCA_036006625.1. Lineage (GTDB taxonomy): Bacteria > Acidobacteriota > Blastocatellia > Pyrinomonadales > Pyrinomonadaceae > PSRF01. The sequence continues at coordinate 4,931 of DASYPN010000090.1, read as the reverse complement.
GCCGCAAGGGGGACGAGCTTCGGAGCGCCGAGCGAACTGGAAGTCGATCTTGCCCAGGAAGTGATCGACGCCGTCCCATCAGTTGAAATGGTACGCATGGTCAGTAGCGGCACCGAAGCAACGATGTCGGCGATCCGCCTCGCTCGCGGCGTGACTGGTCGAACAAAACTCGTGAAGTTCGAAGGCTGTTATCACGGGCACGCAGATAGTTTATTAGTCAAAGCTGGTTCGGGTGTGGCGACACTTGGTTTACCCGACAGCCCTGGAGTTCCGGCCGCGTTGGCAGAAAATACCCTCACTCTTCCATTCAACAATGTTCCCGCACTCGAAGAGGTCTTCGCACAACACGCGGACATCGCCGCAGTGATCATCGAACCTGTCGTAGGAAACATGGGTTGCGTGCCACCTCGCGACGGCTACCTCGAAGCGGTTCGCAAAATCACTCGCGACCACGGCGCGCTTTTGATATTCGACGAAGTGATGACCGGATTTCGAGTTGCGCGCGGAGGCGCACAGGAGCGCTACCACATCACGCCTGACATCACGACGTTGGGAAAAATTATCGGCGGCGGTTTGCCGGTCGGCGCTTACGGTGGTAGTCGCGAGATCATGAATCACATCGCACCGGCAGGTCCGGTTTACCAGGCGGGAACCTTGTCGGGAAATCCACTTTCAATGACCGCGGGGCTGGTCACGTTACGACGACTGCGAGATAAGACCGTTTACGATCGATTGGAAGCAGCGAGTAAGAAGCTGTGCGACGGACTAGCTGGTATCGGCATGCCAACGATAACCAACCGCGTCGGTTCGATGTGGACCAGTTTCTTTACAAACGAGCCGGTAGTGGATTGGGATAGTGCGAACAAATGCGATCGGCAGAAGTACGGCAGGTTCTTTCACGGCATGCTGGATGAGGGCGTGTATCTCGCGCCATCACAGTTCGAGGCGGCATTCGTGAGTCTGGCCCATACAGACGAAATCATCGAACGGACTTTAGAGGCTGCAAAAAAGGCACTCCGCCGGATAGGCACCAATTAAGGAGTTTCACGCAAAGACGCAAAGGGGCGAAGGAAATATTAGCGTCTCTGCGTCTCGTCTTTGCGTCTTTGCGTGAAACCTCTAAACCGGTAAATCGATGCGGAACTTCGATCCCTCGCCTGGTTCGCTGGCGACGCTGATGCGACCGCCATGCTGTTCCACAATCTGCTTCACAATCGCGAGACCAAGACCAGTGCCGCGTTTCTTCGTCGAGAAGAATGGCTCAAAGACTCGATCACGCGTGGCCTTGTCCATGCCTCGGCCATGATCGGCAATCGTGATGCGCGCGTAGTGCTTCGGCGGCTGTCCATCGCCATCGGCCTCGGGCGCTAACAACTCTGTCGAGATTTGTACCGCAGCGTTTTCCTGGCTCGCGTCGACAGCATTTGCAATCACGTTCACAAATACCTGACGCAACTGGTAGGGATCCCATTGCCCCACGATGGACCGGCTCGTGTAGTGCTTTTCGAGCGTCGCATTCTTCTCGCGTATTTTGTCAGTCACAAGGTCGATGCTGCGCTCGAGTGATTCGTGTAGATCGACAGAGGAGCGTTCCAGTTCCTTCTGACGTGAATACTGCGTGACGTCGACCACGAGCTTGTTGAGGTGTTTGATGCCGCGTTCGACGAGCTCGATCGTGTTCAGCGCCTCAGCATCGTTGACACTGTCGCGCAACATTGAAACACCCAGACGAATGCTGCCGAGCGGGTTGCGAATCTCGTGTGCTACCTGCGTCGTCGCCTGGCCCACCGCGGCCAGCGATTCACTGCGACGCAGCGTACGTTCAGACGCCGCGGCTTCGGTAGCGTCTACAAGTGTGACGATCTGTCCCGGTCCATCATTGATCGCGAGCGGTGATGAATAGACGTCGAAAGACTTATCTTCATCATCAACCCGAGCTATCAAACGCCCGTGATAGGTGTTTTTGGTGACGCGGAGCGACGTCACGATTTCCAACATCTTCATCGCATCGTCCGGCCCGAGTTTCTCCAGCACCGACGCGCCAATCGTGGCGTTAGGAAAGATCTTCAGGAACGCTGCATTGGCGCTACGAATCCGATCATCGTTGTCAATGGCCGCGACCGCGCTCACCATTCCCTGTAACAATTGAGTGGTAAACGTCCGCTCCCGGCGAGTTTCCAACACGCTGCGCCGCATTTCACTAAAGTGTCGCTGTACTTGCCAAATCGTTCCGGCGGCGACCAGAGTACCAACAGCAATCGCAAACACAGTCCATAGGTTGATAGAACGCCGAGCGTCCGTTTGCCATTTATCTACATCTTTGATGACGTTGTCTTGTTCAGCCTGCAGTGTTGAATACAGACTAGTGAGCTCGCCATCGACTTTTCTGTAAGCCTCGAAACCGTTCTGCCCATATCCCCGGCTATTTTCAGTGATGTTCAGATACGTTTGAAGATCGTCCCGAAGCTTAACCCAGTCCTTGTTCTCGGAAAGAGGTGGGTGATCCATCAGCACCATTGCTTTCCTTGCTTCATCGCGAGCCTTGTCGAGCTTTATGTCGAATGGTGGTTTCAGTGTCGACTCTTCACGATGGCGTGCCCGCGCCTCATTATCGAGTTGTGCAAACTTAAGCCGAAGATTCGATAACAGGTTAAGACGCGCAGAATAATCGAGAGCTCTTGCTTGAGTGCTAAAACCGACATTCTCCATCTGATTCGCGCTTTTTATCCCCAATGCCAGAATTAGGCCCAAAAGCAGTAGAAAGCCGATAATGAGAGGGGTAATGGCAGGCGAAAAACCACGACGTCTCCCTGTCGACCCAGTTGTACTCGCGATCGCTTCTGGTTCAGACGGGCGACGATAAACAACTTCAGGTTTTTGTTTGGCAGGTTGCATTACTAAACTTTAAGGCTTCGCGTCCATCCAATTGTCGCCCACACCAACATCAGCCACAAGCGGTACGTCGAGTGAAACCGCAGTTTCCATTTCGTGTTTCAGGATCTCCGTGACTTTCGCTACCTCTTTCTCAGGGACTTCGACCAGCAACTCATCGTGCACCTGCATCAGCATACGCGATTGGAGTCCCTCTCGCTTGAACTCCTCATCAACCCTAAGCATCGCGATCTTCACGATATCACTCGCAGTCCCCTGGATTGGCATATTGATCGCTTCACGTTCCGCCGCTTTGCGAATGTTCGCATTGCGATCGGTAATTCCTGCGAGCGGTCTGATGCGACCATAGATCGAGCGAACGTACCCGTGCTCGCGCGCGCGAATCGGCACTTCCTCCATGTAACGACGGACGCCTTTGTAAGTGTTGTAATAATCCTCGATGACTTTCTTTGCTTCCTGACGCGAGATTCCGACGCGCTGCGAGAGTCCCCACGGTTCAATGGCGTATGCGATAGCAAAGTTGACGATCTTTGCAAAACGACGCGCTTCCTTGAGCTCTTCGTCTGTCCTCGCGCCAAAGACCAGACGAGCCGTTCGCGCGTGAATATCTTCGCCTTTTTGAAATGCCTCCAGCATCACAGGATCCTGCGTGATGTGGGCCAGCAGACGTAACTCGAGCTGCGAATAGTCGGCGGAAATGATCTTGTTTCCCTTCTCCGCAACGAATGCACGGCGGATGCGCCGTCCCATTTCACTGCGAATCGGGATGTTCTGAAGATTCGGATCACTCGACGACAAACGCCCGGTGGCAGCGACAGTTTGATTGAGCTGGCAGTGAATGCGTCCGTCCGTTGCGATCTGTTGAGGCAATGCGTCGGTGTAAACGCTTTTCAGTTTGTCGAGCTCGCGATACTCGATAATCAACCGCGGCAACTCGAATTGCTGCGCCAACTCTTCGAGCACTGCTTTGCTCGTCGAGATGCGCCCGGTTGAAGTCTTGCGGCCGATGTCGATATTTAAATCCGAAAGCACTTCACCAACCTGCTTTGGAGAACCGATATTGAATTCACGCCCGGCCAGTTCGTAGATCTTGAGCGTACGTTTGTGTAGCTCCTGACCGATGTAACTCGACAGATCGGCGAGAACTTTCGGATCGACCTTGAGTCCCGCACGCTCCATACGATAAAGCAACGGCGCGAGCGGTAATTCAATTTCCGAGTAGATCGTCTCGAGATTCTTCTCGAGGATTCGATTGCGAAGCACATGCGCCGTCTGAAAGGTCAGGTCCGCAGCGAGTGCAGTTTGCCAGGCGGTCTCGGGCCAATTTACTGCGGGCGTGTTATTGGGTTCAATTCCGAGCGCTTCACCTGCCAGATCGTTCAATTCATATTTACTGCGTGTCGGATCGAGAAGATATGCGGCGAGGTACGTATCATCTTTGACACCTTCCAGCGTGATGTTGAAACGATCCAGCAATCCGACCGCGCGTTTCATGTCGTGAACTGATTTCTCAATCAACCCATTCGACAACACGTCGCGCAGTGTTCCGATTGCGCCGTCAATTCCATCGGAAAACTTCTCAAGATCGATATACGTTGAGACGCCCGCTTTGGTGGAAAAGGCGATGCCGCGTGTTGCTTGTAACTCAGTAAAGCACTCCTGTTCTCCAGTTCCCGCGGGAGTTGAATCGGCAATCGCAACAGCGACGGTCTCGGCATCGAACAGTGTTCGTACCAGATCGTCAAGGTCGCTCTTCTTCTGAACGATCCTGTAATTGCGCGCAGATTCTGCTGACGCGGGCTTTGCAACTGCAGCATCAGCGTAATCTTTCTGCAGAAGTGTGAATTCCAGCTCGTGAAAGAGCTCATAAGCGGCTGTTCGATCCGGCGGTCGTGTCCTGATGTGGTCGAGATCGAGAGTCATCTCGAGATCGCAGCGAATGCGAGCGAGTTCTCTTGACTGGCGGATCAGGTCGGCATTGTTGCGCAACGACTCGCGATAAGTCTTGTGTTTGACTGACTCCCAACCTGCCAGCGCGG
>DASYPN010000089.1:0-3598 GCA_036006625.1 Pyrinomonadaceae bacterium | reverse complement strand
CTGATGTAGTTCAGCGGATGAATGACGCGCAGCGGCATCGTGGCCCTGATGATCAGGGTGTCGCGCGGTGCGGAGAAGTCGTGCTCGGCAACACGCGGCTTGCGATCATCGACACCACAGCCGCCGGTCATCAACCGATGAACGATCCGGTTACGGGCAACTGGATCACATACAACGGCGAAACTTACAACTTTAAAGATCTCCGCGACGAACTCTCCGGCCCGTGGTCGTCAAACACAGACACAGAAGTCGTGCTTCGTGCGTACCGTGAGTTTGGTGTGGACGCGTTTCGCAAGATGCGCGGCATGTTTGCGCTCGCGCTATGGGATCACCAAAGACAGACGTTAGTTCTGGCCCGCGATCCCCTGGGTATCAAGCCGCTGTATTACTACGTCTCCGAGAATCAGTTTGTCTTTGCCTCTGAACTGCGCGCGTTGCTTGCGAGCGGTTTGATACCGCGTAAGTTAAGCGCGGCTGGTGTTGATTCTTACCTTGCAAACGGATCGGTCGAAGCGCCACTCACGATCGTCGAGGGCGTCAAACAAGTGTTGCCAGGTTACGTTCTGCACGTCAGCGCTAACGATACGCGACAGAACGAGTTAACCGATACTGAATTCGCAACTCCCAAACCGCAAAGCGTTGAAGGCAACCGCGAAGATGCCGTCGCATGCTTGCGTCACCAGTTGGAAGAATCAGTTCGGCTTCATCTCGTGAGCGATGTGCCGCTCGGCGTATTTCTTTCGGGCGGCATGGACTCGAGCGCGCTCGTTGCATTGATGAGCCGGATCGGCACGCAGCCGAAGACGTTCAGTATTGTGTTTGATGAACCGAAGTTTACTGAGGCGCCGTTTTCGCGTGCGGTGGCGGAACGCTTCAACACCGATCACTCGGAGATTCGGCTCAGCGAAGATCGGCTGCTCGGAATTCTGCCCGCGGCGATTGCGTCGCTCGACCAACCCACGATGGATGGGATCAACACGTTCGTCGTTTCGAGTGCCGTGAAAAGTAAAGGCATCACAGTTGCACTTTCGGGGCTCGGAGGCGATGAGTTATTCGCCGGCTATCCCAGTTTTCGACGCGCGCTAAGGTTTGATGCGATGTCGCAGGTGTCGAAGCGAGTTTTGCGTGCGGCGTCAGGTGTTGGACAGGTAGCGTTGAATGGATCGGTGCAGCGTCACAAGTTCTGGCAACTCGCAAACAGTGGAGGCAGGCCCGAAGACGTGTATCGCATCTCGCGCCAGCTCTTCTCAGCAGATTCGGTCATGAGAATCACTGGTCGCGATGGCGATCAGCCTGCGCATAACGGGCATCACGCGAACGGCGATGTCGTCAACGCGATATCGCGCCTCGAGTTGACTGGTTACATGACGAACACATTGTTGCGCGATACGGATGCGATGAGTATGGCGCATTCGCTTGAGGTTCGTGTGCCGTTTGTCGATACGAGAGTTGTCGATTACGCGCTTTCGTTGCCGGGTGAATGGAAGGCGCCGTCGCGCGTTGGGCCAAAGCCGCTGCTCGCCGATGCTGTCGCCGATCTGTTGCCGCGAGAGTTTTTGAATCGACCGAAGATGGGGTTCACGTTGCCGTTTGAGAAGTGGTTGCAGGGGAGTTTGCGGGGTGAGGTTGGATCGGTGTTGGAGAGTCCGGAATATGGGATGAATGCGCCGGCTGTTCGGGATGTTTGGAGGAGATTTTTAGAGAAGCCGCGCGCGGTGGGCTGGTCGAGGCCCTGGGCGTTGTATGTGCTGTCGAGGTGGTGTGAGGTTAATAGGGTTAGTTAGACAGGATGGACAGGATTTTTTCAGGATGAGGGTGTTGCATGTGATTCCGTCGGTTGATGAGCGGTCGGGCGGACCAGCGACTGCGATTGTTCCGATGTGTCGCGCGCTCATGCAGCAGGGAGTTGATGTGCTGTTGTTGAGCACGACGGCAGGACTGACACATGAGGTTGCGCAGGGTGAGGTTTTGGATCACAAGGGTGTGCCTGCGATCTTCTTTCAGTCCCAACTCGGTGAGTCGTTCAAATACTCACGGCCATTGTCGTCGTGGCTCCGCTCAAACATTCAGAACTTCAGCCTCGCGCACATTCATGCGGTCTTCAATCATTCATCTGTGGCGGCAGCGCATGTTTGTCAGAAGTCTGGGGTGCCATATGTTATCAGGCCGCTGGGAACGCTCGATCCGTGGAGCATGACACAGAAGTCTCTTCGCAAGCGTCTCTTTTGGCAGATCTCGGGCAAAGGGATTATGGATAACGCCGCGGCTGTGCATTACACGAGCGAAGCAGAGAAGCTCTCGACTGAATCTAGTCTCGGAATGAATCACGGAACGGTGATCCCGCTGGGCGTTGAGGTAACGGTCAGCAACTCGGTGGCCAAATCCGATCCGTATGTGCTCGTGTTATCGCGACTGCATCCGAAGAAGGGTCTCGATGTTTTGATCGACGCGTTTCTGTCGCTGGTGCAGAAGCTGGAGTTTGCGGAATGGAGGCTCGTGTTTGCTGGTGATGGACCGAGTGAATATGTCTCGATGCTCAAAGCGAAAGCTCGAGCAGACGAGAGAATCACGTTCACAGGCTGGTTAGATGGTGAGGAGAAGAATGCAGTGCTTAGTGGTGCATCGTTGCTGGTCCTGCCGTCGCACCAGGAGAATTTTGGGTTGTGTGTGATGGAAGCGTTGGCGCAATCGGTGCCTGTGTTGGTCAGTCCGAATGTGAATCTTGCGCCGGAGATTGCGGCGGCGAATGCGGGGTGGATTGCGTCGATTGAAAAGACTGCGTTGGAAGAAAAGCTTGCTGAGGCGCTTTCGAATAGAGAAGAACTCACGAAACGCGGTCGTGCCGGGCTGAAGCTTGCGGAGAAGTATTCGTGGGAGAACTGCGCTCATGAGTTGGTTGATTTGTATCGAACGGTGATTCAGCGAAGTAATAATGGCAGCGCCTACGTACAGCGAGTTTGAGTGGCACACCGGGGCTGCCGGCAACGGTGAATCGGGCGAGAAGCTGACGCACGTCTTCGTCGAGCTTGTGAAGAAGATCGAGGGAGTGCGATCGATCTGCGATCTCGGATGTGGGAATGGGCATATTACCGGGCGACTTGCAGCGCTCGGTTACGAGGTCACCGGAGTCGATGCGTCTGCGAGTGGGATTGCGATCGCGCGACGTGTGTATCCGAACGTTGAGTTTGTTGAAGCGTTGATCGATCGTGATCTTAGACTTGGGCAGTTCGATCTGGTGGTGTCGAGCGACGTGATCGAGCACATGTATCGTCCGTCTGATCTGCTCGAAGCCGCTCGCGCGCTTCTAAAGCCCGGCGGTCAGATTCTGCTCGGAACGCCGTATCACGGATATCTCAAGAATCTCGCGCTCGCAGCGACTGGAAAGATGGATGCGCATTTCTCGGTGTTGCACGATGGTGGGCATATCAAGTTCTTCAGCGTCAAAACTCTCTCGGCATTGATGAGAGATCGTGGCTTCGAAGATCTCAATTTCACCTTCTACGGCCGCGCTCCCTGGCTCTGGAAAAACATGATCTGCCACGCACGCATGAGAAATCAGGCGTGATCAAAGCTACTGTAGGGGCGGCCCTCCGTGGCC
>DASYPN010000088.1:0-18392 GCA_036006625.1 Pyrinomonadaceae bacterium | reverse complement strand
CGCCACGGAGTTGTTGTCGTATCTGACGGAGAAAAAAGTGCCGTGGGCGATTGCGACGAGTGGTCATATCAGGAGTGCGAGTTTGTCGCTTAAACTTTTGGGCATTAGTGAAGACGTGCCGATTATCACGCGCGATCTCGTAACACACGCGAAACCCGATCCGGATCTGTTTCTCGCCGCGGCAGAAAAGCTGGGTGTTGATTGCAGTGACTCGGTTGTAATCGGCGATAGCATCTGGGACATGCTTGCTGCACGTCGTGCTCGTGCGCTCGGTGTTGGATTGCTGTCGGGCGGTTATGGCCGCGAGGAACTCGAACGCGCCGGGGCGTACAGGGTTTACAACGATCCCGCCGATCTCTTAAGTCACCTGGATGAAGTAGGCGTGCGTCGTGCCGAGTAAATCCATCCACAGATTACACAGATAAATTCTGTAATCTGTGTAATCTGTGGATTGCCTTGCCATCTTAGGCATCCCGCGCTACTATGCCTAAAACGTTTAGGCTTCGAGGCAATCCATGACCAATCCCAAGGCGGACCTGTTGCAGGGCACGCTCGACATGCTCATTCTCAAGACCCTCTCCCTCGGTCCGTTACACGGCTACGGCATCATCCAGCGCATCCGCACATTGTCTGACGAAATGCTCCACGTCGAACAGGGCGCACTCTACCCCGCGCTCTACCGCATCGAGCTGAAAGGTTGGGTCAGCGGGAAGTGGGGCGAGAACGAGACCGGCCGCAAAGCCAAGTTCTACAAACTCACGCGTGCGGGACAAAAACAACTTCGAGTTGAAGAAGAGAGCTGGGACCGGCTCGTGTTAGTCGTCGCCAAGATGCGCGAAGCCACGTAGGGAATATCGCGATGAGATGGCTCAACGTATTGATCGCACGACTGCGCGCGCTGCTCTGGCGCGACAAGGTTATTCACGACATCGACGAAGAACTGCGTGCTCATCTCGAGATGGAAGCCGAAGCCAATCGCGAAATGGGCATGACCGCGGAAGAAGCACGCCTGTTGGCGGCAAAGAGTTTTGGAAATGTGGCGAGCATCAGAGACCTTGCGTACGAGGTTAGGGGAGGGGGATTTATGGAATCGGTCTGGCAGGATTTGCGTTACAGCACTCGCATGTTCTTCAAACATCCGGGTTTCACAATCATCGCTGTGTTGACGCTCAGTCTGGGTATCGGTGCGAACACCGCGATCTTCAGCATCGTGAACGCCGTGCTGCTGCGACCGTTTCCGTACCAGTCGCCCGAGCAACTCGTCATCGTCGGTGAATTTGCTCTCGGTGGACCAGTCTCATATCCGAACTTCGTCGACTGGCGCGACGATCGAAATGTTTTTGAATCAGCCTCCGCGGTGCGTTCGAATGAGAGTTACAACTTTAGCGGCGCTGGCGAACCGGAACGCTTGCAGGGCCGGCTCGTTTCTGCCGGTTTTCTTACCCTCCTCGGCGTCGAGCCGTTTCTCGGTCGTGACTTTCTTCCCGAAGACGATCGTCCCGGTGCAACTCCGGCAGTGATGCTGAGTTATGGATTCTGGAGTCGCACGTTTGGCAACGATCCCAATATCATCGGTAAGACCATCACACTCAATAACCAGAGTTACACCGTCACAGCTATCGCGCCACAGGATTTCCAGTTTGGTCTCCCTGCTGACGTCACCATCCCAATCGGCCTCTCAGCAGAACGCTTCAAGGTACGTGGCGGTGATCCCGGAATCGGGGTGGTTGCACGTCTGAAACCGAACGTCTCGCAACAGCAAACGGAATCAGAGCTAAATGTGATCTACAAGCGTCTGGAGCAGCAGTATCCCGACACCAACACCGGACGCCGCGGCGTTCTGAGGCCGCTACATGAGAGTTTTGTTGGTAGCGTGCGACAGCCGCTGTTGATCTTGCTCGGTGCGGTTGCGCTTGTCCTGTTGATCGCGTGTGCCAATGTCGCGAATCTCCTGCTCGTTCGCGCGTCGACGCGTAAAAGAGAAATGTCAGTGCGCGTGGCGCTCGGTGCGAATCGTTGGCGCATCATTCGCCAGTTACTTACGGAGAGCTTCCTGCTCGCAGCGATCGGCGGTGGGCTGGGAATACTTCTCGCACACTGGGGCACAAGGCTCATAGCAAGCCGGCTGCCTGACGGCATTCCACGACTTGCGGAGGCAAATGTCGATCTTCGTGTGTTGCTGTTTACTCTCGGTGTTTCGCTCGTCACTGGACTGTTATTTGGACTCGCTCCAGCGTTACAGGCTTCGCGTCTCAATCTTACCGACGCACTAAAAGAAGGAGACCGGGGCTCAGTCGGCCGTCAGCACTTGCGCAATGTGCTGGTTGTTTGCGAAGTCGCCCTTACGTTGACACTGCTGGTTGGCGCAGGTCTATTAATTCAAAGTTTCCGCCGAGTGCTACAAGTCGATCCGGGTTTTGAGACACAGAATCTGCTCACGATGCAGGTGTCGGTTAACAATCCTGACGGCAATCAGGTTGTCTCCTTCTTCAAACAGTTGCAGGAGAATGTGCGCAGTCTTCCTGGCGTTAAGTCGGTTGCCATCTCGAACGGACTTCCGCTTGGTGTTGTGAATCGTCCCGTGTTTTTTATTCAGGGGCGGCCACTACCCGACCCCGGCAAGGCACCCGGTGGAATTCGTTACACGGTCAGTCCCGATTATTTTCAGACGATGGGAATTGACCTGGTTAAGGGTCGCACCTTCAATGCACAAGACACACCATCAACTCCACTTGTCGTTGTTATTGATGAGGCATTCGCTCAAAACTTTACGAATGAAGATCCGATCGGACAGCGAATGTCTCAGAATCCTTCGGGACCGATTTATGAAATTGTTGGCGTCGTGCGACACGTCGAGCAGGACAACCTGGATGGGCAAGCGGAGCGGACGCCGCAGTTCTATCTCAATTTCAATCAGATGCCTGCTGACCGTTGGCCTGGTTCGGTGCGACGCATCAATTTGCTGACGCGAACGGATGTTGAGCCAACCAGTCTTGCTGGTGCGGTGCGGGGACAGATTGCGGCGTTGAATAAAGATCAGGCGGTATTCAACGTGCGGACGATGGAACAGATCGTGTCGCAGTCGGTTGCGCCCCGACGTTTCTCGATGTTGTTGCTGGCAGTCTTCGCAGTTGTCGCGCTCGCGCTCGCGATCATCGGAATTTACGGAATGCTGTCGTACACAGTCGCGCAACGCACGCGCGAGATCGGACTGCGTATGACACTCGGCGCGCAGCGAACAGATGTGATGCGACTCGTGATCGGGCACGGGATGAAGCTCGCGATCGCGGGTGTTGTGCTGGGGTTGATTGCGTCGTTTGCGTTGACTCGCACGATGAAGAATCTGCTATTCGGTGTGAGTGCAACCGATCCAATTACGTTTGTTTCGATCACGGTGCTATTGGCGGTGGTGGCGTTCGTCGCGTGTTGGATACCCGCGCGGCGCGCTACGAAAGTCGATCCGATCGTGGCGCTCAGGTACGAGTAACCATCCACAGATTACGCAGATTATTTAAATGGGTTGCGTTCGGGTGGTTCTTCGTGATCGTCGATTGTGTGCAGCAAAGCGCGAACGAGCACATTCAGCATCGGGATGCGGTGACGAATCCAGATGCGCATGGGATCGGGACGAGCGCCGAGACGCGCTTTGGGTTCGAGCGCTGTGCGGCCGAGTGAGAGTCGCTTGCAGTCGAGTGCAATCGCATGACCGATAACTGACTGCAGCAGGCGAAAGTAGATCGGAGTGTCAGCGTTCGCTTTGCGATCGAATCCGATGTAGTAACCGACTGCTGTTTCACCGTCCTTGACTGTAGTCACAAATCCCAGTAACTCGCCATCTTTCTTCAGCACCGTGAATCGCATGTCGTCGCCGAATCGTTCCGCGAGGGTGGGCAGAAAAGCGACTGGCAGCGTCACGAGTCGCAATCGCGCGTTCTTGTGCGTTTGGAGATAGAGCGCGTGAAGCTGCTCGGCGTTGCGTGCGATGTCAGCAGTTTTGGTCTCTTCGACAACGCAGCCGGCGTTTGTCACTTCCTTCTCGATCTGTTTCGACTGTTTGCGATATTTCGAATTAAGACTCGCGAGATAGTCGTCGTAACTCTTCCACTTCGGCGAGATGTCGAGCACCATGTTCGGCTCGGTCTCGAGCTCGCGATACGAAAACCGCGAGAGCGCCGACGCATGTTGCGCATATTCGTCGGGAATGTCTTTGACCATCACGAACGCCGTGTCTCCGAAGAGTTTGTCGACGCGTCGCAGACGATAGATTGCTTCCGCCACAGCAGGCCAAACCGGCGTCTGGTCCACGTTTGGTGCGAAGGAGATGCCGTGCATGCCCCACGAAAGCAGGTTGCCGCAAACCAGCATCTTCTCTTCGTGCCGGCTGAGCGGATCGTCCGCGGATGACGACTTGCGCAGACGCGACATCGACACCGAGACGCTCTGTGCGGCGATAGCCGCGACCGGCTCCTTCTGGTTGAAGATGAGCGCGTAGCGCGGTCGCAGATTCTCAGGACCGGCGTCTTCAAGCACGCGTAGATAACGCGGCGAAAGAAACATTGAGTTGTGAGAGGTCACTTTGGCCCAGTGATTCTGGTCGAGGTAGTCGATGCTGTCCGCGAGTGCAAAGGCAAAACCGCTTGGCGCATGTCGCGCGCGGTGATCGTCGCGGATGGTTCGTGCTTTGGTTACGAGTTTGCGGAGTGGTTTAATGTTCGGCATCGCTGGCATGTTGGCGAGGCAATCTTACTCTAATCTACGATGTCTGCGACTAAGAAACTCTCAGACTGGCAGCCACCTGACCACTGGACTCGCATCACGTGTATCGACATGCACACTGGTGGCGAGCCGCTCCGCGTGATCATCGATGGACTGCCGCCGATCGAAGGTGGGACTGTGCTTGAGAAGCGTCGTTACTTTCGCGAGCACTACGACCATCTGCGCACCGGACTCATGTGGGAGCCGCGCGGCCATGCGGATATGTATGGCGCGGTGATCACTTCGTCTAAAGATGCAGATTTTGATGTTTTCTTTCTGCACAACGAGGGTTACAGCACGATGTGCGGGCATGCGATCATCGCGCTCACAAAGCTCGCAGTGGAAACAGGTCTCGTGACGAAGAACGAGATGACTTTTAACGTGCCGGCGGGTCGCATTGTTGCTCATGCGACCGTCGTGGAAGGCCAGGTCACAGAAACATCGTTTCAAAACGTTCCGTCGTTTCTCTATCTTCGAGAGCAGCAGGTTGAGGTGCCAGGAATCGGTTTGGTGGAGTTTGACGTTGCTTATGGCGGCGCATTTTACGCTTTTGTTAGTGCCGAATCCGTCGGCTTAACACTCGAACAGGCACAGTTCAATCGCATCATTGAGTGTGGACGGCGGATCAAACATGCGGTGATAGCTCGGTTCCCGATCACGCATCCTTTCGAACCCGACCTCAGCTTTCTCTACGGAACGATCTTCACCGGACCACCGCATAATCCATCACACCACAGTCGCAATGTCTGTATTTTTGCCGACGGCGAACTTGATCGATCGGCAACGGGAAGCGGTGTGAGCGCGCGGGCGGCGTTGCACTTCGCGAAAGGCGAACTCGGTTTGAATCAAAAGATAGTAATCGAGAGCATTCTCGGCAGCACGATGTCCGTGAGCGCTGTGAAGACAACGAGCCTCGGCCCTCACGCGGCCATCATCCCCGAAGTCAGCGGCAGCGCCTCAATCATCGGCCGCAACGAGTTCTACTTCGATCCTGACGATCCGTTTCGGACGGGTTTCATTTTTAGGTAGATTATTGGTCGGCTTGCTGAGCTTCTTGAATTGCTTCAAGTTCAGGAAGTGCAACCAAGTCTTTAGGCCGGCCCGCTGCACGCTTTGCAACAATTAACTTCCCAATGTCAATCACGGCAAATTGATAACCAAACAATTCGAATGTTAGTGAACCGTCAAGGACATCTTTATAAACACCGATACCCCGAACCTCACCGAGGAGGTCGAGATCACCAATGTCTGTACTGAAGGTGAAATTTAAACCTCGTTTCAAAGTCTCACCGTCAAGAATGAAAGGTAGTCCTTCGGGAGCATTTCGCAATCGAGCGTTAACGGATTGTAACGCTTCGGATAATCGTTTGAGGTTACTGGAATCTCGCGCATAGCAAACGTCAACATCGTTTGTGAGGAGCATTGAGCCATGCAGTACAGCAGCAATGCCACCGACAATTACACAATCCACCTTGTATTCGGCCAACAGTCGGAGAGGTGCCTCAATGATTTTTGTTGGGAGTGGCATTTGTAGGGGTTATTTTGCGCGCTGAATTCTTGAGCTCAGCAACTCCCTGGATAAAACTATCTAGTTTTCGAATTCGCTCCTCGGGCGTCAGTCGGAGGTGTTCTAGTGTAAGGGTGAGATCTATTCCGAACTCAGCCGCGCGCGCGGCTGCTGAATCCGCGGGCGGATTTAAGAAATAACTTTCGATCTCAGGGCGCATGATGCGATTAGTATAGCACTTTGAAGAATCGAACCCTGCTAGAATGGGCCGTATGCAGTGTCCAAGGTGCAAGAGTGAGCGGATTCAACGGGATTATGATGATGCTGTCTTCTTTTTACGAATTTTCGGGTTGCAGAAGTTGCTGTGCAATAACTGCGGGCTCGTGTTCAAGGGGTTCGATCCGTTGGCGAAGCAACAACGCGAACCGGCGGAGAAAGCCAAACAGGTGCGCAATCGACGACGTGGCCCACGCTATTACGCGCATCTGCCTTCGGCGATTTCATTGATTGACGCCAAGGCCCAGGCCGGCAAAGTCTCTTACTCGCAACCGTCGCGAGGTCACTGTGAGACGATCAGCAAGTTTGGTATGGGCCTCTCGCTTGCCGGCACGCGGTTTTCCGAAGCCGACCTGTCTCGCAAAGGCGGACTGCTGTTCGTCCGCATAGACCTGCCTGAAGGACCAATCGAAGCAGTCATGAAGATCGTCAATTCGAAGCGTACCGGTGAAGAGGGCAAGAAGCGCTGGCTACTGGGCGTAGACATCCATCAGATATCCGATGAAGATCGAGAACGCCTAACCGTCTATCTCGAAAAACGTCGGAAGGGCGAGCCGCTGATCGTTTCCGAGTGAAGCCACAAAACGGCACAAAAAGCACAAAAGGCACACAAGCTGAGCCTCAACATGACTGGAGATTGAGGGTGGTGGTTTTTGTGTCGGGCGCCGTTCTGATGGGACTCGAGATGACGGGCAGCCGTATTCTCGCGATTCACTTCGGCTCATCGATCTATGTTTGGGGCGCGATTATTGGCGTGTTTCTCGCGGCACTGTCGATTGGCTACTACAGCGGCGGCATGCTCGCGGATCGCCGTCCCAGTTTTTATCCACTCAATGCGCTACTGCTGATTGCGGGCGGCTGGTTGCTGCTGATCCCGTTTTATGCGAATACGGTTTGCCGTCTGCTATTGCGCTTCAATCCTGGCGAACGACTTGGTCCATTACTCGCAACGCTGATTTTATTTGGCGGTCCAAGTGTATTGCTGGGAATGATCTCACCTTACGCGGTCCGACTGGCGGCGCAGACGGTCGAACGGATCGGCAATGTGTCGG
Source organism: Pyrinomonadaceae bacterium (assembly GCA_036006625.1). GTDB lineage: Bacteria > Acidobacteriota > Blastocatellia > Pyrinomonadales > Pyrinomonadaceae > PSRF01. Next base: position 10,802 of record DASYPN010000088.1, on the reverse strand, counting down.
GTAGTTTGTATGCGCTCTCGACGTTCGGCAGCATTGCGGGAACACTGCTGACTGCGTTCTGGCTAGTGCCCGAGCTTGGTGTGCGAGCACTTTTGCAAATCCTGGGATTGTGCCTGCTAGTTTTGCCGCTGATCGTAGTTCCCTGGTCGCGAAGGAAGGCTGTGGTCGTCGTACTGTTTGCTTCGACATTGATCGTATTGAGTTACATCGGAGCAGTTCCGGCCCAGGGCGTGATTTACGAAGGCGACTCCGCATATCACTACATCAAGGTCGTCGACGACAAACAACGAAACACTCGCTTCCTGCAATTCAATAACTACATCGAAGGCGCCATCGATCTAAACCCGCCGTACGACACGCGAGTCAGTTATACAAACGCATTCCACCTCGCCCGAATCTTCAAACCGGCGCTCAAAAATATCTTGATCATCGGCGGTGGCGGCGGTATCGGTGCGCGAAAGTTTGTCAACGACGATCCGAACGTGGTGGTCGATCTCGTTGAAATAGACCAGCGCGTAGTTGATCTGGGATTGAAGTATTTTCACCTTGAACCGAGCGACCGATTGCGCATTCACGTCGAAGACGGACGTAGTTTTATTCGACGGTCGCAGACGAAATACGATCTCGTGATCCTCGACGCGTTCACGATCGGCGGCCAGATCCCGTTTCACTTAACCACGGTGGAATTCTTCAACGAGATCAAGCAGACGCTATCGCCCGATGGAGTGGTGCTCGCGAACATTAACGGAAGGATGCGTGGCAGGCGAAGTCGCATCATGCGTTCTGAATACAAGACCCTGGCGACAGTCTTCCCGAACGTTTACTTGTTTCCACATCTTCTTGACACAGAACGCCGGCAGGGCGGTGTGATGGACCTGGATCGGACGCGCAACATCATACTGATCGCGGTCAACGGTGGCGGGAGTTGGACCAAAGAATCTGTTGTCGCCACCGCGACACAACTCGAGCAATCAAAGGTCCCTCTTACGCCAACGTTCGTCGAAGATGCGAAACAGTTTTTCGACGCGCGAGTGCCAACCGATGATGTACCCGTGCTGACCGACGATTATGCTCCAGTCGATACGATGGTCTTTTAGTCTCATCATTATCGCTTTGGCATTCATGGCGTGTGTGAAGCCGGCGCCGCCTCCACTCAAGCCGCCGCGATTCGTTCAGGAGCGCGCGTTTCATCGTTTGCGCGATCTCTGCGCTTTTGGACCACGCAATCACGGCAGTGAAGGGAAGACGAAGGCGGAAGCGTGGATTCAGAAAAACTTGCGCGATGCCGGCGCCGAGGTGTCGGTCCATTCGTTCCAGCACACGCCGAAAGGCGCAACGCTAGCCGAGAATTTTCGAAACATCGTCGCCCGCATCAATCCGAAGCAAGACCGTCGCGTGCTGATCGCTACTCATTACGACACGCGCTCCACTGCCGATAAAGACGCGTACGAAAGTCGTCGTAGCGAGCCAATTCTTGGCGCGAATGACGGCGCGTCTGGTGTGGCAGTGCTGCTCGAGATGGCGGCGCTATGGAAAGAGCAACCGCCGCCGGTCGGCGTCGATTTGGTCTTCTTTGACGGTGAGGACTTCGGACGTGGAGATGATCTCGACGATTATTTTCTCGGATCGAAAGCGTGGGTGCGAGACTTTCCGGACTATCGACCGGAATGGGGCGTGGTGCTCGACATGGTCGGTGATGCCGATTTTGCGATTCGGAAGGAGCGAGACTCGCTTGCTCGGGCTCCAAACGTGGTGGAGAGGTTGTGGAGCGCCGCGGCACGGGTGCGGTCAAATGGCATTCGCGATGAACGTGGCGGGCTTGTTTACGACGATCACACGACGTTTCTGGACAAGGGAATCTCGGTCGTTCTGCTGATAGATTTCAGCTACAAATGGTTTCACACCACGGCTGATACGCCCGACAAATGTTCAGCCGCGAGCCTCGGGCAGGTTGGTCGCACGGTCATGGAAGCTGTCGAAGCGCCATAGAGTCTGGCGCCTCCTTGGAGTGCGCCAACTTGTTGGCGCTTTAGTATGTATCAAAGCGGTGACAAGTCACCGCACTCTAAGGAGGCGCCCAATTCCTGGCTCCTTTGTCTTTTTTTCGTGCGTCGCGCACAATGCGAGTATGTTACTCATCTTGAAACTCCGACCGATTCTGGTACTGGCTCTGGCGCTGTCATGCTTCCAATGCCAGCCAGGCGCGAACGGCGATTTGCCCCCGAAAACGGCCGAGTCGCCATCAAATGCGCCCGCCGCAAGTTACCGCTATCAAATCGTCAATATGTGGCCGCACGACAGCAACGCTTTCACGCAGGGACTAATCCTAAGTGACGGAAAACTGCTGGAGAGCACCGGCCAGGAAGGCTTTTCGAGTCTGCGACGAGTCGAGCTGGAAACCGGAAAAGTTTTGAAGAAGGTCGACGTGCCGAAGCCGTATTTCGCCGAAGGCATCGCGCTGCTGAACGGGAAGATTTATCAACTCACGTGGCAGCACCAGATTGGGTTTGTTTACGATGCGCAGAGCTTCGAACGTGTGGGACAGTTTAACTACACGGGCGAGGGTTGGGGACTGGCGACGGATGGCAAGTCGTTGATTCTGAGCGATGGTTCGAACCGGCTCAGATTTCTCGACCCTTCGGATTTTCATGTCACGAAAACGATTACGGTCCTCGACGGTCAGACGCCTGTCAACGAGCTGAACGAGCTTGAGTTTGTGCACGGCGAGATTTATGCAAACGTCTGGCACGATAACAGGATTGCGACGATCGATCCGCAGAGTGGTCACGTGACAGCGTGGATCGATTTGAACGGATTGATGCCCGCAAGTGAGCTGCAGGATCCGGAGGCGGTGTTGAATGGCATCGCTTACGATCAGACAAACGATAAGCTTTATGTCACAGGCAAACTCTGGCCGCGACTGTTTGAGATTCGAGTGAAGAAGTGAACGCTTGAGTTCGCGTGAAGAAATAAACGCCGAAGGTGTTGGCTAGTTTTAGCCCCTGATTTAACGCCGAAGGCGTTGGCTAACCCCAGCCCAGGGTTCGAGCGCAGCGAGAACCCTGGGTACGAATACGAAACGAGAGATGAACCCTGAAAGGGTTCGTCTTGAGAGGAACCCTTACAGGGTTAATCCGGTCTTTTTAATGATGATCCCAGGGTTGTCGCTGCGCTCCAACCCTGGGCTGAGGATAGCGAACGCCTTCGGCGTTAACCCTGAGCTGAGGATAGCGAACGCCTTCGGCGTTAACCCTGGGCTGAGGATAGCGAACGCCTTCGGCGTTATTTTGATGAACTTTCTGACGTACTTCCGAGCATTTTCTTACGCCATGATTGCGGTGGCGATGCTGGCGCTCGTCCTCGCGGGCGGGCTTAGTACGGGTCTGGCTCTGGTGTTCGTGATTGTGATGATCGGAAGCTGGATGCTCGAGAATACGAAGTGGCAGTTGCCCGAACGTTATGGTCTGGGAATCGTGCTGCTCTCGATCCCGCTCTTCTATTTAGACTGGCAATATCAGAAACACATCGGTGAGCCGACTGAGCGTCTCGGCGTCACGGCGCTGGCGCACCTGATCGTTTTCCTCTCCGCGGTCAAACTGCTTCAGGTCAAGAAAGATCGCGATTGGGTTTTTCTTTACCTCATCTCGTTCTTTGAAGTTTTACTGGCCGCGGGTTTGAGTTTTAGTCCGGTCTTCCTCGCGACTCTCACGCTTTATCTGTTGTGTGGTTTGTCTGCGGTCACTGCGTTTGAAATTCAAAAAGCACGACGCTCGCTCGCTTACACGGAAACGCGTCTGCTCGTTCCTCCCGATTCGCGTGTCTTCAAAAAATCCGGACGTCGCTCGTGGCGAACTACTGAAGCCGCTCGGCTTCCATTTGTCGCAGTCGCCTTGCTCGCTTTGATCTTCCTGACTGCGCTGCCGTTGTTTCTGGCCGCGCCACGATCAGGCGCTGCGGCGCTCACACGAAGTGGTGGCATGACTTCAAGCCTCACGGGCTTTTCAGAAAGCGTCACACTCGGACAGATCGGAACACTCAAGAAAAACGAAGGCGTGCTGATGCGTGTGCGTGTTGAAGACACGCAGGGCCCGCGCGAGTTGCGCTGGCGTGGCGTCGCACTCGACGAATTCACGGGCCGTGTTTGGAAGAAATCTGTTCAGGCGCGCCAGTTAGACCAGATAAGCGAACGAAACGGACTTTTTCAATTTGGTACAACTGAATCCATCAGCCGTCTTACCACGCAGACATTCTTTCTCGAACCGCTGGACTCAACCGTACTGTTCGCGGCGCCAAGAGTAGTTGCGGTCCAGGGAGACCTGCCGTTTGTTCGCGTTGACGAAGAAGGGTCGGTGCAATCGCGTCGTCACGACTTCGAGCGGCTCATGTACAAGGCACTCTCCGACACCAACGAGCCGCGCCTGGACTTGTTGCGTAACGATCTGCGTCCCCTCCCGGTTTCTCATTATCGTTACCTGCAACTGCCGGACAATCTCGACCCGCGGATCAGCACGCTCGCACAGACAGTTGTCGTCAACGCGAACGCGATGAATCGTTACGACGCAGCCAAAGCGATCGAATCGTATCTTCAGAATGAGTTTGGCTATTCGTTGGAAATGAAAGCCGGTGGCGCCGATCCGCTCGCCGATTTTCTCTTCAACGTGAGAGCCGGGCATTGCGAGTATTTCGCGACGGCTATGGCAGTCATGCTGCGAACGCGAGGCGTGGCGACGCGACTCGTGAATGGTTTTACGGCCGGCGAGTACAACGAAGCTGCGGGTGCTTACACGGTGCGAAATAGTAACGCCCACTCCTGGGTCGAGGTTTACTTTCCGGAAACACGCTCGTGGGTGACGTTTGATCCGACGCCTTCAGCAGGTCGACTCGAGCCGGTGCACACGGGGTTGGCGGCGCAACTGCAAAAATACGGTGAAGCACTCGAGCTGCTCTGGTTCCAGTATGTCGTGGGTTACGACAAGCAGGAGCAGCGTTCGCTCGCGGCGTCAATTCACAACCAGGTGTTTGATTATGGCCGCCTGATTACAAACATGCTGGTCGCGGCCCAGGAATATTTGAGTCGGAATATAGCACCGGTCTCGGTCGGCGTGATTGCCTTCGCGCTAGTGATTCTGCTCGCGTTCTTCGGAAAGGGATTCTTGCGCTGGACACGCGGCGGGGTCATGTCGGCTTCAGACGGCAGAGCGCTTTCGAGCGTTGAATTCTATGAGCGTTTGATGTCGGCGATGGAGCAACGTGGCGTCCCGCGAGATAAGCATCTAACACCGCTCGAGTTTGCGGACACAGTGAAATCGAACGAAGTACTCGTAGTCACACGCGCTTACAACCGCGTACGGTTTGGGAAAGAACGGCTCTCGGCTTCGGAGACGAAGGAAGTCGAGCGTGCATTATTTACATTAGAAGCTACAGATGAACGGAAGTAAGAAAGTCGGATTTATCAGTCTGGGTTGTCCCAAAAACCTCGTCGACAGCGAAGTGATGATGGGCCAGCTCAAGCAGAGTGGTTATGAGATCACGCCGGATGCAGCCGACGCGGAGACGATCGTCGTCAACACGTGTGGCTTCATCGATTCGGCAAAGAAGGAATCGATCGACACGATTCTCGAAGCCGCTCAGCTCAAGACAAACGGACAAGCAAAGCGACTGATCGTCGCGGGCTGTCTGGTCGAACGTTACCGCGATGAGTTGAAAGCCGAGATACCGGAAGTCGACGCATTCATCGGCACCAGTCAGATCAACGACATCCTCACCGTTGCTGATCCGAAGACCAACACGCGCACGTTGCCTGTCATACCACTCGGCAATCAAACCGCGACATATCTCTACGACGAGTCAACACCACGCTTGCTCGCGACGCCGTCGCATTACGCGTTTGTAAAGATCGCGGAAGGCTGCGATCGTCCGTGTGCTTTCTGTTTTATTCCGCAGATGCGCGGGCATTTCCGCAGCCGTCGTTTCGGATCCATCATCGCGGAAGCGCATCAGCTCGCCGAAGAGGGAGTCAAAGAAATCATTCTCGTCGCCCAGGATTCTTCTCGTTACGGTGAAGATCTGGGCAAGCAGGATGCGCTCGCGCGACTGCTGCGCGAACTCTCGCACGTCGATGGTATCGAGTGGGTGCGCGTCATGTACACCTATCCGACGCATATCAGCGACGCTTTTCTCGACGTGCTCGCCGAAGAGCCGAAGGCGGTGAAGTATCTCGACATGCCTTTGCAGCATGCATCGCAGAACGTTCTGAAACTGATGAAACGCGGCGGCAATCGCAAGAGTCTGGAGCGTTTGATCGAGCGCGTGCGGAAGCGTGTTCCCGGGATCGGTGTGCGCACGACGTTCATCTCAGGATTTCCGGGCGAGACTGAAGATGATTACGAGGAGTTGCTCCGATTCATCAAGAGTGTAGAGTTCGATCGAGTCGGTGTCTTTACCTACTCTGACGAAGAAGGCACTCCGGCTTTCGACTTGTCTGACAAAGTTCCATCGCGCACAGCAGCACGTCGCCGGAACAGTTTGATGAAAGAGCAGGCGAAGATTTCGCGTCGCAAAAATAAGGCCCGTGTTGGCGAAGTGGTCCATGTGTTGTTTGAAGGCGAGTCGAAGGAAAGCGAACTGCTTTGGCAGGGAAGAATGGAGACGCAGGCACCGGACATCGACGGTTGTGTGCTGATCAATGATGTTCCTGATGGTGTGATTCCGGCCTCGGGAGAAATGGTGTATGTCGAGATTACGGAAGCCCATGAGTATGATTTAGTCGGCAGAATAGTTGGCCACGGATAAAACGGATGAAGCCGACTGATTACCTCGCGCTGGCGATTGCGACTTGGGGTGTTGGTTATTTGCCGGTGATGCCGGGGACGTATGGGTCGCTGGTGGCAGTTGGAATCTTCTGGGGATTCACTCAAGTCGTTAAGGGAAATGCCCTCGTTGCGGTGGTCCTTGTTTCGATTGTCGTGGTCACGTTTGCAGGAATTTGGGCCGCTTCCCGGACGGAAGCGCTGGACAATCGAAAGGACCCGAGCAAGGTCGTGGTAGATGAAGTCGCCGGGCAGTTGATCTCGTTGTTTCCGCTCACGCTTTTCGCGCAGTGGTCCATCGTCGCGGTCATCATTTCGTTTATTCTTTTCCGCTTTTTCGACATCGTTAAGCCATATCCTGCACGCAGACTCGAAGCACTCAAGGGTGGCCTCGGCGTCATGTGTGACGATCTGATTGCAGGAGTCTATGCGGCGGTGATCACGTCAGTCGTCGTTGCCGTTTTTTAGGAGCGAGCTTATGGAGCGAAAAGAATCAATTGGTAAGGACGCGACCAGCAAAGAGACTCTCGAAGATCTGGAAGAGAACGAGAAGTCAGCTACTGACAAGTCTGACAATTCAAACCTGCCGAGCCCTGATGGCGCGTTCGATGAATCAGATGAATTGAAGGACGCGGATCCGATGTGATCAGCTTTCCGGCGTTTCCTCTTTTTGCGAACCCCCGATCCACCCGCGCCGTCTGAAGAAAAGCAGCATACCGATGGCTACCACAACCATAATTGCCCAAACCGCGTAATAACCATATCTCGAATGCAGCTCTGGCATGTTTTCGAAGTTCATGCCATAAACGCCCGCAATGAACGTTAATGGCAACATGATTGCCGAGAAGATCGTCAGCACTTTCATGATCTCGTTCAGACGATTCGACACGACCGATAGGTAAGCTTCCAACGAGCCGCTAATCAGATCGCGATAACTATCCGCCAGATCGACTACGCGCACGAGGTGATCGTAAACGTCGCGATAGAACGGTCGCATATCTTGTGGGATCAATGAAAACTCTCCACGGCTCATGCGATGCAGAATGTCCATCTGCTTGCCGGAAATGCGGCGCAGTCGCAATACGCTTCGCTTCAGATCCATGATCTCCGAGAGAATCTCGTTGTTTGGTCGTCGCAACCTAAAGATATCGTCTTCGAGACGGTCGATGCGTTCATCGAAGTCATCGAGCACCGGCGAATAGAAGTCAACCACCTGGTCCAGGATCTGGTGCAGGAGGTAACCGGGGCCACGCTGGCACGCCACCGGTGTGGTGCGCAGTTGTTGTTTCACGTTATTGATACTGCGAAACATGTCGTGGTGGTAGGTGATGACGTAGTTGGGACCGAGAAATCCATCGAGCTCGATCGTGTTGAAGTGATCGGGACTGGTGTCGGCATTCACGCCGTGTACGATGAAGTAAATGTAATCCTCAAACTCCTCGATCTTCGGATAGTGGCGATTCTCTCGACAGTCTTCCACCGTTAGCGGGTGGAACTTAAAAACGTCGAGCAGCACTTGTTCATCATCCGCAGTTGGCTGTTCCATGTCGACCCAGATAACCGCCGAGAGATCCTTCAACAACTCGGGCAGGTCCGCGGCCGTAAAATTCTCCTGAATCTTCGGAAAACCTCTCTTATAAACAAGAATCTCCATCCCTCACCTCGCCACAAAAATATTCAGCCACAAAAAGGCACAAAAAGCACAAAAAAGGATTTACCGTAAATCCAACATAGAGACTAAACAACCCATTACCTATCTTAATTTCTTTTTGTGCTTTTTGTGCCTTTTTGTGGCTGAAATATTTTTGTGGCACAATCCCGAAAACATGACAAAGATATTCGTGGCAGATGATGTGAGCGAAAGTGGTCTTGGACCACTGCGCACGGCGGGTTTCACGGTCGATAAACGCCCCGGGCTCAAACCACCGGAACTGTGGGAAGCACTGCGCGATTGCGAAGGTCTGATCGTACGCAGCGAAACTAAAGTCACTGCCGATATTTTGGACGCGGCAAATAGTCTGCGCGTGATCGGACGTGCGGGCGTCGGTGTCGACAACATCGACGTTTCCGCCGCAACGATTCGCGGCATGGTCGTGATGAATGCGCCCGACGGCAACACGATCACGACAGCCGAACACACCATCGCGATGCTTATCTCGCTCGCGCGTTCGATCCCGCAAGCTAACAGCAGTCTCAAAGACGGGCGCTGGGACCGCAAGAAGTTTATCGGCGTCGAACTGCAGGGGAAGATACTCGGTATCGTCGGTCTCGGCCGCATCGGCCGCGTCGTTGCTTCACGCGCGCGCGCGATGGACATGCAAATCGTGGCTTACGATCCGTTCATCGCCCCTGAACAGGCACGGGATCTCGAGATTGAGCTGGCGCCGTTTGACGAGGTATGTGCTCGCGCAGACTTTCTCACCGTCCATACACCTTTGACTCCCGAAACGCGCGGCATCGTCGATCGTGAGGCGATCGGCAAGATGAAAAAAGGCGCGCGGATCATTAACTGCGCTCGTGGTGGACTCGTCGATGAAGACGCGCTTTACGATGCGCTCACGAGTGGCGCGATTGCGGGCGCTGCGTTGGACGTCTTTACCGAGGAACCGCCACCGGCCGATCACAAGTTGCTGCAACTCGAACAAGTGATCGTGACGCCTCACCTCGGCGCATCGACGAAAGAAGCGCAGGAGGGTGTCGCGTTCACAGTCGCGGAGCAGATGCGTGATTACCTGCTCACGGGTGTCTTGCGCGGCGCGGTGAATGTGCCGGCGATCGGAATCAAAGAGTTCAATCTGGTCCAACCGTACGTCAAGCTCGGGGAGAGTTTAGGTCGTTTTCAGGCGCAACTTGTTGACAAGGCGGTGAGCGAGGTTAGGATCGAGTACGCGGGTGAGATCGTCGACATCGATGCGGCCCCCGTGACGCGCGCGTTTCTTGCCGGACTGCTGCGTGACGTCAGCGCGCGCGTGAATGTCGTGAACGCGTTTTTGATCGCCGAAGAGCGCGGGATCAAAGTAACGACCACTTACATTCGCACGAGCGGCGAGCGCGCGCCGGCAATTCACACCGAAATCAGCGCCGGCTCATCGACACAGAGTCTGGCGGGAACGCTCTTTGGTTATGGCGGACAACAGCGTGAAGGGCGTATAACGGAGATAGACGGATTTCATCTCGAAGCGACACCGCAGGGTCACATGCTTGTGACGCGCAATCACGACGTACCGGGCGTGATTGGCGGTATCGGAACGATCCTCGGGCAGGGCGGCGTAAACATCAGTCGTTTTCATCTCGGGCGCCGCGAGCGTGGTGGTGAAGCGATGGCGGTGATTGAAGTCGATGCGCCATTGAGCAAAGAGACATTGCAATCACTGCGTTCGCTCGAACAAGTCATATCAGCGCAACCGATCGAACTGTAATCTTGTTAATCATGCAAATCTTGATAATCCTGTTCACAATTTAAACAGGATTTCAGGATTGACAAGATTAACAAGATATTTTTAGGGCGATGCCAATGCTCCCCTTATTGGTACTTGCATTCGTCTCGCTGTTTCCCTATGGCGATACGGGGCAACTTACCGGCAGAGTTGTCGACCTCAATGAGGCCGTAGTTCCCGGCGCGGTCGTCAAACTAACCAGCCAATCAACCTCGCAGGTTCGCGAAATCACAACCAAAGACTCCGGCGAGTTCGCGTTCACTCTCTTACCACCCGGCGTTTACCATTTAGAAGTAACCGCAAGCGGTTTCAAGTACGTTCATATCGAAGAGGTTCACATCAACATTACGCAAACAACCTCCGTGGTGATTTCTCTCGCACCCGCAGAGGTCATCGCCAGTGTTGACATCCAGCCCGTCGCGCCCCTGGTGCAACAAGAATCCTCGCAGATGGGCCGCGTGATCGAAGGTCAAACAATTCGACAACTCCCACTTCCCACACGCAACTTCCAGCAGCTACTGACACTCTCACCCGGCACGTCGGCCAGCGTTTCAAA
>DASYPN010000087.1:0-3095 GCA_036006625.1 Pyrinomonadaceae bacterium | reverse complement strand
TCAATATCTACCAAAACTCGACGCAAGATCTTTCCCGATGGCGACTTCGGTATCTTGTCGACAAACTCGAGATGACGAATTCTTTTGTGTGGCGCAACTCGTTCGGCCACGAATTCGAGTATCGCTTCCGGTTCGATCTGCTCTCGCAAGACGAGAATTCCTTTTGGCACCTCTCCCGCTTCGTCGTCCGGATAGGGAATCACTGCGGCATCGGCGACGCACGGATGCGTCAGCAACACTGCTTCAAGCTCGGCCGGAGGCACCTGAAAACCTTTGTATTTGATCAACTCCTTCGCACGATCGACGATGAAGAAGTGTCCATCTTCATCTGCGTAACCGATGTCGCCTGTGTGCAGCCACGCGTCGGTATCGATCGTTCGTGCGGTTGCTTCCGGGTTATTCAAGTAACCCATCATGATCTGCGGCCCACGTACACACACCTCACCCTTCTGGTTTGGACCAAGCGGCTCGCCAGTTTCGAGGTCGATAATTTTGCACTCCGTATTCGGAGCGGGAACTCCAACTGACCCAAACTTGACCTGCAGCGGTGGCGCAGGTGATGAATGAGTGACGGGACTCGTCTCCGTCATGCCATAACCCTGACGAACACTGCATCCGAGGCGATCCATACACGCGCGCGTCAGTTCTTCGCCGAGCGGTGCAGCGCCGGAAAAGATCGTCTTAAGATTCGGCAACTTGTAGTTGTCGACAATCGGATTCTTGCTCAAACTCAAAACGATTGGAGGCACGAGGTGCGCGAGACTCACGTCGTAATCCTGAACTGCCTTCAGGAACGACTCCAATTCGAAGCGCGGCATCGTCACGATCGTGGCGCCGGTGTAGAGGCCCATATTTAGAACCACGACCAGACCGTAGATGTGAAACAGCGGCAACACGCAGATCAAAGTGTCAGTCTCGTAGAAATAGCAAAGCCCCTCCATCTGGCAGAGATTCGCGACGAGGTTGTGATGAGTGAGCATCACGCCTTTCGGAAGTCCGGTGGTGCCACTCGAATACGGTAGTGCGACCAGATCTTCACGTGGATTAATCTCAACTTGTTTAGCGCGGCCGTTGTCGACTAGAAGCGAATCGAATGGAGTTGCGTTAGGTGCTTCTCCGAAGACAAACAGTTCATCGATGTGAGCGTACTCTGCTGCTGCGGCCGCTTTTTCCACACAGCTCGGTACCGTTACGAGGAAGCGCGCGCCAGAGTCTTTGAGTTGATGGGCAATTTCATACGGTGTGTACAGCGGGTTGATTGGCGTAACGATTCCACCTAAAGTCGCCACTGCGTGAAAAGCTATTGCATACTCCGGACAATTCGGACTGAGAATGCCGAACACTTCACCTTTTTTGAAGCCGCGTTGCCGGAGGTTGTAAGCCGCGATGCTGATCGCCTCGGCCAGTTGTTTATAACTGAGTTTGCGGCCGGTTGGACCATCGATCAGCGCGGGCTTGTCGGCTAGTTCTTCCGCGCGGTGCAAACAAAACGGCGTGAGTGCGGTTTCAGGAACGACTACATCTGGGTAGGGGCCTTTAATAATCATTCGGTTTACAGGATCTCAGAATTTTGCAGGATTTACACGATTACTTGGGTTAATCTGTGTCTTGTGAAATCCTGTCGGTCGATACCTTAGCAGCATCATCACACCTCTGAAAAGAGAAAACGAAATGCCGGAAACCGCGGATCGCCCCCTCAACATCATTTGCCTCGCGACCTATTTCAAAGGCGCCGATTTCATTCAGGAGTGCAAAGCCCATGGCTGTCATGTGATTTTGGTGACCAAAGAGAAGATGCTCAGGGAAGACTGGCCGCGCGAAAGTCTGGACGATGTGATTGCCGTTCCGAATGATGCAGGACCGGCGTTGTTCATCGATCTACTGGCATTTCTGGCGCGTAACCGGAAGATCGATCGCGTTGTTGCACTCGAAGAGTTTGACGTGGTGACTGCTGCTCTGATGCGTGAGCATTTGTGTTTGCCGGGATTGAGTAGTTCGGGAGCGAAGGTCTTTCGCGACAAGCTGTCGATGGCCGTTCACGCTGAGCGAGCGGGAATCAACGTGCCTGATTTTGTCCCACTCGTTAACGCGGAAGAAGTTGACGAGTTCATGCAACGGGTTCCTGGCCCATGGGTCATCAAGCCACGGTCAGACGTCTCAGCGATCGGAATTTCGAAAGTGAGCAAGCCCGAAGAGGTGAAGCGCGCAATCGGTGAGATGAACGAACGTGAGAACTTGCGCGAACGTGCGTCTTACTATGTGCTGGCGCGTTTCATTCCGGGAGAAGTCTTTCACGTCGATTCGATTGTGAACGATGGCAAGGTCCTTTTCGCAGGAACAAATCAGTACGGACGCCCGCCAATGCAGGTGGCTCATCAGGGTGGCGCGTACATCTCGCGCACGCTCGAACGGGGATCGGCAGACGAGAAAACGCTGCTGAGTATCAACAAGAAACTCGTGCGCGCTCTTGGACTCGAGCGCGGCGCTACGCACGCTGAGTTTATCAAGAGCGATGTGGACGGGAAGTTTTACTTTCTCGAGATCGCTGCACGCGTCGGAGGCGCGTACATCTCAGACGTGCTGGAGGCGGCATCGGGTGTCAATCTCTGGCGCGAGTGGGCGCGATTGGAGATTGCAGATGGAAAAGCGCCATCGAAGATCACGCCACTCCGTAAAGAATACGCCGGGATCATATTGTCACTGGCGAAACAGGAATATCCCGACACCACAGCTTATGCCGACGAAGAGATCATCTCTCGTGTAAAGAAGCGCCACCACGCCGGCCTCATCATCCGCGCCCCACGTCTCGAGCGAGTCAATCAACTACTCGACGACTACGGCCGGCGCTTCGTCGAAGACTTCGTCGCCGTCGCCCCACCACCGGAGCGACCAGAGTAAAACGGAACACAGATGAACGCGGATCAATAACACGGATTATTCCGTGGCGGATTCGGGTTGCAGGTATTTATCCAACCAGTCCAGCACTGTGTGGAACCAGAGTTGGGAGTTTTGCGGTTTTAGGACCCAATGGCCTTCGTCGGGGAAGGTCAGGAACTTGGAGTCTATGCCTTTGCGTTGGACCGCGGTGAATAACT
>DASYPN010000086.1:0-22372 GCA_036006625.1 Pyrinomonadaceae bacterium | reverse complement strand
GCTCGCGCAGATCCGCATACGTGTACTGTTCCTTACGCCCATCGCGCTCGATGCGCATCGCGACCCTCGTCGCGTGACGCTTGGTTGCAGTCTCAAACAGTTCGAGCAGATCGCGATACGTGTAGACGCGCTTCGGTTGCGCGCGCATTTCGTCTTCGAGCGTTGGAAATACCCACTTGGTGAGTCCGGGCAGGTGAATGTTGAGCCAGTAGTCGTACCAGTCAAACATTTCCGGATTCCAGGTGATCAGGTTGCGCTCGTCTTCACCGATGCGATTGAACAGCGCGCGGACGTTGTCAGACCGAAACACGTACGCATTTTCGACAGTGAATGGGCGGAACATGTCGAAGGCTTCGCTGGTTTCACGCGTGAACTCTTCGACGCGTTCGACACTAGTCTTGACCTTGTCGATCACTTCGCCGACACGGCCGCCGCCCCAACGTGGTCGCACACGATCCAGCAACGACGACGCTTTCTTAGCGGCCGAGTTGAACATCGGCACCGACGTGTTTTCAAATTTCGAGACGGTGACCGGTCGCGGCTCCATGCGCGCCGCGATCTGGTTCAAAATCTTGATGCCGCTGTCTTTTTCCTGGAAGTGCCTGCGTTTATCGAGTCCGCAAAGGCCGATAATCCTTTCCATGTTGTTGGCGTTGGCGTCGCCGGTCGCTGCTTGAAAGACAAGCTCCGGCGTTTCGACGCACGCCTGTGCTGATACTGCGAGCATCACTGACGCGACCTGGTCCACGGGCGTGATGTCGAGAATCAGTTTCGGATCGGCCGGAATCTGTGTCTGGCCTTTGCGGATCAGGAAGATGATCGGCGCAGTCGTCGTGAAACCCTCATTCCAACCAGGAAACGGATACGACATTGCGGATTCGACGATGCTCGGCCGGACGATGCAGCGCACCATTTCGGTCTCGGCAGCGACAAGTTGTTCGCCGAGTGATTTTGTGTACGTGTAGATGTTGGGCCAACCCCAGTACGCGGCGCGCTCAACGCCGAGATCCGTGAGACGAGTGCGCGTCCAGACTTTGCGCTCACGCGCGACTGCGAGTCCGAGTGCATCGGGATCGTCGATGTCGCGGCCTTCCTCGTTAAGTCGTTTACGTGCGAGCTCACGGAAGCGCGCGGTCATCATCCCGTCGCGAGCTTCATCTCTGACGCGGTCGGCGAGCTTGGCGCAGTCAGCAATCTCCTGATCGACGGAGAACTGCACGCCCGCCATTTCCGCTTCACGATGGCGCGGGAAGTAACCGAGAACACGATCGTTCTCCCAAACAGCACCTGAACGATTGCCCGCAACGAAGCAGGTTGAGACATGGACGAGCGCGGGACGTTTCATGCGCCGCGCGAAGGCGATGACGTTTTGTGTTCCGACAACGTTCGTGCGCAGACCGCTCTCGAGCGTGGGATTGAAGGTTACGTTGCCGGCGGAGTTGATGATGACGTCGATGTCGTCCGCGATGGCCTGGGCTTCGTCTTCGGAATAGCCGAAGTTTGTCTCGGCGATGTCGCCGCCTCTAACAACTACTTTGTCGTTGACGAAACCTTCGAGCGCGCTGCCATAACGATCGCGTAGTGGATCGAAAGGCGGCGCAGTGATGATGTTGTTCCAGAAACGATTCTCCGACTCCTCCTGCGAACGCGCGCGTACCGTGAGATAGATCTTGCCGATATTCGGGAACCGATAGAGCAACATGCTCAGCGTGACCTTGCCGAGAAAGCCAGTGCTTCCGATGAGGAAGATCTTTCGGTCTCTGTAGATCTCAGTAGGTGATAATTTCATTTACGACCTTCCGATTTAGCGCCTATTTGGAGTGCGGTAACTTGTTACCGCTTTGGTAATCAGTTTCGTGTCACGTACCAAAGCGCCAACAAGTTGGCGCACTCCAAGGAGGCGTCCTACTCCATGTCCGCGATCCCGATCATCGGTTGGTGCAGCATCGTGATCTCTGCGGAATTGCCCATGTAACTGCGCGCCATCGCAATCGCTTCAGTCAAATTGTCTGCACGTTCCCAACCGAGAATCCCCGGCACGTGCGCATTCTCTGCGCCGGCGGCGATGACATGCCCAACGTGCTGCCGGCCATTCTCGCCCCAGTACCACATGAAGAAGGGATGCGCGCCGTGATACGCGTTGCCGCGCCGGTACATTTCGATGTAGCTCGGATTGTTTGCAAACTCGCGCTCGTATTTCTCACGCAACGTGAACGCATCGCGCGTCTCCGGCAACAAGCGATTGAAAAACTCGATGTAACTCGGGTGAAAGTTATGATCGAAATCGTCGTAACACGGATGGTGCAGGATCAACGTGCCGCCTTTCTTCAACAGCGGCTTATTGCGATAAAAGTTGAAGTGATAACCAAGCGCCATCACCTGGACCAGCAGCGGATTCAGAATCGAGTAGACGTTGTACGGTGAAATATCCGGAATGCCGGTGATGAGAATGTCTGCCTGCCCGCGAATCGGAATCAGATACTGCTCCATTCCCTTGGCGATGATCTTCTCGTGAACCAGATCCGTCTTGCCCGCATAACACGCGGTCATCTCATACGCCGCGGGTCGCGAATGCAGCAGCTTGCGACGCGCTGGACGCGGCAACTTGCTCATTGTGTAACGCATGGCTTCGAACTTCATGCGATCGAAGGCACTGAAGTCGTCTTCGTTACGCAGCAGGAAGTCCATGTCCGCGCCGTACATGCGATTGTTGATTGCGGTTTCGATGTGGAAAACGTTCAGTTGCTCGTCAACAAGTTTTCCGAGTCGGATGACCTTGTGATTCAACGCGGAGCGCGCCGGATCCATGTAACTGTCTGAGTCGCGAATGGTCTGCGGATCGTGGTGCGCGCGCAGCGACTCGTAATCGCAGAGTCCGACTGCAACTGACTTGTGACCGCCATCCATCGGCACGAAATTAAGATTGACGTAGATCAGCAGGTCGCTTTCCGCACAGCGACGATTGAGGGTTAGTGGTTCTTTATGTCTTGTCTCGCCGAGCTTGATGAGACCTTCGGTCCACTCAGCGTCGTGGTTGTAGTAACGATCTGGATAGTAGTCGGAGAAAATTTTCGGTCCAACCATCCGTTTCATTTCCCACTCGGTCATCTTACGGTGAAGCGAGTTGGCGATGATGATGTGTACGTCGTCAACGCCGTGTCCGGCGAGCATGTCCAAAACGATCTCAAGAATCGTCTGGCGAATGTCAGGCGTGGCCATCGGCGGTAGCGGCAGACTAATGTCATCGACTGCAACTGTGACGCGCATGCCCGGTTCGAGTTGGGCAAACAGCGGATCGCAACCGAGCGGGTGATTCAGAGCGTAACGAATGGCAGCTTCGCGATTGGGCAAACCTTTGATCGACGGATTCGGATAAAGCACACGCGTTCCGATCGGGAGGTCTTCGAGGATGAAGTCCTCGCCGGAAGGCATGATGCGCGGCGCACTGTCGCGATCGATGTAGACTACTGATTCGTGTGTCTTTC
This sequence comes from Pyrinomonadaceae bacterium, assembly GCA_036006625.1. Classification (GTDB taxonomy): domain Bacteria; phylum Acidobacteriota; class Blastocatellia; order Pyrinomonadales; family Pyrinomonadaceae; genus PSRF01. The sequence continues at coordinate 18,887 of DASYPN010000086.1, read as the reverse complement.
TTCTTAATTGAAGTGCCATTTCTTATTTTGTGCTTTTTGTGCCTTTTTGTGGCTCATTTCAGATTCAGTATGGGCCAGTCATGATGCAATGCCGTTTGTCGCAGACGCATGTCGGGATTCACTACGGCGGGATGACCCACGATGGAGAGCATCGGCAGATCGCTCATGCTGTCGGTATATGCGTATGAATCACTTAAACTGATTCCTTCACGTTCGGTGTACGTTCGAATCCACGAAGCCTTGGTTGCAGCGGCCATCACCGGCGGCAACAAACGTCCGGTCGCCACTCCATTCACAAACTCGAGCCGGTTAGTGACGAACTCCGTAATCCCCAGGTGCTCCATGAGTGGCTTCACTGACAAATCGAGCGCCCCAGTGATCACGACCTGCCGCAACCCCAATTTCCTCGATTTGTCGATTAACTCGTAAGTGCCCGGAAAAACTGCCGGCTTGATCACGTCTTCAAACAAATCGTGCGCGAAGTAACGCAGCCGGTCCTCGGATTGTCCCTTGTAGCGCTTGAAGTAGAGGTCATTAAAGACTTTTCGGCTATACTGGTCCGTCACCGCGAAGACTGGAAGGCTCAGAATCGTCGTCGCGCTCTTCGAAAAACTCGACCACAACCCCTGCTGGCGTTTGGCATAGAACGAGAGCGTGTGCACAAGGTTTGTGCTGACTAAAGTTCCCTCGAGATCGTAGAATGCGGCCCCAGCCAAGCTCTCCTCCAACTGATTTTGCGATCTTGCGGCCGAGATCGGCCCGAATGGGAAGTCACTATACCGTATTCGAACTGATTTCGATAACCGGAAGCAAAAGTATTACATACTGTATGCGGATTCTAGACAATCCGAGGTCAATTGATGATAATTCCTAGAAAAAAGCAGGAAATTCTGCGACCTGCGATGGTCGCTTCATCTCTCATCTTGCTGGTTTTCGCTGTTGTGGCGTGCAATAACGGGGCACCGGAAGGTCCCTCCGGCACGGGGGGCGCAGATGCGAAGATGGCGGCCGACAAGATCGCGGAGGCTGAACCGTTTTATGAAGGCCGCGAGGATCTGACCAAAGCTCGGACCGCCGTTACGATCCTCCGGCAGGCACACGCCGCAGACTACGGTAACTACGAGGCTGCCTGGAAGCTCGCCCGGGCTGCTTTTTCCGTTGGTGATCGGACTGACAACGACTCGGAACGGGACGACATGTTTCTGGAGGGGATCCAAGCTGGCAAAGGTGCGGTACAACTACAGCCGAACAAACCCGAGGGCCATTTCTGGCTGGGCGCGAACTACGGTGGGCGAGCCGCACACAGTACACTTTCGAATCTGTCCAGTTTTCAGGACATAAAAGGCGAAATGGAAGCGGTTCTAAAGATTGATGAGAGCTATCAGGGTTACAGTGCGTACCTGGGTTTGGGGCGACTTTATCTCCAGGCTCCGAAAGTCCTCGGCGGTGACGTTAAAAAAGCGATTGAGTACATGGAAAAGGGAGTCAAACTCAATCCCAACAACACCGTCATGCGGTTTCATCTGGCTGAAGCGTACGAAGTAGATAAGCGAAACGCCGACGCGAAGAAACAAATCGAGGCGATAAATTCTGCGATTCCCGATCCGAAGTACGTGGCGGAGCATAAAGTCGCGGTTGAGAAGTCGAAGAAACTTCTCGCGAAGATCGAAGCTGAAGGGTAGTTAACGCGGATTGGTTTTTTGTTTTATTTCTTCGAGCGTGCGTTTGTGTTGTTCGAGCTTCTGTCCGGCTTCGCCGAGTTTGCCTTGCGAGGTCAGGCGCTGGTAGTCCTCAAACTCCTGGATCGCACGGTTCACGAGCTGCTGTAGATCCGCAGCGGGTGTTGCTGATGGTGTTGGCTGTTGAGGAGTTTGACCCTGTTCCGGTGGCGCCGCAGGTTTAGTCGCAGCTTCGCCGAATAAACTGTTCATTGCCTCGTTGAAGCTTTGTCCGTAACCGAGTTTTTCCTGTGTTGCCAGAACGACGAGACGAAGTTCCGGCATCGGACTCCGCTCAGCCTGCAGGTAGATCGGCTCGACGAACATCAGCGAACGTCCGATCGGTATCACCAGTAAATGTCCACGAATAACACGCGATCCCTGCTGGTTCCAAAGTGTGAACTGTCCTGAGAGCTGTGCGTTCTGATCGATGCGTGCCTCGATCTGTACTGGTCCATCAATCAATCTTGATTTCGGGAAATTGTAGACGAGCAGCTTGCCGTAGTGTTCACCGTCACTGCGCCCGGCCATCCAGCCAATCATGTTGTTTCGATTTGACGGCGTGAACGGCAGGATGATCACAAACTCATTGCTCTGCTGCTCCCCCGGCAACTGCATCAACACGAAATACGGATCAATCGGTTCACTTACCTTTTCGCCCTTGTCATTGATCCGAATGTGTTGTGCGATGCTCCACGCGTCTTCGCGTTGGAAGAACACTTTCGGATTCTGCGTGTGATAAAGACTGTAGACCTCACCCTGAGCACGTATTAGTGTTTCTGGATAGCGAACGTGCGCGCGCAGGTCCGGCGGCATCTGGCTCGCATCCTGAAACAGATTTGGAAAGATGTGTCGATACGCGGTGAGGATCGGATCCTGGTTATCGAACACATAGAAACTAACCGAGCCGTTGTAAGCGTCAATAACAACCTTGACGCTGTTCCGAATGTAGTTGAGCGTGTTCCCGGCGACGTCGTGATGAGTTGAAAAAGGGAAGTAAGACGACTCGGTAAAAGCGTCGAGCATCCAGAAGAGACGGCCATCGTTGGAAACTACGATGTAAGCGTCTTTGTCGTAAGTAAGAAATGGAGCCACGCCATTAACGATGTCTCGAATGTTTCGATTGATGAGCACTCGACTGTCGTTCGTGACAGCATCTGAGAACGGCAGTCTCGAAAGATCGCCGACTCCCCACGCGAGCAACATGCGTCGCAGACGGTTTCCAATCGGTATGCCGCCCGTCCCCTGATACGTCGTGGTGGCGTTTGTGTCACCCTGCGGATAATCAAACTCCTGCTGTTTCGTCTTCACATAGACATAGCGATCGGTGGTCTCACCGAAATAGATCTCCGGTCTCGTAACCTTGATCTCGCCTTCCACCGGCATGTTCGATAACACAAAATGCGGCAAACCTTCGGGTGTGAAACCATTCGCGCTGTTCATCGTCACGCCATATCCGTGCGTGTAGATCAATCGCTCATTGACCCAGTTGCGTGATGAAGCCGGCAGCTTGTCGTCGTTGATCTCACGCGGCGCGATCATCATTTGCCGCGTCTGGCCCGCCATGGAATAGCGATCGACGTCGACGTCAGGGAAGTCGTAGTAGGTGCGAATCGCCTGGATCTGGCGCAGCGTGTCCTGCAGTGCACGCCAGTCCCACAGACGAATGTTGTCGAGACTCTGGCGATTGTTCGGGAGATCGAGTGCTGCAGTGGAGTTCTCGGCGTCGAAGTCACGCAACTCGATTTGATCGAGCCCGAAACCCTTTCGCGTCCACTCGAGGTTGTAGTTAATGTAAGGTGTTTCGCGGTCGAGCTCGTTGGGTTTAACGATAAAACTCTGAACGTACGAAGGAACTAGAACGATACCGACGATATATGTTGCGACGGGAAGCGCGAGTGCGATTAGCAACAGGCTGAAGCGGCGCACGCTCAGCGCGTTAACAAGCAGAACGATTGCGGCGATGATCAAGACGACGCTCAGAATCAACATTGCCGGCAACGTGTAATGCGCTTCGGTGTAGGTCACTCCTGAAAAAACCGGATGGTCTTCCCAAAGAAAAGGGAAGCGTGAGAGATACGTGCGCCAGCTAAGTACGAGCAGAAAGAGAGCGAGCGAGCAACAAACACCGCGAAATGCAGCTCCGGATGACCAGCGTACGCTTGGCTTGAGCACAGTTTGCGGGAGACCCAACAGCGAATAGGCAACCGCCGCGCAAAGAATAATGAATGTGACGCCGAGCAGCCAGGAACTCAAAAGATCGTAAAACGGCAACGAGAAGAGGTAGAAGCCGAGCGACTTGCCGAAGATTGGATCAGAAATGTTTGTGGCCGGCTGATGCCAGTAAAGCGCGAACTGTCGCCAGTGGTCTTTCAACTGGAACGCGAAGATCAGTCCAAACAGTGCTGAGATTATCCAACCAAGCGGTCTGATGATCTTCGCGGGTGAAAACTGAAATGGTTGGTTGTTGAGAACGATCGTTCGCTTCTCGAAGGCTAAGGCTCCGAAGAGTTTTTGGAAAAGTAGAAACGTGGCGCTTAACAGAGCCGCCGTGAGCACGGCTGAGCCGAAGAACAGGGCCAGTTTCATTTTGAAGATGTACCAGTAGACGGATGAGTAACCGAGCGAGCCGAACCAGAGTGCCGAGATGTAGATCGAAACGATGCGTGAGAACGAAAGCAGGAGAACGACGGCCGCGACGATGAGCCAGATTTTTAGGCGACGCCGTTTGCGTGGCCCAACATCGATCACTTCCGGCTCTCGGGGGCGACTGCTCATGCCATTAGGATACCTGATCTCGGCTGCGGACGCCTCCTTGGAGTGCGCCAACTTGTTGGCGCTTTGGTATCGTGATTAGTACCAAAGCGGTAACAAGTTACCGCACTCCAAGGAGGCGTCCAATTCAACGGCTCGTGTATAATCGCCCGAGTGCTGACGCCGGAAACAATATTGCAGGGCCGTTATCGCATCATACGCCAGCTTGGGCAGGGCGGTATGGGTGCGGTTTACGAGGCTATCGACCAGCGTCTTGATACTACAGTCGCGCTCAAAGAGACGTTGTTTACTGAGGAGCGCCTGCGGAAGCAGTTCGAACGTGAAGCACGACTCCTCGCGCGTCTTCATCATCCGGCATTGCCGCGTGTCAGCGACCATTTTTCTGAAGGCGATGGACAGTTTCTCGTGATGCAGTTCATCCCCGGCGATGATTTGTCGGAGATGATGACTCGCAAACGCAGCCCGTTTCCGGCAAACCAGGTTTTGACGTGGGCCGATCAGTTGCTCGATGCGCTCGATTACCTGCACACGCAGGACCCGCAGATAGTTCATCGCGACATCAAACCGCAAAACTTAAAACTCACGTCGCGCGGTCAGATCATTCTGCTCGACTTCGGTTTGGCGAAAGGACAGGCCGGGGAGATATCTCGCGTCACGACTGCCGCAAGCATCTTCGGTTACACCCCAAACTACGCGCCGTTGGAACAGATTCAGGGATTAGGAACTGACTCTCGCAGTGATCTTTACTCGCTGGGCGCAACGCTTTACCACCTGATCACGGGTCTGAAGCCGCCCGATGCGTTGACTCGTGCTGCCGCCATCGTGAACGGCCAACCCGATCCACTGCTAAATGCGAGCGAGGTGGATTCAGCAGTAGCGCCGGAGTTGGACCATGTGCTTGCGAAAGCGATGGCGCAGAATCGCGAACAGCGTTATGCGACGGCTGATGACATGCGCAAAGCATTGCATGGCACGGAACAGGCTTCTACTGTTGTCGAGCGCGGCGAAGCGCAGACAGTTTTGTTTCCACCGCCTCCGAAAACGGTTGGTGTTGCAACGCAAACAGTCGCGACGCCTGAGACAGTTTCCGCGACTGGCGAAACGACTGTCGTACGGCCTAAACAAGTTGGGCCAAGAAGAGTGTTTCCGATTGCGATCTCGGCGGGCGTACTGATCCTGGTTGCGTGCGGCGCGTTAGGTTTCTATGCACTGCAAAAGCGCAATGACAACGTAACGCAAATTGCTGTTGAGTCTCCGACTCCAATCGGAGGTCCCGCGAGTACACCAACTCCGGTACCAACTGAAGCTCCCGGTCAAAAGGCCGAAGTGGAAGTCGCACCAACTCCGAAGAAAGCCGAAAAGACTCAGCGTAACGAAGAAGCAAAAAAGGAATCGACGCCCAAACCGGAAGCTTCTCGTCCCGAGGCGGAAACTGAAGGGCATGAAGAGCGAACGCCCGACGTACCAACGCCGCCGGAGTTTGATGGACCAAACCGACCGCGTCGTCCCGGAGTCAGAGTCTTTCCCGGCGGCGTCTCGATACGTACTTTTCCAGATGGATCGCAAATAATAACTACGTCGGACGGAATGCGAGTGATGGTGACAAAAGACGGCAAGCGGACTGTTTTGAATCCACCGCGGCCGCGTCGCCAACCGCGTCCGGCGCCGGTTGTAGTGCCATCGCCGTAAAAATTCTTCTGCGTCGCTCGCGAGCTCGTTGTATTCAAGAAGAGGAGAACTGAGATGAGGAAGTTGAAAGCTACACGTGTATTCTTTGCGCTGTTTGCCGTTTCGATGGCTTTGGCGGTGCTCAGCCCAGCCGGTCTTGCTATTCGCGGGACAAGCATTCCGTCGAACATCAGAATCACTCCGCCGGCGCCCACTTTCGACAACAAAGAGCGAGTCGCCGAGTTGATGCAGAGACGCGAACGCGTGGCGCAAAGCGTCGGTCCGCAGTCGTTCATGATTCTGTTCAGTACCGAGCCGCGCGTTTACACAAACGACGTCGAGTATCCTTATCGTCAGGAAAACAATCTTTACTACCTCACGAATCTAAAACAGAAGAGCGCGACGCTCGTGCTGTTGCCGGGTAATACAAAGGTGCGTGAGATTCTCTTCATGCCGCGCCGGAATCCGGCGATGGAGACTTGGACCGGCCACATGTACAGCGCCGAGGAAGCAAACCAGCTTTCCGGTATCAGAGAGATCTGGCACGTGAGCGAGTTCGAGCCGTTCATCAAGGCGTTGCGCAACCGGCAGCCTTATCGTCCGAAGCCGGAAAACATTTTCATGTCTGATCTGCCGAAGGACATGCCGTTAACGAACGATCACGGCTACACGGCATTGTTCGATGCCGCGGCGAAAGGCGAAGCCGGACTGTTTATGTTGATGCCGGGACAGGGTGAGAGCCGCGAATACAAACAGGAGCAGCGTTTCGCGGCTGACTGGGCGAGCACAGCATCCGGTTACAGCATCAAGAACGCCTGGCCCATCGTCACGCAAATGCGTCTCGCAAAGTCGCCGATGGAGCTGCGTCTTCTTCAGCACGCGATCGATATCAGTACCGAAGCGCACCAGCGCGCATGGGCGGCTGCCGGAGAGGCAAAGTGGGAATACGAAGTCGACGCGGTGATGGCGTACACGTTCAAGCTGCGCAATGCTGACAACTGGGGTTATCCGGATATCGTGGGCTGTGGTCCAAACGCAACCACGCTTCACTACGAGGAGTCACAAGGGCCGGTGAAGCAGGGAGATCTGTTGTTGATGGACGTTGGCGCCGAATACGATCATTACACTGCCGACATTACGCGCACGTTTCCGGTTAACGGCAAGTTCACGCCGGCGCAGGCGGCTGTCTACCAGATCGTCTACGACGCACAGGAAGCAGTGGCGAAAGCATCGAAGCCGGGCGCCACGTTGTCCGACGTCAATCGTGCCGGAACCGAAGTAATCAAAAATGGGCTTCTGAAACTGGGGCTGATCACGGATCTCAACTCACAACAGCATCGTGTGTGGTTTATGCATGGAACGTCACACTGGCTGGGCATGAATGTGCATGACGTAGGTGGTGGAGCGAAGTTTGTTCCGGGCGCTGTATTCACAAACGAGCCCGGAATTTACGTTCGTCCGGATGCGTTGGACCAGATGCCGTTTGGTTGGAAAGAGGACGAGTGGGAAAAATTCAAGACGGCGGTTCGGCCGGCGTTTGAGAAGTACAAAGGCATGGGCGTCCGAATCGAAGACGATATGGTGATCACTGCTGACGGCGTTCGCTGGATGAGCGAAGCGCTGCCACGAAAGATCAGCGATATTGAGGATTTTATTGCCAAGGCGCGCCGGCAATCCGAATAGCGCCACAAAGAAGAATTAGCCACAAAAAGGCACTTAAAACACAAAAAGAGAAGAGCAGGTAGAAAATCTCTTTTGTGCTTTATGTGCCTTTTTGTGGCTTAAATATTTTCCTGAGCGTCTTTGTGGCCCACCCTGAGAACCACCTCAGGGCTGTTCGAAAAAAGCCGTGTTGCGGCGGTGGCTCACCCACCGCCGTCTCTGCTTCTGCAGCCAAACTCGTGAAGAATTGCGCGGCCATCATCTTCGCAGTTCCCTGAATCATCCGTTGGCCCACACTCGCGATCGTTCCGCCAACTTGAACATCAGCCGCGTAAGTTACTTTTGTTCCAGTTTCAGTTGACGCCAGATCCAGATCACCCGCTCCCTTGAGAAATCCCGGCGCGCCTTTGCCATCGACGACGAGGCGAAGATGTTCCGGCTCTCGCAGATCCTCGAGACGTGCGGTCCCATTGAACACACCCTTGATCGATCCGACGCCAGTTCTGATCGTTGCCGCAAACGTATTCTCCGCGGTTTGTTCGAGACGTTCGCAGCCCGGAATACAGCGCTGCAACACCTCCGGACTCACAAGGCATTGATAGACGCGTTCGCGAGGAGCGTTGAGTTCGTGGCTGCCTTCCAGTTTCACTGCACGCGAGCCTTCGCAGCTTGAATTGCCCGGCGCGTGTGCACTTGCGCGAGGTGACAGCGATAGTCGCTCGAGGCGTAGAGATCCGCGTTGGGATCGATGCCGTCGCAGACGTGTGTGACTGCAGCGCCGACAGCATTGTCATCCAGGGTTGTTCCTGCCAATGCGGTTTCGACAGCCTTGGCTCGATAAGCTTTAACCCCAACACCGGTGATACCGATGCCCGCCGACTTGCACGACCGATCGTCATTCAAAGTCAGATTAACTGCGACACCCACAACCGCAAATCCTGAAGCAGGGTGCGGCACCTTCTGATAAGCGTGCCCAAACTTTCCACTCGGCTTTTTGATGCGAATCTCGCGGAGTATCTCACCGGGTTGAAGATCGGTCGTGAGTAGATCGACGAAGAAGTTCTCGGCTTTCACGGTTCGTTCACCATTTGGACCAACGAGCACTAGATCAGCGTCGAGTGCGAGCACTGCCGCCGGCCAATCACCGGCCGGATCCGAGTGAGCGATACTGCCGCCAATCGTGCCTTTATTGCGCACTTGCACGTCGCCGATGCTCTTCGCGCATTCAGGTAGGAGCGGACAAATCTGTTTCAGCAGATCAGACGACTCCAACTGGTAATGCGTCGTAGTTGCGCCGATCAAAATCTGATCGCCTTCTTCGCGGATGTATGCGAGCGACTTAATCCGTGCAATGTCGACAAGCAATTGCGGCTGCGCGAGTCTCAGCTTCATTGCCGGAATCAAACTGTGACCACCGGCAAGGATCTTCGCACCATCGAGATCGCTGTTAAGCAGGGCGACAGCCTCATCGAGAGTTGCGGGCGCTTTGTAATCAAATTGTGCGGGAATCATTGTTCAACTCCTCTAGTGTCCGTTGATTATCCGCCAAACATTCTCCGGTTTGATCGGCATATCCAGATGCTTCACTCCAAACGGCGCCAACGCATCGACGATCGCTCCAACAATCGCAGGCGTTGCGCCGATCGTTCCTGCTTCGCCGACACCTTTTACACCGAGTGGATTCACTGGCGACGGAGTCTCAGTCCGATCGAGCTCAAAATTCGGAACGTGTGATGCGCGTGGAACCGCGTAGTCCATCAACGTGCCGGTGACGAGTTGTCCCTGTTCGTCATAGACCACTTCCTCAAACATCGCCTGTCCGATCGATTGTACGATGCCACCATGAACTTGTCCGTCGACGAGCATCGGATTGATCACCTTGCCGCAATCATCGACCGCGACGTATCGCAGGAACTTGATGTCGCCAGTTTCTCGATCGACTTCCACAACGCAGATGTGCGTGCCGAACGGGAACGTGAAGTTCTTTGGTTCGAAAAAGTAAGTTGCTGAAAGTCCGGGTTCAGTATCGGGTGGCAATTCTTTCGCGATGTGCGCGGCGAGTGCGATGTCCTGAATCGTCAGACTCGTCTTGCCTTCGGTCTGCGGTTCCGGCAACGCGGCTGCTGGTGCTTCGGCGACGGGCACGACCGGTTCTGAAGTCCCGGTTGCACTTGCTGCCGCCGCGGCCTGCAGCGAGTACTTTCCGCCCTCAAACGAAACACGTGTCGCATCCGCTTGCAGCATGTGCGTCGCGATCTTGTGTGCCTTTTCTTTGAGTTTTTGAATCGCTACAAACACCGCCGTGCCACCAACCGCTGTCGCGCGACTTCCGAACGTGCCGATGCCATATTGAACAACCCCCGTGTCACCGTGGATTACTGTTACGTCATTGATCTTGACACCGAGTTCATCAGCCGCGATCTGTGCAAATGACGTCTCCTGTCCCTGGCCGTGTGGCGAAGCACCAGTCAACACAGTCACTTTTCCGGTTGGCTCGATACGAACTGTCGCGCTTTCCCAACCGCCGGCAGGCATCGCCTGTGATGGACCAAGCGCGCAGATCTCGACGTAAGTCGAGACTCCGATTCCGATCAGTCGTCCTTCTTCGCGCGCTTTCTTCTGTTCTTCGCGAAGCGCTGCGTAACCGGCGATCTCCTGGGCCTTGTTCAGTGCAGTTTCATAGTCGCCACTGTCGTAATCGAGACCAGTCGCGGTATGAAACGGAAACTCACTCGCCGCCGGGAAGTTCTTACGTCGCACTTCCGCCGGATCCATGCCCAACTCGGCTGCTACAAGATCAAAGGCGCGTTCCACGACGTACGTCGCCTCGGGACGGCCCGCGCCACGATACGCGTCAGTGGCCATCTTGTTGGTGAAGCACGCAGTGATGTTCATCTGGATCGCGGGGATCCTGTACGCGCCCGATAGCATCAGTCCCGTGAGCGTGGGAATCGCAGGCGTGAGCAGTTGGTGATAAGCGCCCATATCGGCGAAGACGCTGTAACGCAGGCCAAGCACAGTGCCATCGTTCTTGATTGCGACTTCGATATCACCAACCTGGCCACGTCCATGAATTGTCGCCTGAATATTTTCGCGTCGCGTTTCGATCCACTTCACAGGTTTTCCGAGTTGCATCGAAATCCAGCCAAGGAGGGCTTCTTCCGAGTACACATTCAGCTTGGATCCAAAGCCGCCGCCGACTTCCGGTGTGATGACGCGCAACTTGTTTTCGGGAATTCCGATCATGAGCGCGACTTGCGTGCGCATGAGGTGTGGAATCTGTGTTGACGACCAGATCGTCAGCTCTTCCTCGCCCGGGAAGTAACGCGCGAGCACACCGCGCGGCTCCATCGCGATCGGCGCGAGCCGTCGGTGCAGAATGCGCTGCTTCACCGTGCGATCCGCGGCAGCGAAAGCCGCGTCGATATCGCCTTCGCCGGAGGTTAATCTGTACGCGATGTTGTCGCTGAAGCTGTCGTGAATAACTGGGCCACCAGCAGCGGCCGCTTCGACGTCAGTGACGACGGGTAGATCCTCGTAATCAACCATCACGAGGTCTACAGCGTCGCGCGCTGCGTAGCGATCCTTAGCCACAACCGCCGCAATGGGATGACCCACAAAGTAGACCTTGTCCTTTGCCAGCACGCGATGATCGGGAACTTTCAAGTCAGGCAGCGCGCCGGCACATGGCACTGGCCCAATTTTGTCTGCCACATCCTTGCCCGTGTAGACAGCGACGACACCCGGAGCAGCGAGGGCGGCCGAAGTATCGATGCTGTTTATCTTCGCGTGCGCGTAAATCGAACGAACAAAGGCAACATGAAGCGTGTTCGGCAATGAGATGTCGTCGACGTAGTGTGCTAATCCGCGGATCAAACGCGGATCTTCTGTACGCTTAACACGTTTGCCGACGTAATTATTTGTCATGCCTGCCCCGCTTTCTTCGCAGCGTATTGCACCGCTTCGATGATGTGCTGGTAGCCGGTGCAGCGACAGAGATTGCCTTCGAGACCATGGCAGATTTCTTCTCGCGAAGGATCGGCGTTTCGGTCGAGCAACTGCGCTGCGGTGACGATCATGCCGGGCGTGCAATAGCCGCATTGCAACCCATGTTTCTCCCAGAAACCTTCCTGAACCGGATGCAGTTCGCCGTTTTTGGCGAGCCCCTCGATCGTCGTCACGTTCCCACCATCGGCCTGGACGGCAAACACGGTGCACGATTTCACCGCTTGTCCGTCGAGCATCACCGTGCAAGCTCCGCAGAGGGAAGTCTCGCAGCCGACGTGAGTCCCGGTCAGTTCCAGAATGTCTCGCAGGTAGTGAACGAGTAACATGCGTGGCTCGACCTCATCGGTACGAGAGACACCATTCACGTTCAGATTGATAGCCTTTTTCATGAGCTACCTCACTTTGGAAAGATTTTGTACTTTGTGCTTTGTTGTCGGACTAAATATATCAGGAACGAAGAACCAAGTGCCAAGTGCAATTAAACTGTTGCCTTATGGATTCGTCGCTTCAAGCGGTGAATCGTTCGCCTGACTACTTTGAGCTGAGCATGATCGTGGGCTTCGATCGCCGCTGCTCTCTGCGTCTTTAGTTCACGTATACGCGCTTTGATCGAAGACTTGTCGATGCCGACGACGGCGTGATGCTCGTGTTGGATGCCGAGTGCCTTGGCGAGCGCAACGACGAGGTGCTCTTTGTTCATCTGGGTATAACCCTGGACGGCCTCGTGCTCGCTGCCCTTAGCCATGTCGCGTAGCTCTGCCAGTGTCTTGTGTCTCAGTTGTTCGAATGTTAACTCCGCCATTGGAAGCTCCTATTCAGTGCTGTTTTACTTCGTCAAAAATCTGATCGAGATGATGTCTCAGGTGGACCAGGTAGTCGCGAATAAGGTATTCGAGCGTGGCTGGCTGATTCTTGTCCACGAGCTTGAATGCAATCACGTCAAGTGTGTGTGGTGAACGCGGTTTGGTTAAGACTTCTTCGGGTATCATTGAAGCCACGTGCACGAGATGCAGATTGTAAGCGCTCCAGAGCTGTATAACGTCCGACCACGACGCTTCGCGATACTTTTGCGAGCCGACCCACTGGTCCTGCTCGTACCCCGGAAAGACAAGATCGTCAGTAAACTGTGCGCGCACGAAACGCTGATGATTGTTCGCGGCCGAGTCGATTAAATGTCCAAGAATCTCAATCGGCGCCCACTCACCAGGCGAATTCCGGCGACGGCTTTCTTCTTCCGGAATCTCTTTCAACCGTGCCGTCTCGCTGACGATTGTGTCACGAAAGTTCCTGAGGAACTGTTCATAGGTTACTGGGCTGGACATGAAAGTTGATAATAGCCCAAGCGCACGGATTTCCGTTAGCGTAAACTGAATTGGAACCCGAAACGCGGGCTGTTCGTTTAGGTGACATGCGTTGGTTGTGGCGTATTACGAAAGTTTCGGTGGTGCTGGTGGTTACGTTGTTGATATTGGTCGTCACCGGACTTTCAGACACCCTCGTCTTCTACGCTCGCGTCGCAAAGCTTTACACACAATCTCCCGACACCAGAATCGCAATGCCTTTGGAAGACGTCTCTCGGAAGGAAGTCGCAGATACGTGGGGCGCTCCGAGAGGTACCGGGCGGCGTCATGAAGGGCAGGACATCTTTGCGCCGCGAGGCACGCCGATTCTTTCAGCTACGAACGGCTATATCTACAAGATCGGTGAGAATAATCTCGGTGGCCAAACTGTCTCGGTAATCAGTTCAGGCGGGCGCGTCTACTACTACGCGCATCTCGATCGCTATGCGAAGGGAATCGAAGTCGGCGACCGTGTTAGCACGCGCTCGGTTCTGGGTTATGTGGGAACAACCGGAAACGCGCAAGGCACACCTCCACATCTTCATTTCGGAATCTACACGTTGACGGGCGCGATCAATCCGCTACCTCTGCTGACAGATCGCGTCGCACCCACAGTGACAACCGTCAAACCGAACCACGGATTACACAGATTGATTACGGATTAAAGGCGATCCGTATTGATCCGCTCTTAATATCCGTGATATCAGTGTTCCATGCGAATCCGATCCCTGTATCTCCCTGTCTCGATCATTATTCTCATATTAACAACCTTCGTAGTGGCGACGAGCGCGCCTCAGGATCCTCCGACACCACCCGCTGGAGGCGGCGGTCAGGAGCGTCCTGGCCGACCCGATCAGACGCCTGAACCGCGACCATACGAGCGTGTGATCACGAAAGACGCGAAGTCTGACGAAGGCATCTTCACGATTCACACAATCAAAGAAAAGGTCTACTACGAGATCCCGAAGAACGAACTCGGCAAGGAGTTTCTCTGGGTGAGCCAGATTGCAAAGACCACGCTCGGTGTTGGTTATGGCGGACAAGCTGCCGGCAATCGCGTGGTGAAGTGGGAACGCAAGGGCAATCGCATTCTGTTGCGAAGTGTGGCTTACGACGTCGTTGCTGATTCAAAGCTTCCGGTGTCGCGCGCGGTACAGGCCGCAAACAACGACACCATCATCATGGCTTTCAACATCGAAGCAATCGGCAAAGATGATTCGGCCGTGATCGATGTCAGTCGCTTGTTTACGACGGAAGTGACAGAGTTCAGCGCGCGAACACGTTTGCGTGCTCGTGGTTTTGACGCTTCACGGTCTTTTATCGAAAAAACGAAGTCGTTCCCGACAAATGTGGAAGTGGAAGTATCGCAAACCTACACTTCTCCGCCCGAAGCGACTCCGGCTGGGGGCGGAGGTGGACCACAACCGCCAACACCACCGAATCCGTTCGCACAGGGAATGCGCGCCGGAACAAATGCGACCGTCGTTATGCACTACAGCATGGTGAAACTGCCTGAGCAACCCATGATGCCGCGTTTGTTCGACGAGCGCGTCGGGTATTTCACTGTTCGTAAAACTGACTACGGCGTCGACGAACATCGCGCACCACAGCGCACTTACATCACTCGCTGGCGTCTCGAGAAGAAAGATCCAAACGCCGAACTCTCGGAACCGGTCAAGCCGATTGTTTATTACGTAGATCCCGCGACACCAACGAAATGGATTCCGTGGATCAAGAAGGGAATTGAGGACTGGCAGCCCGCATTTGAAGCCGCCGGCTTTAAGAATGCGATCATCGCGAAGGAAGCGCCGTCAAAGTCTGAAGATCCTTACTGGGATCCGGAAGACGCGCGCTATTCGGTGATTCGTTACCTGCCGTCCACGATCGAGAATGCCTCGGGCCCGCACGTCAGCGATCCCCGAACCGGCGAAATTATCGAGTCAGACATTCAGTACTATCACAACGTGATGAACCTCGCGCGCGACTGGTACTTCCTGCAGGTTGGTCCACTCGATCCGCGCGCTAACAAACTGCCGCTGCCCGACGATCTAATGGGCCGGCTGGTCGAATACGTCATTGCTCACGAGGTTGGTCATACGCTCGGCTTCCAGCACAACATGAAAGCCAGTGCAACTTATCCGGCCGAGAAGGTTCGCGACGCGGAATGGCTCAAGACGATGGGTCACACGCCGACGTTGATGGACTATTCGCGATTCAACTACGTGGCCCAACCGGAAGATCATATTCCGGTTGAGCTTCTCATTCCGGGAATTGGACCGTATGACAAGTGGGCGACGATGTGGGGCTATAAACCGATTCCGGGAGCAAAGACTGCCGACGAAGAGAAGAAAACACTCGATGAATGGGCGCGATCACAGGATGCAAAACCTTATTTGCGCTTCTCAACTGCAGACGCACGCGGCTCGGACCCGGGTGAAAATACAGAGGCAGTTGGCGATGCGGATGCCGTCGCTTCCACAGCACTAGGCATCAAGAATCTGAAACGCGTCGCGGATATGTTGCTTCCAGCAACGACACATGCGGGTGAACCTTACGACGATCTCGAGGAACTTTACGGTCGCATGTTGGGCCAGTGGGCGACGGAGTTGAATCACGTCACCGGCATCGTTGGCGGCTTCAACTCGCAACAGAAACACGCCGGACAGGACGGCGTTCGCTTCGTGATCGTTCCGAAGGAACGGCAAGTTGCCGCCGTGCGGTTCCTGAACGAGAATGCGTTTGCGACGCCTGCGTGGGCAGTGAAGCCGGAAATACTGCGACGCATCGAAGCGGCGGGCGCGCTCGCTCGGGTAAATCAGGCGCAGGAGCGAATTCTTAACTCGCTGCTGAACAATGCACGTTTCGATCGACTGGTCGAGCAGGAAGCGATCGATGGAATGGCGGCGTACAAGCCTGCGGATTTCATGGCCGACGTTCGTCACGGGATCTGGAGTGAGCTTGAAGGTGCAGGTCCGATCAAGATTGACGTCTACCGTCGTAATCTGCAGAACTCATACATCGACCTGCTGTCGAATAAGTTGAATGTGCGACCGTCGGTCACGGACGACTATCGTGCGTTGATTAAAGCCGAGCTTCGTGATTTGAGTGCGGCGATCAATACGGCGACTGCGCGCGCCACCGATCGTCAAACGCGCGCGCATCTTGCGGATGCACGCGATCAGATTGCGAAGGCTTTGGATCCAAAATTTGCCGCACCTGCGCCAGCCGCAACCGCAAATCCGTTTGGGCTTGACGATGACTCCAACTTCGAGAATTTTGATCCACGCGATTGCTGGCCCGATTATGCGATTCGGATCCGGCCGCAAAGAGAGTATTAATTAACCACAAAAAGGCACAGATGATTTATTTGAGCGTCTGTGCTTTTTTCTGTCTTTCGTCGAGAAGGTTTGTGGTGTGGTCCGTGATGCTGATGGGTATTGGATGAGTTATCGGCTGATCTTTTAACTCGCGGGGCGGCGAGACAACTTGATCGATTTGTTGTGGTTGCGGTTCAGGGCCCTGGCGAATCAGAAGACCCGCGAGGATGTGCCCGAGACCAGCAGTCGCCGGTAATAGTCCGAGCAGCCAGATCACCTTCACAACCGGAGCAACTTCGAATGGGATTTGATCGATGACGTGCGGCGGAAGTTTGAGAACGAGGGCTGACGACAGGAAGTAGAGGAACGTCGTCAAACCTGTTCCGGAAAACAACGACACGACACCTTTCGTGATGTGTTGCTCACGTCGTTCTGCCGGCGTTTTCTTTCTTCTGAGATTGAGCCAGTTGTGGCGGTTTTTCTGTGACTCGAATTTGATGGTGTTGACTAAGTCTTTGACCTTAGGGAGTGGGCCCTTCAAGTCAGTGCCGCACACACGGCAATACTGCACGTTTGCTTTCACTTCTGAACCGCAATGTGAGCAATACATAATTGTCGAAACGTCTCGAGGGAACTGTAGGTTCCAGCATAAATCGGCTGAAATTACTCGTAGCTCAACGCTTCCACGGCATCTTGTCGCGCCGCTCTTAGCGCCGGGTAAAGCGCTCCCACACTTCCGCCCAACAACCCAACAGCCAACGCAACCAGCACCCACCGTGGTTCGATTTCGATTAACAGGCTAGTGGTTCGTGTCACGACGAGCTGTGCGAGCATCGTCAACAACACACCAACGGCGACGCCGAGAACACTTACGATGATCGCTTCCTGCTCGATCACCCATGCAATCGATGTCTTGGACATCCCGAGCGACTTGAGAATACCGATCTGTCTCGTGCGTTCGGTAACAGTGGTATACATCGCGAGTAGTATCACGAGAATACTGATCGCCGCTGCCACGCCCACCACCACGTTAAGAAATACATTCAACGCGGGCACACCCGACGCATATAACTCCGGCAGATCGCGCGTGAACAACAGTTGATCTTGCGGAAAGCGCTCGAGTATCCGGGCAGCGACTTCATCCTGTTTGGCAGGATCGTCACATGCGACGAGAATCGCAGAGGCTTTG
Organism: Pyrinomonadaceae bacterium; assembly: GCA_036006625.1. Taxonomy (GTDB): domain Bacteria; phylum Acidobacteriota; class Blastocatellia; order Pyrinomonadales; family Pyrinomonadaceae; genus PSRF01. Next base: position 1,210 of record DASYPN010000086.1, on the reverse strand, counting down.
CTTTCAGCGCCCACTTGTTCCTGCATCGTCTTCAGCGGAATCTTGATACGCCCGCCGCCCGGTGGTTCGTAAACGCCGACGATCTTGAATGGCCGGTGAAATAGCAGCAGCGTGTCTCCGGTGTTGGCCTTGCGATTTCTCTTCCACTCCGGATCGACAATCGCTTCGTCACCCGATTGCAGTGGCCGCCCTTCGCGCATCGTCATTCGCGCAATCTTCGCGTATTGGTCGTATTCGATCCCATCGATCAGACGTTGGCCAAACCCCGTATCACTGCTGTCGACCGCCTGGCCGATTGGCGTGGTTGCGCGAACGCCAGGGATAGTTGCGAGTTCGGCGGCGTGTGAAGTGTGAAGTTTGAATTGTGACGCGCCGGCAAGACTGATCGATCCCGAAGCGCGAATCATGATCTCTGCGCCGATGTTCGATTCGCGCCGCCCGCGTTCATGCAGAACGCCGTGCGCCAGACCGACAGTAAAGACGATCAGTAATACTCCTACTCCGGTGCCAAGAACGCTGACTGCAGTGCGAGCAGGTCGATGAGCGATGTTTGAAAGTACGAGACTATCCATAAGACGTTGTAACCGCGGGCTACGATCAAGAATGCGGCGCCATGCGTTGGGAAGCGTGCGCCATGTCAGTACGAGGAGGCCGATTGATGTCCAGACGACGATTGCGGCTTTGCGCACGAGAGCTAACGCAAGACCGGCGGCAGGGGTGAAGCCGAGTCCTTTTTGAAGAATGACTTCGGTGCCACCTTCATAGACGCCGATTGTTCCCGGAACAAATGCAAACGCGAAGTTAATTACCTTCGTGAGCGATTCGATGATGTACGCCTGGGCCACCTGAGGTTGAAAGCCGAGCATCTTGAGCGCGAGATAGACCTCGAGAACGCTAGCCGCGTGTGCCAGCAGGTTGCAGGCGATCATCAGGAAGAACGCGCCCGGATGGTGTTTGTAGAAGTCGTAAACTTTCGACTCGAGGTGATAGATGTGATGACGTCGTTTGAGAATAACTTTCGGACTCAGCCGCAGTTCACCGAGCCGATCGATGATCCACGTCAGTAACATCACACGACGCTTTGCTGCAATTGCGGCAACTAATATTCCGGACGATGCAACCGCGGCAATAGTTATTAGGACGAGATACACACCCGGAGGCAGCGGATATCTCAACAGCATCACGACCGCGCCGCTCAGAACGAAAAAGA
>DASYPN010000085.1:0-6496 GCA_036006625.1 Pyrinomonadaceae bacterium | reverse complement strand
TTACGAAACGTATTTGGGTACAGTCAGTACCACCTGCGGTAGCGGGTGGGTACGCAGCCCGCAAATTTAAAGGTTGCGCTTTGACTTCGTACCCACCCGCTACCGCGGGCGGTACTGACTGTGTCCAAGTGAGATTCAAGGAGTTTATCGTCGTGACAAGAGTTAGTTTTAAACTATTAGCCATCGTACTGGTGACGCTCGCAGTTGCCGCCAGTGCTTTTGGACAAACGAGCAAGGGGTTTTTTGTCGGGAACGTCACCGATCAAAACGGCGCCGTCGTTGCAGGCGCGATCGTAAAGATCACAAACGCCGCTACCGGCGTCACACGTGTGACTTCATCGAATACCGAAGGCAGCTTTCGCATTGATGCCATCGATCCCGGAACCTACAGAATTGAAATCAGTCAGACCGGATTCAAGACGATCACGCGCGATGGTCTGATCATCTCTACGGCCCAGACTACTTCCGCAAACTTTCTCCTCGAAATAGGCACGCAGACGGAAATGGTCGTCGTGACGAGCGGGAGCGAGATCGGTCTCCAATCGCAGGATGGAGCGCGCGTCAACACGCTCAGCAAACGCGAAATCACCGACCTGCCAACGCCCGCTCTCAATCCAGCAAACATCGTGTTCACGCTGCCGGGTGTTGTCGATCCTGGTCCACTTGCAGGCGGTTTCGTTCAGGGAAACGAATTTTCCGTAAACGGACTACGAGCGCGTGCAAATAACCAGTTGATCGATGGTCTCGACAATAACGACAACTCAATTGCCGGACAGTCGTACATTCCCATCCTCCGCGATGGTTACAGCCAGGTTGCAGTGCTGCAGTCAGACTATTCCGCGGAGTTTGGGCGTGCGGGTGGTGCAGTTGTAAACATCGTAACGCGTAGTGGCTCGAACGAGTTTCACGGATCGGCCTACGATGTAATCAACAACAGCGCTTTCAATTCGCTAACAGCGAGTCAAAGAGCTGACGGCACAAAGAAGCCGGTCGTGGCTGAAAACACATTCGGCTTCTCGCTTGGTGGTCCAATCGTCAAAGACAAGCTCTTCTTCTTTGGAACTTACCAGCGCGATCTAGTTCGTTCGGGCACGGACGCAACGCTACGCGTGCCTACGGCAGACGGCTTTGCAAAACTTCGCGTGCTGTTTCCGAGCGGTACGAATCCAAATCTCGATCGCTACCTGAACACTGTCGGAAATCTGCGCGGGCAACGTGAGATCTCGAGTGTGTCTCTTGGCGGCGGACGTCCTGATATCGATTTCGGTGAGACGAATATCAGCAGCACGCAGCCCGTAACCGACGATCAGTTTCTTACTCGAGTCGACTGGTCGCCGACGCTTAAAGACAGTCTCTCGTTTCGTTACGTCTACGATAAGCAGGCTTTCAACAATCAGTTTCCCACGGTCGCCTCAGGTGGCTCGCCGTTCCCGGGATTTGAAGTTGATGTGCCAAGCCTCGTACAGAATTTCTATTTCAACTACACGCGTAATCTTTCGACGCGTCTGGTGAACGAAGCTCGGTTTGGTTACGGAAGATTCGACGTTAGCTTTGACGCGCGTGATTCTCAGGTCCAGGCATCGGGTCCGATCTTCACGTTCAGTGGCGCCGGTTTGGGCCAGGGCATCACGTCCATCGGGTTGCCGTTTATCTTTCCGCAGGGTCGGCTCTTCAATAACTACCAGATCCAGGACACGCTTTCGTACACCGCCGGTAATCATACGTTGCGGTTCGGCGCCGATCTGAATATTCAACGCGCTTCGCAGGCGATACCGTTCAATTCGCGCGGCACGTTGACGTTTGCTGGTGGCGGTGGCTTCAACGCCTTCGGAAATTTCGTGGACCAGTTTTCAGGTCGTGGCGCGGGCGGCGCGAGCATTTCATTCGGCAGTCCTGTGATAGTCCCGAATGCTTTCTATCAGAATTACTTTGTGGAAGACGCGTGGCGTGTGAAGCCAAATCTGACGCTGACCGTAGGTCTGCGTTACGAGAACTACGGCACGCCGTTCAATGCGATTCCGTTTCCCGCGTTTGCTGGTTTCGACAAAGCAGTCGATGCAGTTGCGCGGCAACGTCGCGATAACAATAACTTCGCGCCACGTTTCAGCTTCGCTTACTCGCCACAATTTGGAAAGAAACTCTTTGGTGAGAACAAGACGGTGATTCGCGGCGGGTTTGCGGTCAACTATGATTTCTTCTTCAACAACATTCTGGCGAATACCGCTGCCAGCGTTCCAAATACGTTTGGTGTGACGAACTTCGGAGCTTCATTGAATCCCAATGCCGCTCCGCGCGGTATCGCGAACTTCGGAACCGGATCGTTGCCGACGACGGGAACACCCGATCCGTTTGCGACCATCAACACGATTCCGACAGATCTCGTGAATCCGCAGACGTACGTCTACAACTTCGGTATTCAACGCGAACTGCCGTTCAAGTTCATCGGCGACGTGGCGTACGTTGGCTCGCGCGGCACGCGTCTATTTATTAATGAGCAGTTCAATCCGGGTATTGGCGGGTTCAATACGTTGACGAGGCAGTTTCCGAATCGTGGCTCTGTCGTGGCACGCACGAATGGTGGCGATTCGACTTACAACTCTCTGCAAGCGCGACTCGATCGTGGTTTCAGCAGCGGGTTGTTACTGCGGTTTGCTTACACGTTCTCAAAGGCGATTGATGACGTGAACAGTGAAGTGTTTGTGACTTCAGGCGGCAGCAGTGTGGGATCTGATCCAAACAATCGCCGCACCGATCGGAGTCTCGCGTCGTTTGACGTACCGCACCGGTTTGTGGCGACGTTCATTTACGATCTTCCGAGTCTCGGTCGATCAGGGTTCGTTCACAACGTGCTGGGCGGTTACTCGATCGCAGGCACGTATCGGCTGCAATCCGGAAACGTGCAGACGCCGTTTGTTGGTGGAATCGATCTGAACGGCGATGGCAGTGCCGCAAACGATCGGCCGGTGATCAGCAATCCTAATGCGCCGGCAAACTCGGTTGGCTTCTCGAATTTCATTTCCGAGAATTTCATTTCGGGTGCGACGTCGCCGACTGGTTTTACAGACTTGAACGGCAATCCGGTGAATCCTGCGGACGTGCGGTTCCTTGTGAGTGAGTCGTTGAGGACTGGTCTGGCGGGACGGAATACTCTGCGTGGTCCAAGACAGAACCGGCTCGATCTTAGTTTGACTAAGACGATCGATCTGGGGTTCACACCGATGGAGGCCGATCACTTTGAGATCCGGTTTGATTACTTCAACGCTTTCAATACACCGCAGTTCGCACCGGGCACCGGTGATGTGACTGATACGACATTCAACGATTTCCGATTCAACACTGGAAACTTGTTGATTGGAAATGTAAACGGCGGACGTATCGGGCAGTTCCAACTTCGATACGTCTTTTAGCCACAGATGTACGCGGATTAACGCGGATTATTCCAAACGGTAGTTGGGCGCTTCCTTCGTGATGATCACGTCATGGACGTGTGATTCTTTGAGACCTGCAGAGGTTATCCGGAGGAAGCGCGTCCGCTCCTGAAACTCCGAGATCGTCCGGCAGCCGGTGTACCCCATTCCGGAACGCAGACCACCGACGAGTTGAGTCACCATATCCGCGAGTGTGCCCTTATAGGGCACGCGTCCTTCAATTCCTTCCGGAACGAGCTTCGACTCAGTCTCAATCATGTCCTGTGCGTAACGATCGCGCGAACCCTCGCGCATCGCTCCGAGCGATCCCATCCCGCGATACGTCTTGAATGATCGACCCTGAAAGAGAATCACTTCACCCGGCGCCTCTTCCGTTCCGGCAAACAACGACCCAATCATCACGACGTCAGCGCCGGCAGCAATCGCTTTCGCAACGTCGCCTGAAAATTTCACACCGCCATCGGAGATCACGGGAACATTCTTCTCGCGGGCTGCTTTCACACAGCTCGAGATCGCAGTTATCTGCGGCACACCCGCGCCGGTAACAACTCGTGTAGTACAAATCGATCCCGGTCCAATACCGACTTTGATCGCGTCAACACCAGCATCGATCAATTCCTGCGCGCCGGCAGTCGTGCCGACATTTCCAGCGATCAGATCCGTTTCCGGATGGCGCTTTTTCATCTCCTTGACTGCTTCGATTACACGTGACGAATGACCATGCGCCGTGTCGACCACCAAACAATCAACGCGCGCCCGCACGAGCTCATCGGCTCGCTCGCGGTAATCACCAGTCGCGCCGATGGCCGCCGCAACTCGCAAACGGCCCAGATCGTCTTTGGCTGCCGACGGGTATTTGATCGCTTTCTGAATGTCTTTGACGGTGATGAGTCCTTTTATAACTTTGTCATCGTCGACGACGAGAAGCTTCTCGATGCGGTGTTTCTGAAGTACTGCTTTGGCTTGTTCGAGTGTAGTGCCCACGGGAACGGTGACCAGCGGTTGTTTCGTCATCACTTCAGCGACGGGAATGTCGAATCTCGTTTCAAAACGAAGATCGCGATTCGTGATAATGCCGACCAGATGGCCCTTCTCATCAACTACGGGAACGCCGCTGATGTGAAACCGCTCCATGACCTGCAACGCTTCACGCACCGGCCGATCGGGTCGAATCGTGACTGGATCGACGATCATTCCCGATTCAGATCGCTTCACTTTGTCGACTTCTTCCGCCTGTCGCTCGATGCTCAGGTTCTTGTGAATCACGCCGATGCCGCCCTGCTGCGCAAGCGCGATCGCAAGCGCCGCCTCCGTGACTGTGTCCATTGCGGCTGAACATAGTGGGATCTGAAGACGAATATTTCGCGTGAAATGAGTCGAGGTATCAGTCTGGGACGGCAGAACGTCTGAGCGATCCGGTATTAAGAGTACGTCGTCGAAGGTTAGTCCTTCGGTAATATCAGGTGTAATCATATTGGCCACTAATATAAAAGGTTAGCCACAAAAAAGCACATAAGGCACAAAAAGCACAAAAGACGATTTGTGCTTGGGTTCCTTTTTTGTGTTTTATGTGCCTTTTGTGCTTTTTGTGGCTATACACGCTGGAACCAATGGAGCGCTGCGAGGGCGGCGCCTGTGAGAATCGCCAGAATCAAAATCGCCAGGACTACGGTCAGAACAGGAGAGCGCGTGGCCGGCGTGTCTGTATAAACTTTCGAATGCAGCGGCGTGGTGTTGATGTCGTCGAGCGACTCACCGTGTTCTCGCAAGTACCGCGTGTAGCCCTCGATCGCTTCACGCTCGTCATATCCCACACATTTCGCGTAGGCCTTAATAAAGCTGCGATTGAAGACGCCGCCGGGCAGACGTTTGTAATCGTTGGCTTCGATTGCTTCGAGATAATGGACCGAGATGCGGGTTTGATCGCAGATCTCGCGCAGGCCGATGCCGCGCTCCTCGCGGGCGAGTCGCAATTGTTCGCCTATACTCGCTGCCATCTCCACTCGCTCGATCCTGGCGTCGGGTTGGTTTGATTGTTACCCCAGGTCTATCAGCGCGCCGCTTGTATGAATGCGTACAACTCCCACTTTTTCTGCACTATAGCTTGCGCTGCTAAACGGTGTCAAACTTTTGTATCCCAAAAGATCAGCCTCTCTTGCTTCTTGCCGCTCGCGGTGGTACGTTGACGCCAACAGTGACCCGAGACAGTCGCTTTTAATCTTTACAACCAGACAAAAGTGAGGACAAAGAGATGCCCCTTGAAGCACTCGGAATGGTTGAGACCAAAGGATTCGTGGGTGCAGTTGAGGCCGCCGATGCGATGGTCAAAGCAGCGAACGTGCACCTGCTTGGGAAAGAGTATATCGGCGCAGGATATGTGACGATCTTTGTGCGCGGTGATGTGGGCGCAGTGAAGGCTGCGACTGATGCAGGCGCTGCGGCGGCGAGACGTGTTGGCGAACTCATAAGCGTTCACGTCATCCCGAGACCGCATGCTGAAGTTGAGCGCGTGCTTCCCGTCAACGGACGCACCGGTTTGAGTCCCGATGAATCGGCGCTGCAAGGCGGCGCGCGTGGACAGTTGGGCCAGGGAGATCAGGGACGATCGCTGGGTGCAGGAACGCGTGAAGCAAACAAAGAGCGGACAAGATAATTAAGCCACAAATGGCACGGATTGGAGTCTTGTCATGTCCGTCGATAAAGATCTAGTTTCAGTGCAGCAGGCGCGTGATCTGGTGGAGGCGGCTCATCGCGCGCAGGCCCAGGTGGCGGAATTCGATCAGGCGAAGATTGATCGGATCTGCGAAGCGATGGCAAAGGCTGCGTTGGCTGATGCTGCCCGGCTCGGAGCGATTGCGGTCGAGGAAACTGGATATGGAGTTCCCGACGACAAGCGGGAAAAGAATCGTTTTGCCGCCGAAGATGTTTGGAATTATTTCCGCGGGGTGCGGACGAAGGGAGTTGTTTCGGAAACGAAAGACGTTGTCGAGATCGCGAGCCCGCGTGGTGTCGTTGCTGGCATCATCCCTTCAACTAATCCAACTTCAACTGCAATTTTCAAGATCTTG
>DASYPN010000084.1:0-8785 GCA_036006625.1 Pyrinomonadaceae bacterium | reverse complement strand
ATTTTTGACACGGTAGGGGTCAGCGGTTCGAGTCCGCTCGTGCCTACCAGATCTATCGCAAGGGTGAATTATCGACTATATAATGTGCCGCTGTTGTTTAGACACTAGCTCTCTTTGAGATACTGCCCTTCTGGTTCGACTCGAAGGTCATGAAATTCACGGCGACTTGCTTTAACTCGGCTTAAACCGAACAGCGGTGCGGCCACGATTCTCAACGTGGACCGCATGCTCATTTGGACGGGAAGGTCATAAAGGACCCGTCGGTTGGCATCTTGAAGTCGATCCGCTTTCGCTTCGCCGGATCCGGCTTGCGATCACGGGCATAACCGGACAGCCAATAGCTTCTGTAAACATAGGGCACGAAGTCACAGCTATTGAGTAGCGGTCCGCTGCAAACTTGGAAATGCAGATGCGGTCCCACCGAATTACCGGAATCGCCGAGCTTTCCCAGCAGCTGACCCTTGCGAACGCGGTCGCCGACCTTGACACGTAGCGATCCAGGCTGGAGATGTGCATAAAAGGCATATTGCTTCTCGCCGATCTTGAGAGCGACCATATTGCCCGTGATGGTTCTGTCGGTCAGCGGCACGGGCATGATGACCTTTCCGTCGGCCTGGGGGACATTTTCAGGGATTCCATCCTCTGTTTTAACCACGAGTCCGTCCGCGACGGCAATCACATCAGCCCCATAGCCGTAGAACATCGACGAGTTGATGATATTCGGGAACGGGTTCGGCAGGGTGTTGCCCTCCGCGTCCACCTTGCCGAAATCGCAGCCGAAGCGCTGCGGCACGTGAAGACGCGCGATGTTGTACGACGCGTAGATGGATTCGTGACTGTTGCCGAAACCGAAGCCGTTCCCGCAGCGCCAAGGTCCACCGTGAAGCGGAGGCCCGATGACCAGCGGGCGGACCCGATTGATCAGCATCGCCTCGGAGAAGGAGATGAGCTCAGACGAGAGCGAGCCATCCTCTTGGATCAACTGGAGATTGGGATCGGATTCGAACTGGATCCGATGCCGGACGGCGGCAGGCAAGCTCGCGCCTATCGGCAGTTTCACATCCAGCGAAATGATCGCCGTCCGGCCTGGCCGAAGCAGGCGGTTGGCCGCGCCGGCCGCGCCCGGATTTATTAAGAGGGTGGTGTGAAGCCTGAAAGGGTCCTCGAGGGCCTGCCTGTCGAGCCGGTCCAGAAGCTTGCCCGTCGCGACATCCTCTACGTCCACCGCGGCGAAGCGAAGATCCCTACCGTTCCAGTTGGTGACGAAGAGCTCATAAACGAGATGCTGCGCAATGTCGTCGGCCGCCACGAACTGACCGACGCCGGGCCTCGCCCAAGCGTCGATCTGAAGCGTTCTTATCTTTGCGATTTGAGGTTGATCGGTGGCGGCGGTTTGTCCCCAGGCATTTGCGAAGGCGACAAACACCAGAAGCGCCCCAAAGATAGTTGCGATCGATAGCCCGACCAGCCTGGTGCGTAGACTTCTACCGACGCAAGCGAACTCCCGCACGAACCATAGAATCATAGCGTTTGTTGCTCTGAAAGAATTATTCCCGATAAGGGATGAGCGTAACACTACCTGAAGAACCGAGGACATAAATCGCCGGCCCGCCATGCCCGATGCGCGCATAGTAATCGGCGGCGCCTGTGTTGATAAATTTCACATTCGGCAGTTCACTTGAGGCCGTCCCGCTAAGCCCACTCACTTTCACATCGATGTTTGATTCGTCAGCGATGTACAGCTTGATGGCCCCGCTATGACCAATCAACCAGACTCCTCCGGCATAGAGGCGCCGCAGATTAATGGTTGTCGTCCCACTATTGCCCGTGATGCGTGAACCTCTGCCGGCCTGCGCGAGATTGATTTGACCGCTATTACCGCTGATGCGGAGCGCGCCGTCTATCTCTCCGATGTTGATTGGGCCACTAACGCCGTTAACGCTAAGATCGACATATCGTGGGAGACTCAACAGCACGCGATGCTTGACTTGGACTACTACATTCTCGCAACCCATTTCACTCCTTATGAGCAATTTACCAAGTACCTGCCGCAAAACGACTTTGTTGCAATCCATCTCGGCGCGGCTGCTCGCCGTTCGCTCGATCTCAACGATTGCCGTATCGCCATCAATAGCCTTGATGTCAACGCTGCCGTTGATGGCAACCACTTCAACCGCCGCTTTAGCTGGGAGAGTAAAGCTCTTATTGATTTCATCGCGCTCTTGATAAACGGTCGCCCAAACGGATGATGATGCGCCAAGGAAAACCGACAACACGACGAAAACTTTGTTGATTGTTGAATTTTTCATTTCTTTACTCCTTTGAATAATTTCTATATCGCTGAAGGACAACCGCAATTGGATTGCGGGCGGCGGAGCAGACTTGTCGTCAGGAGAGTTTGCGAAGACGAATTCCACCCGTAACACTCGATATCCTGATCCTTTGTCCGCCTGAACCGATCCGCGCTTCGTAGTTAGACCGGCCATCAGTTACGATCGTTACGATCTTAATATTGGGAATGTCGCTAATAACGTTGCCGACTACTCTGTCGGCGACGAATTCGGCGTTGAGATTATTGGACAGGCCCAACTCAATCTCCCCAGTAACGCTGCTCAAGTGCACGCCACGTTCGCCAATCTCATTAATTTCCATAGAAATCCCTTGGGCCAACGATGACATCTCGGCAGCCTGCACGGAATCCGTGCTCACGTGTCCTGCAATGCTTTCCAGGCGCACCATTCCTTCAGTGGGTCCGATGCGAACATGACCCGCAATGTATTCGAGATCCAGGTCTACGTTGCGTGGGAGTTTGAGCATCACCCGCGAATTAACCCTCACAACTGGGCAGAGATCTCTGCTGCGAATAACGAGCTTTCCTCGAGTCAGTTCGATCGGAATGTCTGCACAATTAAGATCAGCTTGAGTTTCGGCGGAATTGAAGATATTAATTTCGGCCGATTCACCGGGTGCCGTCTCGATTTCGACGGGACCGGCAATCATCGATATTTTCACGGTGCTGTTCGGCGCCAGTCGATATTGCCGGTGGATTTCGTTTCGCACGGGCAAATCTGGAGACGCTTCTCGCTTTGTTTGCGCCTGAACGCTTAAGATCGGTAGCAGCGCGGCCAGCGTTAACCCAACAGAGAACAAGTCTGACGGTTTTGGTCTCATCTTGATCACCTCTCTATTTTGTTCCTGAAGTCTACCAGTCACGGGACTTGCTTGAACTCGGCTTGGAGCGAACAACTCTATCCTTTAGCGGCAGTTCGTGTCTTGAATGGCGTGAACCTGATATGAATCAGATTAGCGTAACCGAAAGGCAGCACGGAATTCAGAGGGCGACAGTCCTGTATGTTGTCTGAAGGTTCTGGACAGGTGGCTCTGATCAGAGAAACCTGCGCTGGAAGCGATGGTGGCCAGCGGCAGATCAGACCTGGAGAGTTCCCTGGAGGCAAATTCGACCCGCAGCCTGCGCACATACTCTCCGATTGTGCAGCGATAGAAGGTCCGGAAGACGCGAACCAGATGAACAGGATGTACCTCGGCTATTTCAGCGACTTCAGCGAGGCTCAGACTCTCCGCAAAGTTCTCGTGCAGAAACTCTCGCGTGCGTTCAAGCCAGACGGGAGGCTTTCGCTCATCTCGTTTTGCGCTGCGGGATATTTCGGCCATGATTTCGACACCCAGGCTTTCGATTACCAGCGGCGAAACTGGATCCATCCTGCAGAACTCGTTGTAGAGTCTTATGCCGAGCCAAGCCAGCAACCCGCCATAGAATTGAGCTGACTGATCGAGCATCAACGAATGCTCCCGAAAAGTAGCCAACCGGTCCTGGTCCATGTTCAAAACGAAATGGCGCCCTCCGGTTCGGTGAAAGCTGTCTGAATGCTCCTCGCCAGGATGGTTAAAGACCATACTCATCGGCTCACACTCACGACTCTTCTTCCCGAAACGCTCGGTTAAGCTACCTTCGAGTACCACATAAAAACATCCGTACTCATGGGAATGCTTGGGAAGTTCAAACCCAGGAGGATAGGCGCTTTCGACCAATCGAAAGCCATGAACATCGTTTGTTCTGAGTTGAAAGCTAGAGACATCGAAACCCTTAAACGGGTCCTCTTGAAATCGAGAGAGAAGAAGTTTGGAATCCAAAGGATTAATCGAAGTCCAGCTAAAGAGCCTGGCCGACGTCAGGAACGCTAACCACCTAAGCTTCGAGCGTCAAATCTCAGTAATTAGCTACACGTCGCGGGGAGCTCAAAGGTTCCGATTCTTCTCGAAGCACCGAAGGCAAGTCGCTGTTAGCCCGATAACGATGATAAGCGGCAGGCAACGAGGTTGCAAAGGAATACTTCCCGCCATGATTAGTTCACGGGCGTTTTTTCTCGACGCAGCAGGGGTAACGTAGTGACTGATATTCCCATCCAAGGCACCCACATGTCGAACGACAGACCGCTACCTCGCTACGGTAGGGGTCAGCGGTTCAAGTCCGCTCGTGCCTACCAGATCCATATCTAACGACGACAACATTTAGACACCTTCGAGTGGTAATTCATCTGGGCCATCATATCGAACGCTTGGCGATCGTCAGATTCGCTCCGTGTTCCTGAGAAAGAAACTCGCGGGTTCAATCCGTCGTTGACAGGGCTTACCGGAGCCAGATCGGGCGATGCTCCTCGTATTCGGCTATCAGTTTCTCGTGCTGAAGGGTCAGACCGATATCGTCCAAGCCTTCCAACAGGCAATGTCTTTGGAAATCTGAAATGGCGAACGTTTCGAGAAAATCGTCCGCCCCCGCGACCGTCATCTGTTCGAGGTCCACTGTGATCTGATAACCGTCGATCTCTTTGGTGCGGCGGATGAGGTCAGCTATCTCACCTTTGTTGAGCATGACCGGCAATAGTCCGTTCTTCAGGCAGTTGTTAGCAAAGATGTCGGCAAAGGATGAGGCGATGATTACGCGAAAGCCGTAATCGGCGAGCGACCACGGCGCATGTTCACGCGACGATCCGCAACCGAAGTTCTTCCCCGCAATCAGAATCGATGCTCCCTGGGCCCGAGGTTCGTTTAGTGGGAATGAAGGATCCACTCTTCCGTCAGGCAAGTACCTCCAGTCGTAAAAGAGGAACTTGCCAAAGCCGCTACGTTCGACGCGTTTTAGAAACTGCTTGGGAATGATCTGGTCCGTGTCGATGTTTTGCCGAGCGAGAACGGCCGCGGTACCAGTATGAATGCGAAATGGTGTCATCGTGTGTTTGAAAAATTCAAGCTAAAGATCAAGCTTTGGCCGGTTCATAACAGCAGCCCGGAGCCGATCTGTGCTCGCGAAAGACATCTGGGTTGATTCTCACCGGTAGTCCCAGTCTCTGACATCCACGAAGTGTCCGGCGATCGCGGCTGCCGCGGCCATCGCGGGGCTCACCAGATGCGTTCGGCCACCGCGGCCTTGCCGGCCTTCAAAGTTACGATTGCTCGTCGAGGCGCAGCGCTCGCCCGGTTGCAGAGTATCCGGATTCATTCCCAGACACATGGAACATCCAGCTTCGCGCCACTCGAAACCGGCGTGGAGAAAGATTTGATCGAGGCCTTCGCCTTCAGCGGCGCGCTTGACGCTTTGCGATCCGGGGACGACCATGGCGCGCACCGAGCGATGGACTGCATGTCCCCGCACGACTCGCGCTGCCGCGCGCAGGTCGTCGATGCGAGCGTTGGTACATGAACCTATGAACACCCTGTCGATCGAAATTTCGCTTATCTTCATGCGCGGGCGCAGGGCCATGTATTCCAAGGCACGTTCGAAAGCGCGGGCTTCGCTTTCGCTCCTCGCGGTTTCCGGATCTGGAATACTGCCGGTCACTGACACTACCATTCCAGGGCTCGTGCCCCACGTAACACACGGAGCAATCGTTTCGGCATCTATCTCGACGATGCGATCAAAGCGGGCATCGGGGTCCGACTTGAGCGTTCGCCAATAGGCGAGGGCTTCGTCCCAGTTCGCACCGCGCGGACTAAAACGCCGGTCCTTTAGATACGCCAGCGTAACTTCATCCGGCGCAATCATCCCGGCCCGTGCGCCGGCTTCGATGCTCATATTGCAAAGCGTCATGCGGCCTTCCATGGAAAGCGCGCGAATCGCCTCACCGGCATACTCGATCACGTGGCCGCTGGCCCCGTCAGTGCCGATCTGTCCGATGATCGACAGTGCGAGGTCCTTGGGAGAAACTCCATCCGCTAACGTTCCACCGATGCGAACCAGCATCGTTGCCGGCTGGTTTTGCGGCAGACACTGAGTCGCCAGCACCTGCTCGACTTCACTGGTGCCGATTCCGAAAGCCAGTGCTCCAAATGCGCCGTGCGTGCTGGTATGGCTGTCGCCACACACAATCGTCATCCCCGGTTGCGTCAAGCCTAACTCCGGCCCGATCACGTGCACGATCCCTTGTTCTTTCGAATCGATATCAAAAAGAGTAATTCCGAATTCTGCGCAGTTCGCACGCAAGACATTGATTTGCTGCGCCGCAATCGGGTCGGTAATCGGCAGCGCCCGGTCCGTGGTGGGGACGTTGTGATCGATGGTGGCGATGGTCAGATCGGGACGGCGGACTCTCCGGTTTGCGCTTCGCAATCCGTCGAAGGCCTGGGGCGAAGTGACCTCGTGGACGAGATGGAGGTCGATGTATAAAAGGGACGGTTCGCCTTCTGCCGCGCGCACGACGTGCGCTTTCCAAAGCTTATCAAACAAAGTGTGAGCCATAACTCAAAAATGACCAGTCTTCAGACTGCGTGATATGGGTGACGCCTATCAGCCACTTCGGCTAGCGCTTCCGTGATGCGCTGTCCCATCTCCGCAGTGCCGACCAAGCGCCCATCCGTTCCGCGAGCGATATCGGCCGTGCGATAACCGGACTCGAGCGTGACGCTAATCGCTGCCTCCACGTCGGCAGCCTCAGCTGCCAATTTGGCGCCATGTTGCAAGAGCATGGCTGCCGATGAGATCGCGCCGATTGGGTTGGCAAGATCTCGTCCCGCGATATCCGGCGCCGAGCCATGCACCGGTTCAAAGAGATCGACCGCACCTCCGATAGTAGCCGAAGCCAACATCCCCAACGATCCCGAAATTACCGCAGCTTCGTCTGACAGGATATCGCCAAAAAGATTCTCGGTAAGTATCACGTCGAATCGCTTCGGGTTGTTGATGAGGTGCATGGCGGCAGCGTCGACATAGAGATGATCGAGGGCTACTTCGGGATAATCACTTGCGACTCGGGAAACTGTAGTCCGCCAGAGTTGCGAAGTCTCCAGCACATTTGCCTTGTCGACGGAAGTCACTTTGCGGCAGCGCTCGATTGCACACTCAAACGCAATGCGAGCGACGCGCTCGATCTCCCCCGCCGAATAACTCATGGTGTTGAAAGCCGAGGAAGTTCCGTTCTGCGAAATAATGCCGCGTGGCTCGCCGAAATAGAGGCCGCCAAGCAACTCGCGCACAAACAAAATATCTGCGCCATCGACAATCTGTTCCCGCAGAGGCGACAGGCCGGCTAAAGCGTTATGTGAGGTGACAGGACGAAGATTAGCAAAGCCACCGAGCGCGCGGCGCAACCGTAACAAGCCGGCTTCCGGTTTTTGATCAGGCGCGAGTTGATCGAACTCGGGCGAGCCGATCGCGCCCAATAATACGGAGTCGGCGGCGAGACAGGCTTCGAGAGTTGCCGCCGGCAAGGCCGAGCCGGTTTTTCTGATGGCCGCGCCGCCCACGGCGTATTCTTCGAAACGAAAGTCATGGCCGTGGACGTTTGCGACTTCGCGCAGAACACGCACGGCCTGCTCGGTCACTTCCGGCCCAACTCCGTCACCGGGAAGGACGACGATACGCAATTGCATGATAATTCTTCAGCAGCCCTTGCTGACCCTTTTAAGCGGCCGCTGACATACTGTTTTCCGCTGCCAGCGAGATCAAATCCTGATCATAGATGCGCTTTTTTCTATCAGCCAGCTTGGTGAAGCGATGGTAAATCGTATCCAGCTCGACAGGGCTCAGCGCGTATCCCAATTCGGTGAATCGTAATCCCAGCGCGTGCCTACCCGAGTGCTTGCCGAGGACCAGTAGGTTTGCCGGGACGCCGACCGACTCTGGCGTCATGATTTCGTAACAGAGCGGGTTGCTGATCACGCCATGTTGATGGATTCCCGCCTCGTGAGCAAAAGCATTGCATCCCACAATCGCTTTGTTGGGCTGCACGCCAAAACCAATGATCTTGGCCAGCAACTGACTGGTTGGATAGAGCTCGCGCGTATCAATCTTTGTTACGAACGGCAGCCGATCGGCCCGCACGTTTATCGCCATCACTACTTCTTCCAGCGAGGCATTACCAGCGCGCTCGCCAATTCCGTTGACCGTGCACTCGATCTGCCGCGCTCCGGCGTCTATCGCCGCCAGGCTGTTGGCCACGGCCAGACCCAGATCGTTGTGACAGTGAGCACTGATCGTCAGATCCTGGCGATCGCCAACAACTCGCTCGCGAACCGTGCGCACGAGTTGCGTGAACTCATGGGGAAGAGTGTAACCAACAGTGTCCGGGATGTTGAGAATGGTTGCACCTTCATCGACCGCGGCCTTGAATACGTCGCAGAGATAGTCGCCGTCGCTCCGCGTCGCGTCCTCTGCCGAGAACTCAACTTCATCGGCGAACGTTCGGGCCAGGCTCACGGCACGGCTGGTCATTTCGATGACTTCAGCGCGAGTCTTTTTTAGCTTGTACTCGAGATGAATATCCGAGGTCGC
>DASYPN010000083.1:0-1931 GCA_036006625.1 Pyrinomonadaceae bacterium | reverse complement strand
CGCAAACTGCGCCGTGCGACGCAACGCGCGATTGTCGAACGTCAGGACGTAACGTTCTGATCCGAAAGCATCGTAAGTCGCGCCGATCGGCGAGTCACGATAAATACCGGTCGATGGACGTGAGATGCCTGACTCGGCTGCAGGTGGGCAGAGTCCCCAGACGTTGAAGTTTCGACGATTCTCCTTGAACGGAGACGTCGCGAAGAGCACTTCAGTAAGCCGGCGCGCATCTGCTTCGAACTTCTTCGCTTCAGCAGCCGTGTAACCGTCGCCAACGATCAGGAAGTCGACCTTTGTTTCGGGCTCGCCTGCCTTCTGAATTGTAATCAGCGGTGCGGGCGCCACCGGCTTGGAGCGATCGACAAACTGATCCGCCGGATCGATCGTCGTGGTCCAGATATCCTGGAAGACGTTCTTCGCGTCGCGTTTCTTCAGAGTTATAGTGACCGGGGCAGACGGTTCTGGAAAGCGCAACGACTCCTGAAACGTTCGTTTGATAGTTTTAGCCTCGTCTGTTGTCTCCCACTCGCCATAGATCGAAGCAAATCCGCGTGAGTAAAGAAGCTGTTTCGACTTCGCGTCGCGAACTTCAAACAAATACTTTCCGAGATTCGACGAATCAATCGCCTGTTTCGGGTCGCCGGGCCAGGGAAGCGGTTCAATCACCACGCGGTCGACACTGAACACTTCCTGCGTCGCATCGCCGGTGTGGTAGTAATCCAGACGCATCGTCGGCGTTGCGGCAAGCGCCGTGAAAGATGAAAAGAGAAGGATAGCCAGGACGAAGATTGGTTTGTTCATTGCCGGATAATACAGAGGAAATTGGACTCGTGTCATCCGTGCTAATCGGCGTAACATGCTATACTCTTGCGATTTATGGCTAGTGTCCTCGAGATCATACCGCTCGGTGGTATCGGCGAGTTTGGAATGAATTGCATGGCGGTGCGCTACGGCGACGAGATGTTGATTCTCGACGCCGGGATGGGCTTTCCCGAGGAAACAGCTTACGGTGTCGATGTTTCGATTCCGAATTTTGCCTTTCTCGACGAATACAAGGACGACATTACCGCGATCGTTCTCACGCACGGTCACGAAGATCACCTCGGTGCGTTGCCGTATTTACTCAAGCGATTCAACGTTCCTGTTTACTGCTCTCACTTCACAGCCGGTTTAGCTGAAAGCAAACTCGAAGAGCACGAACTGCTCGGCGACGTGCTGCTGCATCGGGTTGAGCCACGTGACGTGGTTGATATCGGCGTCTTTTCGGTTGAGTTCATTCGTGTTTCGCACTCACTCGTCGATTGTTTCTCACTAGGAATCAGAACTCCCGTCGGCACGATCATTCACACGGGCGATTACAAAGTTGATGAGACGCCAGTCATCGGCGAGCCAATAGACCTGCGGTCGTTCAGACGATACGGGCAGGACGGTGTTCTCGCTTTGTTGTCAGACTCCACGAACGCGACTGTTCCCGGACGTACCCCGTCGGAACGCGCAGTGATCCCGGCGTTTGAAGAGATCTTTTCGGAAGCAAAAGGGCGCATCGTTGTCGCGGCATTTGCCTCTTCGATCCATCGATTGCAGATCGTGCTTGATGTGGCGCAGCAGTTCAATCGTCACGTTTGTGTGCTTGGTCGCTCGATGCAGAAGAACGTCGAGGTTGCGGACAGGCTCGGTTATCTCGACATTCCCGACGGTCTTATCGTTTCGCTCAACCAGGCAAAGATGATGAGCGACGATGAGATTGTGTTTCTGGTGACGGGTTCTCAGGGTGAGGCGCGGGCGGCGCTTTCACAGATGGCGACGCAGAGTTATAAAGGTCTGATGATCGAGGAAGGCGACACGGTCGTGCTTTCCGCGCGCATTATTCCGGGCAACGAGCGTCTGATTTCGCGGATGATCGGATTCATCTACAAGCGCGGCGCCAACAT
>DASYPN010000082.1:0-7883 GCA_036006625.1 Pyrinomonadaceae bacterium | reverse complement strand
TGCTGACGACGGGATCACAGAATCGCGCATCGGCCCTGATGGCGAAACTGTCGAAGGCGACACCATCAAGTTCGATACTTCTTTGGTCATGGTGCCGGTCACAGTCATGGACCGCAACGGTCATTACGTCCCACTTCTCCGCCGTGAAAACTTTCGCATTCAGGAAAACGGCGTCGATCAAAAGATCGCTTACTTCGCCACTACCGACGCGCCGTTCAGCGTCATCCTGCTGATCGACACGAGCGGTTCAACCGAATTCCGGCTCCGCGATATACAGGACGCTGCAATCAGATTCGTCGACAAACTGAAACCGGTAGACCGCGTCATGGTGATGTCGTTTGACGACCGAATCCAGGTCGAGTGCACGGCGACGACGGATCGCGACCAGATCACAAGAGCAATTCGCCACACAAAGGGCGGCGGCGGCACGCGTCTTTACGACGCCGTTGATGACATCCTGAGGAAACAGCTCAAAACGATCCAGGGTCGAAAAGCTGTAGTGCTCTTCACTGACGGCGTCGACACAACGAGCCATCGCGCTTCGTACGAAAGCACTTTGCGTTTAGCTGAAGAGTCAGACGCATCAATCTATGCAGTTGACTACGACACGTCCGGCAAAGGCAGCGTGATGTCCAATGGAATTCCGATGCCCGGTGGTCGTGGGACGATCTTCGGTCTGCCGATTCCGACTCCCGGAATCCCAGGCACGACGACCGGCGGAGCCTATCCCGGAGATTACAAGCGCGCAGTCCGTTATCTGCATGCTCTCGCAGACGCGACGGCTGGTCGCTTCTACAGCGGCGACTCACTATTCGGCATAGACCAGGCGTTTACGTGGATCGCGGAAGAGCTCGGACGCCAATACAGTCTCGGTTATTATCCAGCTACAGCCGGCAAGGAAGGTGAAAAACGACAGATTAAAGTGAGAACGACTGAAGCGAATCTGGTGGTGAAGTCTCGTGACAGTTACATTTACTCCGAGAAGAGTAAAAAGTTTGCACAGACCACACGGCTCAATCCATAATGAGCCGTGTAACTGAAAGTTTAATTGCTGTAGAAAAATTTGCCCTGCATTTCCCAGTTGCCGAGATTAAACCGCCGTTGCGCTCCGCAACTGAGACATTTCCGATAAGCGCGCCCCCCACGCGAAAACGGCCGGCTCAATTCCGCATGCCAACAGCCGAATACCCGCGCCATAAAGCCACTAATTTTGTCCGTTAATACTTGCATGATGATTACCTCTTGAATCTTCCGAGCTATCCTTCAACCGTTAACGCGCAGTGCGGAACGAAATTGGGTCATCGGACGCTACCGCGGATGATGAAGTTCGTCTTATACTAATGGGCTTTAAGTCTTGGAACATGGAGAGTTAACGATTGAGTGAGCACCCCGCAGAGAACGTAACTCGTCTACTGATCGAGCTCTCCAACGGCGATCGGGCCGCGGTTGATCTTTTACTACCCGTCATCTACGATGAACTGCGGAAGCTGGCGGCCAATTATCTGCGGCGTGAGCGAGTGGATCACACGCTACAGCCGACCGCGCTGGTTCATGAGGCTTATATGCGTCTCATCGATCAGTCGCGGGTAAACTGGCAGAACCGCGCTCATTTTTTTGGAGTCGCTGCGCAGATTATGCGTCGCCTGCTCGTGGATCATGCGCGCAAGCACAACGCGGAAAAGCGCGGCCAGGATTTCCAAAAACTCTCTCTTGATGAAAACATTGATCGAGCAGTCGAACGAAGCGCTGAACTGATTGCGCTGGACGACGCTCTCAAAACTCTGGCAGCTTTCGATGCACAAAAAGCGCGTATGGTCGAGTTGCGTTACTTCGGCGGTCTTTCCATTGAAGAAACAGCGGACGTTCTGGGCGTCACTCCCACAACAATCAAACGTCACTGGCGGTTCGCAAAAGCCTGGCTCTATGGTGAAATGCAAAGGAATAATTGACGCACGCCGTGAGTCCAATCTAAAAGCAACGTCCTTACTAAGTTTTTCGTCGAAACCGCGCTCAGTTGTAATATGACCCCTGAACGCTGGCGACAAGTTGAGGAAATCTTTCAGGCGGCCCTCGATCTTTCCCCGGATGATCGAAAACGCTACGTGTCCGACGTGTGTCGAGAGGACATCGATCTGAGACGCGACGTCGAGTCGCTGCTTTCACAGTACGACAGCGCAGGCGAACTGCTCGATGAGCCGGTCTACGGCAACACTGAGATGAGCATGCTCGAGTCGTTTGTTGAAGAGAAAGACCCGATGCTCGGGCGCCGTCTCGGCTCGTACCGGATCGAAAAAGAGATTGGACGCGGCGGCATGGGGGCAGTTTATGAAGCATCCCGCGCCGATAACGAGTTCAACAAGCGAGCTGCAATCAAGCTAGTCAAACGCGGGATGGATACTGACTTTATCCTGCGTCGCTTCCGCAAAGAGCGACAGATTCTCGCCGCACTGGACCATCCGCACATCGCCGGCCTTCTCGACGGCGGCACCACGGAAGACGGACTGCCCTACTTCGTCATGGAGTTTATCGAAGGGCAGCCACTCTACAATTATTGCGACACTAACAACCTGAACGTCACCGAACGTCTGAAACTGTTTCGCGCGATCTGTGATGCGGTTCACTACGCGCACCAGAAACAGGTGGTCCATCGCGATATCAAGCCGTCGAACGTTCTCGTGACTTCCGCCGGAATTCCGAAATTACTCGACTTCGGTATCGCCAAGCTGCTCAATCCGCAACTCGCCGGCGACATCACTCACGATCCGACAGCAACGGCGATGCGCTTGATGACGCCGGAATACGCTTCACCGGAGCAAGTTCAGGGCGCACCAACGACGCCGACCACTGACGTTTATTCACTGGGTGTCTTGCTCTATGAATTATTGACGGGACACAGACCATATCGTCTGCTCAATCGGGCGCCACACGAGATCGCGCGTGTCATCTGTGAGGAAGCTCCCGCGCCGCCGAGCATCATTATCACTCGCGCTGAAGATCTGTTACCCAGTCTCTTTACTGGCGATGAAGTCACCACCCTGCAACGGCTCTATGCGACACGCGGTGGAACTCTCGAAACGCTGCGCCGCGCACTCACCGGCGATCTCGACAACATCGTGATGCAGGCTTTGCGCAAAGAGCCGGAATGGCGATACCAGACCGCCGCCGATTTGCGCGACGATATCACACGTTATCTCGAAGGCCGGCCGATTTCCGACTTACCGGATCCGCCGCACGCGAGTCTCGTACTCCGGCCCGACTCGAACCAGGAAAACTCGCTGGCTGTTTTGCCGATGAAGATTCTCGACATCAATCAGCCTGAAACAACTCCCGACTACCTCGGAACTGGTTTGGCTGATGCTCTCATCACGCGACTCAGTGCGATTCGCAGTTTTGCAGTCAGACCAACGAGCAGTGTGCTGCGTTACACAGCTGACGCGGATCCGCTGCGCGCCGGACGCGAGCTCGGCGTCACGTTTGTTTTGGACGGCAGAATCAGACGCACGGCGGAACGTATTCGCGTGACGATTCAGTTGCTCAACGTGCGCGAGGAAACGACCGCGTGGGCCGGACAGTTTGACGAACAGTTCACTGATGTTCTGAATCTCGAAGACGTCATCTCTTCGCACGTTGCCGAAGCGATCGTGCCGCATCTGACGGTCGACGAGCGCCTGCGACTCGCTAAACGAGGCACAGACAATCCACAGGCACACGAAGCTTATCTGCGCGGACGTTTTTACTGGAACACGTTTACTGAAGACGGTTTTGCGCGAGCGATTGTTTGCTATCAACAGGCGATCGCGCTCGATCCGAAGTACGCACTTGCGTATGCGGGAGTGGCGAACTATCACAACTGGCTTGGTGTTTTCAGTGTGATGCCTTTTGCCGAGTGTTCCGCAGCGGCTTATGAAGCGGCTTCCACTGCAGCTGAGCTCGATCCGAATCTCGCCGAAGCTCACGTCGCTCTGGGCCAGGCCATTCTCTGTCGCGACTTCGCATGGGGCAGTGCGGAGCATCATCTGGTTCGTGCGATTGAGCTCGATCCAAACTATCCGCCCGCGCGTGTCTGGTATTCGCTTCAGCTCGCGATGGAAGGTCGCTTCAGTGAGTCACTGCGCGAAGCACACACCGGCCGAGATCTCGACCCGATGGCGGTCATTTCGCGCTTCGCCGTCCTCTGGTGTTCTTATCATGCACGCCGGTTTGAAGAAGCGCATCGCTTTGCCGCTGCCATCCTCGAGAACGAACCGAGAAATCTGATGGTGCTTTACGGCAGCAGCTTCGTGCTGAGTTGTCTGGGCCGCCATGCGGAGGCGATCGAAGCCGCTGAACAATGTGTTGAGTTGATGGGCAAGGCTTCGCACACGCTTGGCCGACTCGCCAACGCCCATGCAGCCGCAGGAGATCTCGAAGCAGCTCAGGCCGTACTCGAAGACATGCACAAGCTCGCCGAGCGTCGTTACGTGTCGCCGTATCATCTGGCGCTCGTAACGTGTCAGTTAGGTCGACCCGAAGAAGCACTCGACCTGCTCGATAAGGCATATGACACCGGCGATGCGAAGGTGCTCTGGATGGGAGTTGATCCGGAACTCGATCCACTGCACGGAAATCCGCGGTACAACGATCTGCTGCGAAAGCTGGACCACCGTCTCGCTGCGCTTCCGGCCATTGCGGGACAATTGCGTGCAGATCAGGAGTCGATTGCTGTGTTGCCGTTCCGTGTTCTTGGTCCACCTGGAGAGAACACCGGCGACGAGTATCTTGGAATCGGTTTGACTGATGCGCTGATTACGCGTCTCAGCAATGTGCAGCGACTCGTTGTGCGGCCGACCAGCAGCGTGCTGCGTTATCACGGAGCGGCGATTGAACCGTTGATGGCAGGTCGTGATCTCGGTATTGATTTCGTCATCGATGGCAGTCTCAGGCGCGTCGGCAATCGCATTCGTGTCACAGCGCAACTGCTGAGTGTGAACGAAGGCGTAACGCGCTGGTCCGAACAGTTTGACGAAGAGTCGACAGACGTTCTGCAAATCGAGGATTCGATTTCGGAAAAAGTCGCGTCGGCGTTGTTGCCGCAACTCACGGGCGATGAAAAGCGCCAGCTATCGAAGCGTGGTACTGACAGTTCGGAAGCGTTCGAGGCTTATCTACGCGGGCGTTATTACTGGAGTTCATACACCGAAGTCGGTCTCGCAAAAGCGCTCGAGTCGTACAAGAAAGCGATCAAGCACGATCCCGATTACGCGCTCGCCTACACCGGCATTGCCGACTACTACAACTGGCTCGGCGTCTTCGGGATTCGACCGTTCGCTGAAACTTCAGCAGCCGCAAAACAAAACGCTGCTAAAGCAGTCGAACTGGATGCAACTTCCGCGGAAGCATACAGCGCACTCGGCTTCGCGACAGTTTGTCATGACTTCGACTGGGCCGTAGCCGAAGGACTGCACCGCCGCTCAATCGAGATCAATCCAAACTACGCGACGGGCCATCACTGGTACGCTTTTCATCTCATGATGGAAGGACGTTTCCATGAAGGCCTCGAGCAAATGCTGCTCACACGCGAGCTCGATCCGCTGTCTCCGAGTGTGCTCCAGGCGCTCGGCTGGTGTTATTACCACGCGCGCCGCTTTGACGAGTCGATTGCGACTTACAGAAACATGCTCGAGGCCGTGCCGGAGTTTCCGTATGGACTCGTGACTCTTTCATGGATCCTCAGACACACGGGCGGACTCGAGGAATCGGTCCAGACCGCAGAGAAGGCTTTGGAACTTTCAGGTGGCGGCACGTTCTACGTCGCTGCACTCGGCCAGGCGTACGCAGCCGCGGGCAGACAAGCTGACGCGCGAAACGTGTTGGACCGTTTGGCCCAACTGTCAGTACACGGCTACGTTTCGCCGTATCATCTCTCGCTCATTCATCTGCATCTCGGTGAACGCGACCGCGCGCTTCAGCTCCTTTTGGATGCTCACACGCGCCGGGATGCGTGGGTCGTGTGGCTCGGTGTCGAACCGCAGTTTGATCCGCTGCGTGGCGAGCCTGCGTTTGAAGCGATACTGCGCGACCTGCGACACCCCGCAATGCACCGCAAGAGCGCGAAGAGGGTATCGTCCGTTGCCGCCGCAAAGCGAAAGCGCAATGCCGAGCACATCGCTCCGATCACGACGCAAATTCTGATACCAACTCCCGAAACGCAAGCGGGAGAGAACGAAGAAGCTCGTCAGCTTTACACTGCCGGACGTTACTACTCGACACGTCGCACCGCCGAAGGCTTGCGACAGGCGATCGAACGTCTCGAACGTGCGGTCGAGCTTGATCCGCAGTTTGCCATTGCACACTCAGAGCTCGCCGACTGCTATGCGTTCCTCAACTGGTATGTCGAGCCACCACCGGCGGAAGCGTGGGAACGCGCGAAAGAATCGGCGCTGCGTGCGGTCGAAGCGGATCCGAATTTGGCTGAAGCGCACGCGTCACTTGGTTGGGTCAAACTTCATTACGATCGCGACTGGATCGACGCTGAACGCGAGTTGCGGAAAGCGATTCAACTCAGACCAACCAACCAGGTGGCCCATCGTTGGTACGCGTACAGCTTATCGGCCATGGGGCGGCACGACGAGGCCTACGCTGAAATCGAGCGCGCACGCCAGATCTCGCCTCAGTCGGCGGTGATCGCGACGGCAGTCTCCAACATACTGTTTCTGGCCGGGAAGTTTGATGAAGCGGTAGCCCAGTGCAAGAAATCGCTGGAACTGGATCCGGGCGCGGTGTCTGCGCACACCATTCTGCGTTGGGCTTACGAGCTCAAGGGAATGCACAACGAAGCGATGGCGGCGTTCGAGCAGGAGCGAAGTTTCGCCGGCGATACGCCGACCACGCACGCCAAGCGCGCGCACGTGCTCGCCGCAATCGGCAAACGCGAGGAAGCACAGACGATACTGAACGAGATCATCTCGAAACGTCATCAGAATTGGGTCACGGCTTACGAGATCGCGATCATCTACACGTGGCTGGGCGACTTCGACAACGCATTTCGCTGGCTCGCACAGGCTGAACGCGAACACGCCGTCGGCTTCACATTCGTGCGCGTCGATCCGCACCTGGCCAAACTCCGTACCGATCCACGCTTTGCTGATCTAATGAGAGAAACTGAAAAGACCATTCCTTAATCGTTGACTATGACCCGAGAAAAACTCGACGCCTGGGTTCGTGAAGTTGTTGCGTGGCACTTTGATCCGGAAACGGGTTGTCCGTTCTGGCTGGACTTCGCGAAGAATCTCGATTGGGATCCGCGCAAAGAGATTGAAACTTACGACGACCTTTCGCGTTTTGGTTTTTTTCAGGATGAGTGGTTGCGCGGAGGCCCGGTTCGTCGCTGGGTGCCGAAAGGTCTCGCTGGGCGGCCTGTCTACACGTTCGAAACGGGCGGCAGCACGGGCGTGCCGAAGTCGCGCATCAACATCGAAGACTTTCGCATCGATTACGAAGCGTTTAGCGACACGTTGCCGGACGAATTCTTTCCACGCGACTCCGATTGGCTTTCGCTTGGGCCAACTGGTCCGCGCCGTCTGCGTCTAGCCGTCGAGCACTTGGCCCAGCATCGCGGCGGGATCTGCTTCCTCGTCGACCTCGATCCGCGTTGGGTCATCAAGCTGATCAAAATGGGGCAACCGAAGATGGCTGAGCAGTACAAGCGGCACGTCGTCGAACAAGGTCTCACGTTACTGAAAGCGCACGACAATATTCGTTGT
The DNA here is from genome assembly GCA_036006625.1 of Pyrinomonadaceae bacterium. Lineage (GTDB taxonomy): Bacteria > Acidobacteriota > Blastocatellia > Pyrinomonadales > Pyrinomonadaceae > PSRF01. Next base: position 141 of record DASYPN010000082.1, on the reverse strand, counting down.
TTGTTCACGACGCCGAAACTTCTCGAAGCGCTGTGTGAAAAAGTGTCGCTCAAGAAGATGGGAATTACTGGCGTCTTTTGCGGCGGCACTGAAATGACGCCGCAGTTTCATCGCTTTGCGGTTGAAGAATTACTCGACGGC
>DASYPN010000081.1:0-4203 GCA_036006625.1 Pyrinomonadaceae bacterium | reverse complement strand
AAGAAGATTGAAGGCATCGGACAGCGCGACTTTATTCCCAAGATCTTCGATCGTTCACTCGCAGACGAGATCCTGATGGTCCAGGACGATGAAGTTTGCGCGGCACTGAAAAAGATCGCGCGACTCGAAGGTCTACTTGGTTGCTGGTCATCTGGCGCCGCTGCCGCCGCGTCTTACAAGATCGCCGGACGCTTGGGTCCCGGCAAACGCGTGGCCACAGTGTTTCCCGACGGCGCCGAGCGATATCGCAGCCAGGGAATTTTTGACGAGGGTTAGAAGTTACTGCTTTGTGCTCTGTACTCGGTTAGGTTCGCGGACCGGGGAAAGTACAAAGTGTGAAGAAGAACATTTATGGGATTTGCAACAACAGCCATTCATACCGGATCGGAACCGGACGAGAGCACGGGCGCGGTTACCGTTCCGATTTATCAGACTTCGACGTACGCGCAGGACGCACTCGGAAAGAACAAAGGCTACGAGTACGCGCGCACTCAGAACCCGACACGTTCCGCAGTCGAACGAAATTTAGCCGCACTTGAGGGAGCACGCTTCGGATTCGCCTTCGCCTCGGGCATGGCCGCGATCGACGCAACCCTGCGACTCGTAAAAGCAGGCGAACACGTTGTCGTTTCTGACAACACTTACGGCGGCACGGCGCGTCTCTTCAATCGCATACTCGCGAATTACAACGTCGAGTTCGATTATGTTGACACCTCCGATTCGTTGAACGTCGAAGCGGCGATCAAACCAAACACGAAGATGGTGTTTCTCGAAACACCGACCAATCCCATCATGACGGTGACTGATCTCAAAGAGGTCAGCGAGATCGCGCATCGTGCCGGTGCACGAGTCGTGTGCGACAACACTTTTATGTCGCCATACCTGCAACGGCCACTCGAGTTTGGTGTGGACATCGTGGTCCATTCGACGACCAAGTATCTCAACGGCCATTCGGACGGCGTTGGTGGCGCAGTGGTTTTGAACGACGAAGAAGATGCGAACTGGATCGGCTTCGTACAAAACAGTGCGGGAGCGATTCTCTCCCCATTCGACTCGTGGCTCGTGTTACGTGGTACTAAAACACTCGCGTTACGCATGGAGCAACACGACAAAACAGGCCGCGCGGTCGCAGCGTTTCTGGAAGAGCATCCAAAGGTGAAAAAGGTTTACTATCCGGGCTCAGCGTCACATCCGCAGCATGCTCTGGCGCGACGACAGCAGCATGGTTTTGGCGGTATGGTATCGTTTGACGTCGGTTCGCTTGCGGCAGCGCGCACTGTGCTCGAGTCTGTTAAGCTTTGCACGCTCGCGGAAAGTTTGGGTGGTGTCGAGACTTTGATCTCGCATCCCGCGACGATGACTCACGCTTCTGTCGACGAGGCGAAACGTGAACGGCTCGGCATTACTGACGGGCTTGTCCGCATTTCAGTCGGAATTGAAGATACGGACGACATTATTGCCGATTTGGATCAGGCCCTGGATAAAGTTTAATTACAGGTTTTGCAGGATTTTCAGGATTAGCAGGATGGGTTACAATCTCCCGGTTCTCAGCCATAATAACGACTTCCTAATCGCTCTCCATTTATGATCGTAGAGTTATACGCCAAATCAGACGTTGGCCGAGTTCGACGTGGCAATGAAGACAACTTCCTCGTTCTGGACCTGTCGACCGAACAAACATGGACCGGCGCCGATGGCACTCCCGCACCCGCAAACTTAACCCGCTTCGACGTAGGCAATAAGGGACTCGTCCTGGTTGTCTCCGACGGCATGGGCGGCGCACTCGCCGGCGACGTCGCGAGTCGAATGGCGGTGGATTCCGTCCGCCAAATGCTGATCGGCGAGGGAGATGCCTCCTGCGATCCGGAACTGGATCTGGTTGAGTGTCTTAAAAACGCGACGCATTACGCCAACACGGCGATTCACCTCCGCAGTCAGGAAGACTCACGTTGCGCCGGTATGGGTGCGACATTCACTGGCGCTGCGATTCGTGGTGATAGTCTCGACTTGGTGCAGGTCGGCGACAGTCGCGGTTACGTTCTTCGCAAGGAGCAGATTCGTCTGGCCACGAAGGACCAGTCGCTCGTGCAGCAACTCGTCGATGTTGGACAGATCAGTGAGTCGGAAGCCGAGACGCACATGTTTCGGAATGTGATTCTCCAGGCACTCGGCGCGCAGAGTGAAGTCAATCCAGTCACGGGCAAGATTCGCTTACGGCAGGATGATATGGTGCTGCTTTGTAGCGATGGCTTGTCGGGGAAACTCCGCGCGGAGGACATTCAGCACATTGTTGTCACCAGCAAGGGCGATCTCGTGAAAGCGTGTGATGCTTTGATTGAAGAGGCAAACAATCGCGGCGGTGAGGACAATATCACTGTGGTGCTGGCACGTTTCTTTGGTGACGATCTCGAAGAGCCGGCATCCGATCGGATTACGATCGAGCTCCCACCGCTTGAAGAAGATAAGACGCTTGATGACACCTACGAGGCCGACACGGAACCGCACTAGATCTATCCACAGATTACGCAGATTATGTTTTATCTGTGTAATCTGTGGATAACTCCTTCGGTCGCCAGTCGGGTTCGCCACCAACTCTTCTGACGTAGATCGACGCGCCCTCAACACTCTCCACGCAAACGCGTTCACCTGCTTCCAAAGGTTGTTCACCGGCGGCTGGATACGCGGTCCATGTCGAGCCAAACACTTTCACCGCGCCTTCATTGAGTGCACCTTTACTCGACGAAACCACAGTCCCAACCTTTCCCGGCAGCGCATCGACTCCGCTACGCAATCCAGTTTCGGTCTTGTCGCGTGAAAAGTAGTTGATGAAGATTGTTCTTGAAGCAGCAGTCAGTGCAATCGAAACACCGGCAAAGATTAAAAACTGGATCACCAGACTGTCGATACCAACAAAACTCGCCAACGCAGCCAACAACGCCCCGATTCCAAACCAGAGCAGCACAAAGCCGGTCGTGAAAATCTCAGCGACAATGAGTACCGCACCGAGAATGCACCAGAGAATCCAGAACCACTCACTCATCGTCGCCCCTTAGCCCTTCGCCATATTTTTCAACACGAACCAGATGTTTGCAGGGCGTTCCGCCAGTCTGCGCATGAAATAAGGATACCAGTGTTTTCCGTAAGGCACATAGATTCGGACGTTGAAGCCGTCGCGTGCGAGCTGCCGTTGCAGATCACGCCGAATGCCGAAGAGCATCTGAAACTCGAACTTCTCTTTCCCGATTCCCTCACGCGTCGCAAAATCAATCGTGGCGTCGATCATCTTCGGATCGTGTGTCGCAATGCCGTGATAAGTGCCACTTCCCAACAACAGTTGCATCACCTTGATGTAGTTTGCGTCGACGTCTTTCTTTTCAGGAAAAGCAACTTCCGGCGGTTCGTTGTAAGCGCCTTTGCAGATGCGAATGCGTGCCGGCAGTTTCACCAGCTCCTGCGCATCCTGGTAGGTTCGGTACAGATACGACTGCAAGACAATGCCGACTGTGTTCAGATCAAATTCAGCACGCAGACGCTTGAAGATGTCGATCGTCACCTGCGTAACGTTCGAGTCTTCCATATCAACGCGGACAAAGTTTCCGCGGCGATGTGCTTCTTCCACAACTTTGCGAGCATTTCGATATGCCAGCTCCGGATCGAGACCGAGTCCGAATTGCGTGAGTTTGATCGAGACGTTTGAGCGGATCTTCTTTTCGTCGATCTTCGCGAGGATGTTCAGATATTCATCAACTTCCTTATCGGCTTCGGCGGCGCTTCCCACCGATTCATTGAGGTGATCGAAGGAAGCCGTACAATTTTCTGAATTTATCTGCTGAATAAATGGAACGGTGTCGTCAATCGTGTCGCCGGCGACGAAGCGTGTGGTGAGTTTTTTGAAAAACCTAAAGCTGGTCGCAAAATCCTTTAAGCCCTCCTGGCGGGACAACCAAATCAGCGCGTCTTTCGTGATCATTTATTTCAGTCCGTTTTGTGGTCCGTCCCTGTGGTATCCTTGGCGGCGCCTTTCTCTCACCAACCAAGGAGAAGCATTTTGCACATGAGCGTCAAATTAAGGAAACTGTCCGGATGCGATTGAAGCTCGTCTTTCTTGCTTCATTCCTGGCGGCAGTTGTCGGCACTGGTTCGTGCATCGCGCTCGTGCTGGGCGTCTTCTCGCGGCAGGCGCTGACTAGTCCGGGCCTGCTG
>DASYPN010000080.1:0-8605 GCA_036006625.1 Pyrinomonadaceae bacterium | reverse complement strand
ACGGACATCGAGGGTGGACACGGAACTTTCGGAGCAGGCGTTACTGCCGGCACCGGCGCTGCATCAGCAGGTCTTTACAAAGGAATGGCGCCGGGTGCGAAGCTCGTCGCCATACGTGCGGGTAATGATGTCGGACTCACGACCTACGCGATAGTTCAAGCGATGGATTACACGCTGGTCAATCAATATCGATACAACATCCGCGTCTGTAACAATTCGTGGGGAACAACGCTTGCCGACAATCCTTACGATCCGAACGACCCGATCAATACCGCCACGCGCATGATGCACGACCGAAATATCACAGTCGTTTTCGCCGCCGGCAATGACGGCGACGCTCCAAATGTGATCAATCCTTTCTCGATTGCTCCGTGGGTGATCTCGGTCGCAGCCGCTGAGAAGCAGGGACTCGGTACACCAGCCAGTTTTTCGTCACGTGGTAACGACAATGGCACGGGCAGCGATACGGCGGGCCAGCCTGCTGATCCTGCAACTGCTCCGAATCTGCGGCCGGACATCACCGGTTCCGGAGTCGATATCAAGAGCACACGCTCGAAGGCTCCGGGTGTGACGAATGTCGCGGGCACGCTTCCGATCTTTGTCGGTGCGAATGACCTTTCGACGATCCCGCCCGCGTATCTGCCGTACTACACGACGTCGCAGGGAACCAGTTTCTCCACGCCGCAGGTCTCAGGAATCGTCGCCTTGATGATGGAGGCAAATCCGCTTCTAACACCCGACCAGGTCGTAACGCTGCTTCGGCAGACGGCGACGCCAATGCCTTACGAGGAACGCGTGGTCGGCGCCGGCTATGTCGATGCGCACAACGCTGTGCGTGCCGCAATGTCGCTGACGGCGGTGCCGCATCCGGCAAACCTGTTTCCGTCCAACGATCCGAACGCGCCACAGATCGTGGATGCTCAGGATGATCAGCTCGGTACTACTGCGCAGGATATTCGTGCTGCATTTTTCAGTTATGATCCGGTCGCGAGCCAAATTGTCTACCGGTTGAGAGTCACTGATGCTTCGGTTCGCACGCCGAACATGCGGTGGACACTTACATCGGCATTTGGAACGGTCGAGGTCTTCGTCACGGCATCGGTGGATGAGACCGCTGTGACGTATGAGTACGGAAAGATCACGACCCTCGCGACCGGTACACAAAATCAGGAGACGATCGGCGCAGCGGACTTCGGCGCCATCGATGGCAATGAGATCACGATCAAGCTCGGACTTGCGAAGGTGAACGCTGCGGTCGGGCACGATGTACTTGGAACTACCTCGACGAACACGCAGGCCGAAGCTCAGATACTGATCGGTTCATCGCTGTCAGGTGGACTCCTGCTGAACTCCGATTCGGGAACGGGCTCGAGTTTTGACATCGCGCCGGCCGCACCCGATCCGACACCTACACCGACCCCGACTCCGACTCCGACTCCGGCTCCAGACGATTTCAAGGAGCGCTACTCGGGGACGATTCAGCCAGGACAATCATCGGTGGCGATTCCTTTTTCGCTTCGCCGTAGCGGGCTCGATGCGAGGATCAATCAAAACTACGGAAACCAGCGGATCTATTTTGAGCTGCTCGATGCGAATGGGAACCTGATCGCGATTGCCGAGAACGATAAGATCGAACTACACAATCTCGCGCTCGGAAACTATGCATTCCGCATTCGCGGCGATGTCACAAAGGCGGTCGATTTCACTATCAAATCCGAACAAGTCACCCATTAGCTTTCTTTGCGCCTTTGCGTCTCCCCTTTGCGTCTTTGCGTGGAAATGAGTTTCACGCAGAGCCGCAAAGGAAGACGCAAAGGCGCTTATTGTTTGAGGAAAAGTTCGTCCGCATTCCACAGCGAATACGGAAACATCGGGCTCGGTGAAAAATTTCCGACGTGGGAATTCGCAGCCGAAACAACGTGGCGGGCGACGATCGGGATGACAGGCGACGCGTCCGCCACAATTCTCTGAATCTCGTAAAACTTCAACTTCCGTTTTCCAGGATCAGACTCACGCGCCTGCTCTGCGAAAAGCTGATCGATCTTCGTCTCCCATTCGGTCGCAGGCGACTTTTGATTCGGCCTCCATTGATGAACACCGCCGCTGCTCAGCATCAGGTTGGCGTAGCTTGATGGTTCAAGGTCAGTAACAGACAGACCGAGCAGTATCGCATCGTATTCAAATGACTTGGTCCAGGCGTTCGTGACAGCGGCGAACTCGATCGGTACGACCTGCATTTTTATACCGAGCTTCGCCAGATCTTCCTGGATCACAGCCGCCATCAGCTTGCGGGGTTCGCTCTCAGCCGGAACCAGCAGCGAGAACTCGACGCGGTTGCCCTGTGCGTCAAATAGTTCCGAGCCGCGTTTGCTGAAGCCGGCTTCTTGCAGCAGTGAAGCTGCCCGAACAAGGTCGTACGCAATCTTCGGGAGATCCGCATTGGCCCAGATTCGATTCGCCGGTGATACGACACCGTAGAGCGGCGTTGCCAAACCCTGAAGGGTAGACCGCGCGATAGAATCGCGGTCCACCGCCATTGATACTGCCTTTCTAAATTTGATATCCGAGAACCAGGCGAACTTGACTGGATTCTGCTGCGTGCCGTCTGGCTTGGTGGGATTCAGATTGAACCACATATAATCGACCCCCAGACTTGGGCCGAGATCGAATGCTTTCACGGGACCACTCGTGTTCAGCAGGGAACCGTAATCCGCCGGTCGTAAACGGTCCACGATATCTATTGTCGCCTGGTCCAACCCGACTCGTGTCTGATTTGCGTCGGGGACGACCGCGAGGGTCAGTTCATCAAGATATGGGAGTTGCGTTCCCTGAGCGTCATGTTTCCAATAATAAGGATTGCGTTTGAGGACAATCCGTTCTCCGGCCGCTGCTGACGCGACAACGAATGGACCGCATGAGACTACGGACGCGGGCGGCGCCGTTATCTTCCACGCCTCGGAGAGCCGGCCCGCTTTTTGATCTGCTTCGAGAGCATTCCTGGACAGGACACTAATGTTATAGAGGTAATTGTCGGCGGCCGTTATCATTTCAGGAAGAATGAATTGAAGATTTCGGTCATCGATCACCTTTACAGATATCGGCTTGCCGTTGATAAGGAGAGCGTCACGAAACACACCTGCCTGGTTCCGCTCATCGTAAGTAGCTTCCATCGTGAACGCCACGTCACTACTAGTCAGAGGTTGGCCGTTTGAAAACCTTAGGCCGTCGCGAAGCTTGATGTCGACCGAACGGTGATCGGAACTCGTGGTCCAGGTTTCTGCGAGACCAGGCACGTAAGTTTGCGTCGAATGATCGAACTCCACCAGCCGGCTGTTGAGCAGGAAGAACGCCGTTAAGATCGACGGTTCGTCATTTGCGAGAAGATAGTTGAATGTTTTAGGAGGTGAAGGTACACGATAGACCAGCTTTCCGCCGCGTGTGCCGATTCCTCGTTGTTCGAGCTTTGCGGTTGTGGTGTTTGATGCGGGCGGCTGCCGGCACGACAACAGAAGTGGAAGCAGAACAAGAGCAAAGAGACGGGAGTTTGTGAACGGGCGCATCATGCTATTCTCCGGCAGTCAGTCTGGGGAAGCCGAAATACGAAGAAGTAGACCGTTGAGAGTGTAAGAAGTTTTGTTTTGCAGATCAAAGAACAATGATCAAGTTGCTGCTGAGAAAATGTCTGCAAGGACTCATGATGGTACTGATCGTTTCGGCGGTGACGTTTGCATTGCTCGGTTTTGCGGGGGGTGACGCCCTGACGCAGTTGCGAGATAACCCGCAGATTTCAGAGGTAACAATCGAGCGCCTTCGCAGCGTCTACGGCCTCGACCAACCACTTCCGATACGATACTTTCGGTGGCTTTCCGGCGCGGTCACCGGCGACCTGGGTGAGTCGACGTACTTCCGTGTGCCGGTCAGCGGCCTCGTACGAGCGCGTTCGATCAGTACATTTCTGCTTGGGACTGCCGCCTTTGCAATCGCACTCACTTTCGCCGTGCCACTAAGCCTCGCCGGTGTTCGTTACAAGTCACGGACGATTGCTGCATTCATCGACTCGTTGATCCTTCTGACAGCCTCGACGCCTCGAATCGTCCTCGCGCTCGTCGCACTCGCGATATCCGTCCGATTGACTGCGTCCGCCATGGATACATCTTCATCCGTTCTGTTCTGGCTTGCGGCGTTGGCCCTATCGGCGCCGCTGATTTCAGTTTTTCTGGCGCAGTTTCATGGCGAATTACAGCGGACGATGCGGGAGGATTTTATCAAGCTTGCACGTGCGAAAGGCTTAACTGAGAGTACCGTGATCCTTCGCCACGCGATCAGGCCAGCACTCAATCCGGTCCTGACAATCGCCGGCCTTTCGCTCGGCAGTGTGCTGGGAGGATCCGTTATCGTCGAGTCCGTGCTCGGACGTCAGGGACTGGGAACGTTGATGGTCTCAGCCGTGCGCGCGCGTGATCTGCCCCTCGTTATGGGAATCGTCTTATTTACCAGTACAGCGGTTTGGCTCGGAAATGCTATTGGCGAGTTGTTGCAGGCGGTGAACGACAAGCGAATTCGCGACCTCGGCTATTGAACGAACAACTATCAACAGGTGGATTCACACGCCGGCGAACCGATCGCGTTGCCGTCGTTGGTTGGCTCGTTATCGGACTGTTCGCGTTGTGCGCTGTTTTCGCCGGTTTCCTTGCGCCTTACGATCACAGTGCTCAGTCACGATTTGAGCCATCCGCGCCGGCGACGAGAATCCACTTCAGCGGTCTGACGCCGATCATTCATCCGCAGCGTGTCGAAGATCCACTCCGCCGCACTTACTCGGAAGACACGTCAAACGCGTTTCCGTTGGGGTTCTTTCTTCGCGGGTATTCATATACGTTGCTTGGCATTGTAGAAACGGATGTACATCTGTTCGGTGTTAGAAGCACTTCGGGCATCGCTCCGAGGATCAATCTTCTGGGAACTGACCAACTAGGCCGCGATCGCTTCTCACGCTTGCTCTACGCGATACGGTTCTCCTTCATCGTTGCGTTGATCGGTGTTCTCGTCGCTTGCCTCGTCGGCATTTTGATAGGAGGAGTGAGCGGCTATGCGGGACGGCTCATGGATACGTTTCTGATGGGTGTGACGGACGCCATGCTTGCCTTGCCGACACTGATCCTGATACTCGGCGTGCGTGCTGCTTTTCCGCTTGAGTTGCCAATGACGCGGGCGGCTTTGCTTCTACTACTCATCTTCGCTCTGACGGGTTGGGCCGATATGGCCCGGTTGACACGCGGCCTGGTGCTGTCACTGCGAACACGCGAGTTCGTTGTCGCGGCAGTCGCTTTGGGCGTGAGTCAAAGGAGAGTTTTGTTTCGTCACATCCTCCCAAATATTTTGCCGTCGCTACGAACACGGGCGCTCCTGCTGCTGCCAACGTTCCTGCTAGCTGAAGTTGCTCTCTCATACCTTGGCGTCGGACTGCAGGAACCGGAACCAAGTCTGGGGAATATGCTAACTGCCGCAAGCGATCTCGATCAGCTTCGCTCGCAACCCTTTAACATATTGGCGCCGGCGCTCGCCGTGTTGTTGTTCACACTCGCGATACGATTGGTTGGCAGAAACGAGCGTGCCTAGTCTCGCTTTTCTCTGTGCAACCTCTGTGTTCTCTGTGACTCCGTGGTTGTTGTAACTCGGATTCCTATAACCACAGAGACACAGAGAACACTGAGGTTGCACAGAGAAGAGCGTGATCGCCTCATTTCTTATAGACGGCTATTCCCCAAAAATTGATGTCGGGCGGCAAGCTGTTCCAGTGGTCGAACGAGTGGGAATCATCAGTTTTATAGCGCAGCTTGTAGTTGCCTGCGGGAAGCGTGATTTGCGCATCAACTATTCTATTCTTACCGGCGCCACCTGCATGTGTGGTCTGAGGCTCTTTCATCTCCCAAACGCGTGAGCCTTTGTCGTCTTCGATCCAGCCATAGTCAAACATCTCACCGGGTTGACCCTCGCCGATCGCGAAGATGCGTATCTCCTGACTGCTCGCTAAACTAAACGGCACAGTCTTGTCTTCGTTGTCCAGCACTTCAACGATCTGTGCGACCAATGGCAGCTTAACGAGATCAGCAGGCATGGGCCTGGAATAGAGTTCTCCATAGAGTCTTACCAACGGCAATCCATCATTCACCCGTCCCACGCTTTGAAAGATTCTTACCTTTGTAACGAGGTCTGTGCGATAGATATCGGCGTAAGGTTTCGACGATAATACGTTGAGCTGCTTCTTTAATTCTGCAACCGGAGCACTCCAATTAATCTCAGGGATGGTCTCTCCGAACTTTTCCGGAAAGATGAACGTCTTCAGGAAAGCCATACCTACGGCAGAGCTCAGAGCATTGCCGGCGCCGAGATCCGTTGGACGGCTTAGATTGTCAGAGTTCGCCATGATGATGAAGGTCATCTTCTGTTCGGGCACTTTCAAAATAAACGATGAATTGCCGGTCCAGTACCCGTAATGCCAAAGCAGCTTCGTGCCTTTGTAGTTCGTGGTAAACCATCCGAGTCCATAAGGAAGCGTTTCGCCTTTAGTTGAAACAGTCGGCGTGAAAGCGAGTTGCTGCGTTTCTTTCGAAAGAAACTTGTTCTGGTCGATGGCGATGTCATACTTCGCCATATCCAGAACAGTTGAAATCAATCCGGCCGAAGCACTGAAACTCTGCGGGTAACTGATTTTGGTGATCTTAAATTCGCGATCAAGCGCATACGGTTGGGCCAGTATCTTTACGACGGTGTCGAACCGCTGCTGGTGCTTTTCCGTGATCAGCGCTCCGCTTCTTGCCCCGTCGTCTGTATTGGTTGGCGATCCTGTCGAGACAGTCCTCGGCACGTTCGGCGCCGTTTCATTCATGCCGAGAGGATCGAGAATGTTGGAGATTAAAAGTTCGGCAAATGACTTGCCGCCGGCTTTTTGGATCACCTTATCAAGTTCAGCAAAGCGATTACCGTTGTAGTGGTACTGCTCGCCGGGATTTCCTTCGGAGGTGTGGGAGAACAAGTGGCGCACTTTAATGACACCATTGCTCTCGAGCACGATGCCGTACTTTGAAACAGGATCGTCCAGCTTGACCTTTCCTTCCTGGACCAACTGCATCAGGATCGTGGACGCAAACGTCTTGGTCAGCGAAGCGAGATGGTAGGCGGTATGTTCGGTCGCTGGAATCTTATTCTCAACATCTGCATAACCGAATCCCTTCGCCCAAATCACTTTTTGATTTTTCACGATGGCAGCCGAGTAAGCCGGTATCTTCAGGTCTTGTCGCAGGCTTTCGAGCAGCGTTTCAAAACGTGCCATCCGTGCCGAGTCTGACGGCTGTCCAATTCGGTCCACCGAATGCTCGGCTATAGATCTTGCCCGGCCTAAGCCGAATAAGGCCGGCCCCAGAAGCGTGGTTGTCATGATGAGTGCGACTAAGCCTCGTGCTTTGAATCTCATAATTATCTCTTTTCCTTACTGAGGTGACTGTGCTGGTCTGTTAGTTAACACCGCAGCTTAGAGTTTTGTGCAAAAAGAGTTCGCACCCCAATTGCCTCCCGGAGCAGCAACAACGCGTGCAGCAGTAGCATCACCACCGACGCAATGATTACCGCAATCAATCCGGTACGTACAGAGCCACCAACTGCGCTGGAGACGTAACCTACCGCGGGCGGAATAACGAGTAGTCCGGCAAAGCCGACGCCCATCACCCAGCTCATCGCAGTGCCTGCGATTCTCGGGTTCATTATCGACGCGAGGCCCACCGAAGTAGGAAAGATGGGCCCCATCCCGAAGCCCGCGGCGATGAGACCCAGTCTCACCGTCGAGGCTGAACTCGCAGTAAACGCAATTATGAGCGACACCGTTGTGAGCAGTGAACCCGCCGTCATCAACAAGACGCTGTTGACACGCAAAACGCCGAGAAGAACACTCGAGACAAGTCGCCCGATTAACAACGCTGTGGCAAAAAGTGAGAGCGTACGTAACGCATAGCCCGCAATCCCGACGCCGATTGGATCAGCTTCAAAGAATTTGTTGAGAGCGTTGGGAGACATCCGGCTCATTGCTTGCAGGTGCGTAGCACTAACACCCTGGCTGGCAAGTATGTTCGCATCGCGCTCCATAAAAGTGACGACCCATTTGCCGACCGACACCTCTGCTCCGACGTACATGACCAGTGCGAAGGCAAGCAGCAGGAACGATGGATTGGCAAATAGTGAAACCGCTTCACGGGCTCCGGATGAATGTGATTGGGTTGGCGCAGGGAAGCGTGAGGTCACAATCAGAAGTAACAGGACTACTGTTAAGGCGCCCAGTGACCAAAAGATCAGTTCGAGTCCACCTCGGCGTTGGAGTGCCTGCACCACCAGTGGCAGGGAAGCGAGACCGAGACCAAAGCAGATGTCTAAAAGATTCAATACTGAGTTTCGCCACTTGGCGGCGACTTCAGCGACCAGAGCATGCCCCGAAGCAACGATCGCGTTGGCTCCAAAACCCATCACGAGAGAACAGCCGAAGATCAAAATCAGCGCGGAGGCTGCTTGCACTCTCGTTACTATCAACGCGAATCCGATCATTGAACCAATCACA
>DASYPN010000079.1:0-7086 GCA_036006625.1 Pyrinomonadaceae bacterium | reverse complement strand
AGTTCGTAATCTTTCGCGCGTCGCTCGATGTCGTCGATCGTCGTTTTGCCGATACCGCGCGGTGGACTATTGATTACGCGCCCGAGCGCGATCGAATCGTTTGGATTCAGCGCGAGTTTCAGATACGCGATGATGTCGCGCACTTCCATTCGCTCGTAGAACGAGAAGCCGCCGATGATGTTGTACTGCAACTCGGCGCGGCGCATCGCTTCTTCAAACACACGCGATTGTGAATTCGTGCGGTAGAGCACGGCGGCGCGTATATCAAACTCCTCGCGGCGATGTTCGACGATCTTTTTCGCGACCCAACGCGCCTCTGCTTCCGCGTCGAGTGCCTGGTAATAACCGACGCGACCTCCACGCGGATTCGACGTCCAGAGACTCTTGCCCTTGCGTTCGAGATTGTTCTTTACCACCGCGCCCGCGACGTCGAGAATCGTCTGTGTCGAGCGGTAATTTTGCTCGAGACGAATAGTTTTTGTGTTGGGAAAATGTTTTTCGAAGTTGAGGATGTTGCTGATATCCGCGCCGCGCCATTTGTAGATCGACTGATCCTCGTCGCCGACCACCGCGATGTTTTTCGACTTTTCTGTGATGAGTCTGATCAGCTCGAACTGGAGCGCGTTAGTGTCCTGGTATTCGTCGACGAGAATGTACCGAAACTTGTTGTTGTACTTTTCCCTGACTTCCGGCACATCGCGCAGCAGTCGCACGGTTTTGATCAAAAGGTCGTCGAAGTCGAGCGCGTTATTTCCGTGCAGGCGCGCTTCGTACATTTCGTAAACCTTGGCCATCGCGGCGCGTCGTTCGTCCTGGTACTCAGCGCGCGCTGCGAAAGCAGTCGGGTCTTCGCCGTGATTTTTTGCGGAGCTGATGACCGATTGCGTGGCACGTGGACCGAGATACTTCTCGTCGAAACCGAGATCCCTGACGCACTGTTTGATGAGACGTATCGAGTCGTCCTGATCGTAGATGGTGAAGCGACGCGTGTACTTATCGTTTAGCTTTTCCACATCCTGGCGCAGCATGCGCACGCAGAGACTGTGAAACGTCGAGACGAGCGGAAGGCTCGAGCGCTCCTGTGTGTGCAGGAGTCTTTGCACACGCTGGCGCATCTCATCGGCGGCTTTGTTTGTGAAAGTCACCGCGAGAATATTCCAGTACGGCACTTTCTTCTCGGCGATGAGATAAGCGATGCGATGCGCGATGACTCTTGTCTTGCCTGAGCCCGCGCCGGCGAGGATCAGGAGCGGACCTTCGGTGCTAAGCACAGCCTCGCGTTGTTGTTCGTTGAGTTGTGACAGAAAATCAGAATCCACCGGTGCGTGCATTTAATCATAGAGCCGAAAACAGACAAAACCCATCCACAGATTACGCAGAAAATCTATGTAATCTGCGTAATCTGTGGACGCAGTTTGACCGCAAGAACCAGATAGATCGATTATTGATTTTTCTCTAAGCTCTGAGCATGAACATGAACACAGCTCTCAAGGATGATCAACTGTGGCAAGCGGTGATGGCGAAAGACGCACGCTTCGACGGGCAGTTTGTTTTTGCCGTCAGCTCGACGGGAGTTTACTGCCGCCCGTCATGCCCTTCACGTCGCGCACACCGCGAGCGCGTCAAATTCTTCGAATTGCCGGCAGCGGCGGAACAAGCCGGCTTTCGTGCGTGTCTGCGCTGCCAGCCGCAACGAGTCCGCATCATCGATCCTCAGATCGAGCTTGTGCAGCGCGTATGCCGTTTGCTCAACTCGAACGAAAGCGAATCGCTCAAACTTCCTGAGCTTGCATCGCAGGCGGGTGTCAGTCCATTTCACCTGCAACGCACTTTCAAACGTGTGATGGGTATCAGTCCGCGACAGTATCTCGCTGCCCGCAAGATTGATAACTTCAAGACACACGTGCGTAAGGGAGAATCAGTCACCACATCGCTCTACGAATCCGGCTTCAATTCGAGCAGCCGTCTCTACGAACACGCTGCTGAAGAACTCGGCATGACGCCCGCAACGTACAGTCGCGGCGGTCGCGGCGTAAATATCAGTTACACGACTACGGCTTCGCCGATGGGACGCTTGCTCGTTGCTGTCACAGAGCGTGGTGTTTGCGCGGTGAGAATGGCTGACAACGATGCAGAGCTCGAGAAAGATCTGCGCGCGGAATTTCCAAACGCGGAACTCAAGCGTGACGATTCAGCTTTGCGCGAGTCAGTACAGAAGATTCTGAGTCATCTCGAGAAGAAGGAGTCGCGTCTCGACTTGCCGCTCGATATCAAAGCGACTGCCTTTCAACGTCAGGTTTGGGAACATCTGCGTGCGATTCCTTACGGAGAAACAGTTTCGTACGGAGACGTCGCCAAAGCCTTAGGCAAGCCGGGCGCAGTTCGTGCAGTCGGCCGCGCGTGTGCGACAAATCCGGTCGCATTAGTTATTCCGTGTCATCGAGTTGTGCGTGAAGACAAAACGCTCGGCGGTTATCGCTGGGGTCTCGATCGTAAGAAGAAGCTGCTCGAACACGAACGTCGGGCCCAGAAAGGCTGACCCTTTTTCTCGTGCGATTGCGCGTTAGGGAGAGGCGGGGGGCAGACGGTTCGTAGCCAACAGCACTGTAGGGGGATGCAGTGCGTCACAACCGTTTGCCCCTGAGGGGACAACATCCGTGATCATCCGTGGTTTGTAACTATTCCACGGTCACGGATTTGGCCAGGTTGCGCGGCTGGTCGACGTCACAGCCGCGCCGCACGGCGATGTGATACGCAAGCAGTTGCAATGGAATGATCGAGAGAATCGGCGACAGCAGATCGCTTGCGGCGGGAATCTCGATCACGTGATCTGAAACAACCGACGAGACGGAATCGCCTTCCGTCAAAACCGAAATCACAATACCCTCACGCGCCTTAACTTCCACAATGTTCGAATGCGTCTTCTCGTAACGGAGTTCTGAACCGCGGTTGCCCTCTTCGCGCGTGTTGATGAAGAGCACCGGCAGTCGTTCGTCAATCAACGCGTTTGGACCATGCTTCATCTCGCCGGCCGGATATCCTTCAGCGTGAATGTACGAAATTTCCTTCAGCTTCAACGCGCCTTCGAGCGCCACGGGGAAGTTGATGCCACGACCGAGATATAGAAAGTCGGTGGAGCGGAAGAATTCCTTCGACAATTCCTCGATGCCGTCTGAGTCGTTGAGCAGGTGTTCGAGTTTGACCGGAAGCTCCGCGAGCTCCTGTGCGTGAAAGCGAGCCTCGTCGACAGAAAGCACACCGCGAACCTGCCCCAGGTACATTCCTAGCAGGTAAAGGGCGATCATCTGGCTCGTGAAGGCTTTCGTCGAAGCAACACCGATCTCCGGTCCGGCGTGAGTGAGAATCGTTCCATCTGCCTCGCGCACGATCATCGAACCCTGAACGTTGCAGATCGCCAATACGCGTGCGCCAAGCTCTTTTGCTTCACGCAGTGCTGCGATCGTGTCGGCAGTTTCTCCGGATTGAGAGATGACCAGTAGCAGCGAGTCTTCGTCCATCACTGGATTGCGATAGCGAAACTCAGAAGCGTAATCGACATCGACCGGTATCCGCGCGAGCTGCTCGATCATGTATTTGCCGGCGAGACCCGCGTGCCACGACGTACCACATGCGGCGATCTTGATCGACGTAAACCGTTTGAAGTCGGCTGCGGTGATGTTGCTCATCTCGTCGAGGAAGACCTGGCCGCTGTCGAGCGAGATTCGCCCCTGGACCGTATCGCGAACGGAGCGCGGCTGCTCATAGATTTCCTTGAGCATGAAATGCTTGAAGCCGCCTTTTTCCGCCATGATCGGATCCCACGTGATTCTCTGAATCGAAGGTTGAACGGAATTGCCTTCGAAGTCCGTGACTCGCACAGCGTCGCGGTTGATGACCGCGATCTCGCCGTCGCCGAGAAAGAACACGTCGCGTGTGTGTTGCAGAATCGGTGGGATGTCGGAAGCGACAAAGAACTCGCGGTCGCCGAGGCCGATAACGACAGGCGGACCCTGGCGAACAGCGATGATCGTGTCGGGCTCGTCCGCGTTGATGATCGCGAGCGCAAAGATGCCGCGCAGTTCAGCGACAGCCGAGCGCACGGCCTGCTCGAACGAGGATTCCTGTTTAAGATACTCCTCGATCAGATGGGCCATGATCTCCGTGTCGGTTTCAGTGACGAAGTGGTGGTCCGATTTGCGCAGGCGTTCTTTTAGCTGGAGATAGTTTTCGATGATGCCGTTGTGAACAACGACGACGCGGCCGGTGCAGTCGCGATGCGGGTGCGCGTTTTCTTCAGTGGGTCGGCCGTGTGTGGCCCAACGTGTGTGACCAATGCCGTAAGTGCCGTCGAGTGGACTCAGACGAATAGTTTCTTCGAGATTGCGGAGTTTTCCCTCGGCGCGGCGAATCTCGAGATCGTGGTCTTCGTTAACGACTGCGATACCGGCTGAGTCGTAGCCGCGATATTCGAGTTTACGCAGCCCATCGATGATGAGCGGCACGACCTGTTTGTTTCCAACGTAACCAACAATTCCACACATGCTTTGTGATAACTCCTATCTGTTTAGCCACAGATGAACACGGATCTTATTTTAGATTCTTTTTTAATTTTGCTGGGACGCCGGCGACTAACGAATCGGGCGGTACGTCCTCGGTTACGACAGAGCCGGCGGCTGTCATCGAACGAGCACCGACACGGACCGGAGCGACCAGCATCGTATCCGAACCGATTTTGACGTCGTCTTCGATGATCGTTTCGTGCTTGTTCTTGCCGTCATAATTACATGTCACAGTTCCGGCGCCGATGTTTGTTCGCTCCCCAATCGTCGCATCGCCAAGATACGTGAGATGCATCGCCTTGGTGCCGCGTTTCAACCGCGATTTCTTGACCTCGACAAAATTTCCGACCGTCGCTTTTTCTTCGAGAAAGGCATTCATGCGCAGGTGTGCAAAGGGACCCACGGCGCAGTTCGATTCGAGCTGTGAGTCGACGACGATCGAGTGATCCTTGACGACCACGTTGTCACCCAATCGCGAGTTTGTGATGCGCGCGCCGGAAAGAATCACGCAGCCTTCACCGATGATCGTTTTTCCTTCAATCGCGACGTTCGGATAGATAACTGTGTCGCGGCCGATCTGAGCTTCGGCGCTGATGTACGCGTGCGACGGATCGATAAACGTCACTCCGTCTTCCATCATCAGCTTTCGAATTGCGGAGCGGCGGATGAGATTCTCAAACTCGGCGAGCTCAGCGCGCGTGTTGACTCCGTAAACCTCGCGGCTGTCGCTGTGGAGATAAACGCTGACTATGCCACCACTCGCAAGAATGATCTCGGCGACGTCAGTCAGATAGTACTCACCTTGATCGTTCGCCGGTTCCACTTTGCGCAGTGCTCGATACAACTCTTTCGCGTCAAAACAATAGATGCCGGAGTTGATCTCCTTGACGAGACGCTCTTCGTCAGTCGCGTCTCGGTGTTCGACGATTTTCTGAAACGAATCGTTCTGGTCGCGAATAATGCGGCCGTAGCCAGTCGGGTTTTCCAGGCGCACACTCAGAATTGTGCAGGCCGCGCCGGCATTGTTGTGATGCTCGATCAGCTTCCGGAGCGTTTCAGTTTTGATCATCGGCACGTCGCCGGAAAGGATCAGCACGAGTGAATCCGAGTTCTCGAGTTCGCTTCGCGCTGACTCCACGGCATCGCCGGTCCCGCGCTGTTGTGCCTGGAGCACGCCGCGTGCGAGATCGCCGACTTCAGCGATTGCGGCGCGCTCAACTTCTTCGGCCTGATGTCCCACTACCACCAGAATCGCTTGCGGATTCAAAGCCTGAGCCGCTCTGACGACGTGCGCAATCAACGGCAAGCCCCCAAGCTCGTGCAGAACCTTCGCACGTTTGGACTTCATTCTGGTACCGAGCCCGGCCGCCATGACTAGTACATTGAGTGGTTTTTGTGACATCGAGAGTTACTTAGACGGTGACCGTGGCGAGTGCCTGCTTTCTGCAATTCAGCACGACTTCTGCGAGACGATCCGAGTTGTGTCTGACTTTTTCACCGTCGTCCAACAAGTCTGCGCGCACGATCTCGGTCGTCTGATCGAGCGCGTCATTGATCGAGTCGTGGATGCCGATCTGGTGAGCACCCTCAGCGGCATATAGCACTTCCTGCTCTTTACTGATCCGGCGATTGTTGACGATTACAAAATCAAAATGAATTTCAGGGGCATACTTCTGGATCGTTTCGAGGTGCTTGCGCGCGTTGTAACCGTCTGTTTCGCCCGGCTGAGTCATCAGGTTGTTGACGAAGATTTTGGTTGCGTGGCTTTGACCGATGACGCGAGCTACCTGAGCCACGAGAAGATTCGGCAGGATGCTTGTATAAAGCGAGCCCGGACCGACGGTGATGATGTCTGCTGCACGAATCGCTCTCAGTGCTTGAGGGAGGGGAAGACATTTCTCGGGTTCGAGCTTGAGCTGTCGGATCGGAAGTTTCGACGCCGAGATCTGCGTTTCGCCCCGAACGATTGTTCCATCCTCCAGTTCCGCTGCGAGTCGAACGTCGCTAATGGTTGCCGGAAAGATGTGACCTTTGCTCGCAAGCACTTCTGATGAAAGTCGAATCGCTTCAGTGAAGTCTCCAGTGACTTCCGTGAGGGCTGCGAGGAAAAGGTTTCCAAAACTGTGGCCGCCGAGCTCGCCGTCGCCGCGAAAGCGATGACGAAACAGACGCGCGAGCAGAGTCGAGTCTTCCGAGAGCGCGATCATGCAGTTGCGGATGTCGCCGGGAGGAAGCATTTGCAGTTCGTCCCGCAGACGTCCTGAACTGCCGCCGTCGTCGGAGACAGTCACGATGGCCGACAGACTCTCGATCCACATCTCCTCGGATTTTCCGACGAGCCGTTTCAAGCCGGCGAGAAGAGTTGAGAGCCCGGTGCCACCGCCAATGGCTACCAGCTTTTGACCACCTGTGTTCATCGTCTGAATCATAACATGTCGAATTGAATGGACGTTGCAGGACGTACTGTAGGGGCGGCCCTCCGTGTGTTCATTATCATGACATGCTTTACAGATCGTTATCATGACAT
>DASYPN010000078.1:0-8827 GCA_036006625.1 Pyrinomonadaceae bacterium | reverse complement strand
CTGCGAACCTTTGACACCAGTGGCAACATCGGAACGTTGAGCGTCACCGTTCGCCGCTAGGCGCCACAAAAGGCACAAAAAGCACAAAAGGCACAAAAACGAGGCGCTCTCTTTTATGTGCCTTATGTGGCTTTTGTGCCTATGTGGCCTATTCGTCTTCGTGGCTTTGCGCACGATAAGGTGCGGCTGAATTCGAAACCGTGCGAATTTCCGGCCATTTTGTTAGACTTTGCAGCCAAATCGACGTGGCACCTGTCTTGCTGCCTCTCCGGTCAGCGCATCTCTTTCTCCCTCCTGCGCAGAACGTGGCATGAGGAGAAAGGCTGAAAATGATTAAGCTAATTCGAGAATTACTGGTGATAGCGATGCTCGGCGTGGTGTCCGTCGGCGCGTTTGCCCAGAGAAAAGACGACAAGCGACCGCCGAAAGAACCCGCGAAAGTCATTACGAACGACCAGAAAAATCAGCGGCCGCCGAAGAACAACAACCCGCCACCTCCCAAGCAGGGTAACCGTAACCGCCCCGACTAAACCCTATCCTGGGCTCTCCTGTCCCGTTTGTCTCGATACATTTCGGCGTCGGCTTTCGCCATCTGGTCTTCAATCCCAAATTCATAGGTGTGATCGATTTCAACGGCGCCGATGCTCAGCGATAGTTGAAATGGATGGTGGCCCGCTTCGTTATAGATCGTCAGGTTATTGCGTAGTCGTTCGATGATCTTATGCGAGTCATTCATCGGTACGTTTGGGGCGAGGATGGCGAACTCATCGCCGCCGAGTCTCGCAACGATGTCGCAGTCGCGGAAGGTATTGCGCAGAACGTCGGCCACTGCGTTGATCGCCTGTGAACCCACGTGGTGGCCCATCGTGTCGTTGATCTTTTTCAGACCATCCATATCGGCATAAATGAGGAGCGACTTCGTTTGTGAGCGTCGCGAGATCTTTAAGTGATGTTCAGCGAGGTTGTAAAAACCGCGATGGTTGTAGAGACCAGTCATGTGGTCCGTCAGACTCAAACAGCGCAACGCCTCGTGAGCTTCTTCGAGTTCCCGAACACGTTGTCGTAAGTTCTCTTGCAGGGAAACGATTCTCGCGCCCGCCTGCACACGCATTCGCAGTTCGTGTCGATCGAATGGTTTTGTTAAGTAATCGTCAGCGCCGGCTTCGAGTCCTTCGAGTAAATTCTCCTTACAGTTGAGCGCCGTGAGCAAGATGATGTAGATCGGCGCCTCGTTTCGTTCAGTTCGCAGTCGACGACAAATTTCGACGCCCGTTAGACCAGGCATCATCCAGTCGAGAATCGCGAGCAGTGGCGCGTCTTCCTGCTGCAACACTTCGAGTGCATCGTCGCCGTTTTTAGTGACGATACTCTCGTGTCCCCACGCTTTGAGGTTCGTTGTGAGGATGCGAGACGATACTGGATCGTCTTCGGCGATCAGAATTTTCATGACGTCCTTCTTCGACGTTCCGCGAGCAGAATTTCTTCGACACGCGTGAATTCGTCTTCGAGACCTTGCAGCAGTTCGGCGGCGCTTGCGTCCTGAGTGGACGTAAGATGCTCGAGCGCGCCTGCGATCAAGGCCATCTGCAAAATGCCGAGATTACTGCTGCTGCCGCGGAGGCTGTGCGCCGCGCGTTTGGCTGATGGCCAATCGTCGTTTGCGAGTCCGTCGCGGATGGAGCTGAAGAACTGCGGAGCTTCTTCGAGATAGAGATCGATCAGCTCGACGACAAAGTCCGGCTCGCCCTCCTCTTGTGCCTCGTCGAAGCTGGCGAGAATTGCGAGGTCGACAGTCTGGACTGCTTCGTTTGTTATTGACATAAAAATCCTCCGTAGACCTGGCTAATGTTTTGCACCGTTCTTACCTTGTACGAGCAGCCGCAAGGTCGTCTGAAACTGCTCGGGCGTAAATGGCTTTGGCAGAAACAGCGTCACGCCAGCGGCGAAACTGTTTGCCATCAATCTGAGATCTTGTTCCGACGTGATCATCATCACTGGAATCCGCAGTAATCTCTTCTCCGTACTCATAAACCGAATAACATCGAGCCCGGCGAGTTGCGGCATCATCATGTCGAAGATCGCTCCACAAAAATTCGCGTCGGCCTGGAGTAAACGATAGGCGGCGCCGCCATCGTTAACGACCACTGGTTGCAATCCTTCGTTTGCGGTCAGGCGCGTTACCAGGTGACGGATGATCGGATCGTCATCGGCAATGAGAATGCGTCGTGTTGTAGGCATGCGTGGTTTCTCTTTCATTTGTTCAACGAGACACTCGCGCTGCAAACACTCGTTCGAGCGCCTTTGCTAATTCCTCAGGTCTAACCGGCTTGGAAATGTAATCATCCATACCTGCGGCGAGACATTTTTCGCGATCGCCGGCAAGTGCGTTTGCGGTGAGCGCGATGATGGCCGTGTGTTTCTTTGTGCCCTCGCGGCGGCGAATCTCGGCAGTGGCCTCGTAACCATCCATGTGTGGCATCTGGCAGTCCATCAGCACGAGGTCGTACGGAATTCTCTGCAGCGCTTCGACCGCTTCTCGACCATCCGCAACGGCATCCGCGCGATAGCCGAGTTTTTGTAACTGCCGCACTGCGATTTTCTGATTCACGATGTTGTCTTCGGCGAGCAGGATCAGTTTGTTTTGTGAGTGTTCAGGTCTCGACAGGGCTGTTGTTGTTGCAGGCAGAGTCGCGACTTCACCGGTTTGCTTAGTGAACTTTGCGCTAAACCAGAACGTCGATCCTTTGCCGATCTCACTGACAACACCGATCTCACCACCCATCAACCCGACGAGCTGTTTCGAAATCGCCAATCCCAAACCCGTACCGCCATACTTTCTTGTCGTTGACCCATCGGCTTGCGTGAACGCCTGAAAGAGAGTGGTTTGTGCTGTTTCACTGATCCCTATTCCGGTGTCGCTGATCTCGCAGCGAATAACGGCCTCGTTGCCACTGTCGGATTCTTTCCTGATCCGTACGTTGACACTGCCTTGATCGGTGAACTTTAAAGCGTTGCCGATCAGGTTCATCAACACCTGGCGCACACGCCCCGAATCACCTCTCAACTCCATCGGCACATCAGCGTCGATATGCGCGGTCAGCTCTATCTCCTTGTCTCGCGCTTTTTCAACGAGAAGATCGATCGTACCTTCGAGTGTGTATTTGAGATTGAAATCGAGTGTTTCGAAATGCAGTTTTCCGGCTTCGATCTTCGAGAAGTCGAGAATGTCGTTGATGATGGTCAACAGCGCTTCGCCGCTATTGCGAATCGTCTCGGCAAACTCACGCTGTTCTTTAGTGAGACTTGTATCGAGCAGGAGGGTAGTCATGCCAATCACACCATTCATCGGCGTCCGAATCTCATGACTCATATTCGCCAGAAACTCAGATTTCAGCCGCGCTGATTCAAGCGCTACGTCGCGCGCCTGCTTCACTTCTTCTTCAGCTCTGCGACGCTGAATGGCGAGTGCAATTTGTCCACCGACAGTCGTCAGAAACTCCACGTCACGCTGGCTGTAGACGTTTTCGCGCTCGTAGTGTTGGACCACCAGAACGCCGATGGTCTCTGAAGGCGTGTCGAGAGGAACGCCCAGCCATGACGGCGACGGCTTACCGACCTGCTCAACCTCTCCGGCGTCGAGCAGTGAATGAAAGACGTCGAGTGTCATCAGCAAAGGCTTGCCGGTACGAAAGACGTATGCGCTACAACTCTTAGTTAGTCGTCCAGGAGGCGCGGGCGGATCCTGGTCGACATGAAACGGCCGTTCAAACATCTCAGTCGCTTTGTCATACAACGCGACGAAACAATTCTCTGCATACAGCACCTTACCTATCGACTTGTGAACGCCCTTCAGAAACTCATCGAGATTCGAAGTGTGGTTTAAGCTGTCGATGATTTCCGAAATCACTGCGCGCTCGCGTTCCGCACGCTTCCGGCTCGTGATGTCTCGCGCGATTCCCTGTACACCAACCGGTTCGCCGTTTTGATAGTTGAGGCGTGAGTTAACTTCGAGTGCGACACGGCGACCATCCTTGGCGATGATTTCGATCTCGTAAGTTGGAGTTACCACGCCAAGACCTTTCCGATTCAGCATCGCCTTCGATAATTCGCGATATTCGGGAGCGACCACCTGCAAAGCGTTGAGCTTCAGCGATTCTTCGACGGTGTATCCGGTGATCGCCTCGTTTGCACGATTGACGGAAGTGTAGTTGCCGTCCAGGTCGTGTGTGTAAATTATGTCGTTGGCATGCTCGAAGATATCGCGATAGCGCTCCTCACTCTCGCGAAGTGCCGTTTCGATCTGTTTGCGTTCCTGAATCTCCTGTATCAACACCTCATTGGCTGCCGCCAGTTGCGCGGTGCGCTGTTCGACGCGTCGCTCGAGCTCGGCACGAACCTTGCTCAGCTCGTTCAGATAGTTTCGGGAACTGTGGTCGATTGCGGGCATCGATTTGTGAAGAGGTCAGACTTGGGTACTGCGTCAGTTTGAAATTTGATAATTACGCCGAAGGCGTTCGCTAATTTCAGCCCAGGGTTGGAGCGTCCGCGACAACCCTGGGATCCGAACAGCAAATAGTCATTGAACCCTGAAAAGGGTTCGCCAACCGCCGAACCCATTCAGGGTTTCGTCGCAATTTTAAAATCATGTCCCAGGGTTCTCGCGATGCTCGAACCCTGGGCTGAAATTAGCGAACGCCTTCGGCGTAATTTTCAAACTGATGCACTGCCAGACTTGTGGAGAGTTGACCTGACCTGGGCGAGAAGCACAGGAGAAAAGGGCCAACGAACGCACGACAAGTGCGTCCAACCGGATTGAGCATGCGACGTGCCACCGCGTTTCCTGTTACTCTGTACATTTCCAATGACAGCCAACAAACCTTCTCGCTTACTGGTCGTCCTGTGTTTCGCCGCCGTTTATATTCTTTGGGGTTCAACTTACCTCGGCATCCGCTTCGCGATTGAAACTCTGCCGCCGTTTCTGATGGCGGGCACGCGTTTTACTCTCGCCGGAACCATCCTTCTCTCGTGGTCTCTACTTAAAGGACAGCGGTTCGTGTTGTCGGCGAGTCAATGGCAGAAGGCGTTGGTCGTCGGTGCATTACTGTTGCTTTGCGGCAATGGCGGCGTAACCTGGGCGGAGAAGTATGTGGCGACGAGTTTGGCAGCACTACTCGTTTCTACGGAGCCGCTTTGGGTAGTGATCCTGAATTGGATCGTGACGCACAGGCGTCCGAACTCGAAAGTGTTGCTTGGTGTATTGATTGGACTGGCAGGCGTCACGTTGCTGGTGAGCGATGGACTATCGGTAGCAAAAGGAAACTCGTTGTTGAGTTTAGTTGGCGCTGGTGTGGTGATACTTGCGGGCTTTGCGTGGGCGGCTGGTTCGGTCTATTCGAATCGGCGTCCGATAGAGGCTTCGACGTCGATGGCGGCGGGAATGCAGATGGTAAGTGGCGGCGTTTTGCTTCTGGTCCTTGCGCTTGTGACGGGCGATGTCTTTCGTTTGAATCTCGCGAATGCATCGTGGACTTCGATCGGCGCGTTCTTCTATCTCCTCGTGTGTGGCTCGCTCATTGGATTCACCGCCTACAGTTGGCTGCTGAACAACGTCACACCTGCGATGGCGACGACTTACGCGTACGTGAATCCGGTGGTAGCAGTATTCCTTGGCTGGCTGATCGCTGGAGAGCCACTCACGCGCCGAATGTTGTTAGCTGCTGCAGTGATTATCAGTTCCGTGATTCTGATTACGACGTTCAGTCACGAACCCGGACCCGCGATCCACGACTCCCAGTGCCCGACACCCCCGTGTGCATGAATAGCCACAAAAAGGCACAAAAAACACAAAATGAAAGAAGGTATCTTTGTGTCCTTTTTGTGCTTCTTTGTGGCAAAGATTGGTGGCCTACATGACGCGTTTGTGGCAGCTTGATAGGCAGATAGCGCGTCTCGAACGTCGCGCCGATCAGCTCAACGTGATCAGTAATAAGTATTGGACTGCGCGCAGAGTCATATTTGTGGCTGGCGCGTTGTTAGCCCTTGCGTTCTGCAACTTCGCCGGCACAACTTTGGCCTGGATCGTTGCTGCTCTGCTCGGGATCCTGTTCTCGATCGTCACCGTTTTTCATACGAGGGTGCGTGACAGTCTCACACGCAATGGGCTCTTGATCGAAATCAAGCAGGTTCAGATTGCCCGTATTAAATTGGACTGGGAAGGCCTGCCTGGAATAAATCAATCAAGATTTCCCGACACAACTCATCCTTTCGAAAGCGATCTCGACATCACTGGCGAACGATCCTTGCACCGGCTGCTCGATTGTTGCGTCACGACTGAAGGCAGTGAGCGCCTGAGATCATGGTTGCTGAATCCACGTCCGGATGCGAAGTTAATCGAGCACCGGCAACAACTGGTGCGAGAGTTGAAAGATCACTCTCTCTTCCGCGACAAGCTTCAACTGCTCTCCGCTGTCGCCCGTATCATCACCGCTGGACCAGTGAAATCGAAACGTGGCCCGAGCCATTGGAATTCGAGAGTGCTCGTGGAGTGGATCGAGCGAACTGGACCAAGAGCTTCCTTGCTACCCACCGTCGTGTTCCTCTCGATTCTGTCGGCCCTCAACATCGCCAGCATCGTACTCTGGGCTCTCGATCTGATTCCACGAATCTGGCCGTTTGTCTTGTTGGTCTACCTCGGCGCTTCGTATTGGCGATATTCACTGATCGCAGGCGCGTGGGGTGAACTGCAGGGACTCGAAAAGGCATTGACGCATTTCAAATTCGTTTTTGGTTACCTCGAATCACGTAGCTATCAGAGAACACCGGCTCTCGCCGAAATTTGCACGGCGTTTGCTGAAGAAGGGAAGCGGCCTTCGCGTGAGATGAGAAAGTTGGGACGCCTCGCCGCAGCGTTGGGTGTGCGAACCAACCCGCTTCTGTCTCTTCTAGTCCATCTTATCGGACCGTGGGATTTCTTTTTCACTTACAAGCTCGAGCAGGTGAAGAAAGAGATCGCACACCTTCTGCCGCGCTGGCTCGACGCGTGGCACGAGCTCGAAGCGCTGAATTCACTTGCAAACTTCGCGTATCTGAATTTGCATTACGTCTTTCCGGAGTTGATTGCAGAAACAGGTCGCTTTGCCGCCAGCGACTTGGGCCATCCCTTGCTCAAGCCTGAATCGAAAGTGTGTAACGATTTCGCCCTGGACGAGAAACACAGGATCGTGATCCTCACCGGCTCAAACATGGCAGGCAAGAGCACTTTTTTGAGAACGATCGGAGTCAATCTTTCTCTCGCATACGCCGGCGCGCCTGTGAACGCGACACACTTGCAAACCTCACTCTTCCGTTTGTTCACGTGTATTAAAGTGAGCGATTCAGTTCAGGACGGACTTTCGTATTTCTACGCTGAAGTGAAACGATTGCAGGCGCTCTTGGCTGCGACGAAGATGAACGATACCCTCCCGGTGCTGTTTCTGATCGATGAAATCTTCCGCGGTACGAACAGCCGTGAACGTTTGATCGGAAGCCGCTCTTACATACGTGCATTGTCGCAAGGACCGTCCCTTGGTTTGATTGCGACTCACGATCTCGAACTGGTCAAACTCGCCGGCGAAATCGAAGGAGTAACAAACTATCACTTCCGCGAAGAAGTGCACGATGGGCGAATGGTTTTTGACTACCGTCTGAGATCAGGACCGTGTCCGACGACCAACGCATTGAAGATCATGAGTCTTGAAGGGTTGCCAGTAGAAACGCCGTGAAGAGAACTTCGGAATCGACATTCGCGATCTATGCAGCTATCGCGGGAAACCTCGCGATCGCGATCACGAAGTTTATCGCGGCCGCGATTACGGGCAGCTCCGCCATGCTGTCTGAAGCGATTCATTCGGTTGTCGACACCGGCAACGGTTGGTTGATCTTGCTCGGTGTGCGGAAGAGTCGCAAACCGCCCGATAAGGATCATCCTTTCGGTCATGGACATGAGTTGTATTTCTGGACCTTGATTGTCGGTGTTCTCATCTTCGCCGTCGGTGGAGGCATGTCAGTGTACGAGGGCATTAATCACATCCTTCATCCAAAGGAGCCGGAAAGACTGGCGTGGAGTTATGCAGTGCTTGGTATGGCGACTGTGTTCGAGAGCACGACGTGGCTGTTTGGTTGGAAGGCATTCAACACTGAACGCGGGCGTAAGGGAGTTCTCCAGACGATCCATGACACTAAAGATCCGAGCACTTTCACAGTGTTACTCGAAGACTCTGCTGCGTTGCTCGGGCTTGTCTTCGCATTCCTCGGCATCTTCCTGGGCAGTTTGTTGGACGTGCCTCAGCTTGATGGAGTGGCCTCGGTCCTCATTGGCCTGCTGTTGTGTGGCGTGGCAGTTCTGATGGTCTATGAGAGTAAAGGTTTACTCATCGGCGAGGGACTCGATCATGAATCACTCGAGTCGATACGTGTGCTGGTTGAAGGAGACGTGGCGGTGGAGAGCGTTGGGCATTTGCATACGATGTATCTTGGACCACACGAAGTGCTTCTCACGATTGAACTGCGTTTCCGCGGCCACATAACGGCCGTCGAAATCAGACAAGCGGTCAGGCGATTGAGGGAAGCGATTCAGTCAGAGCATCCGGATGTCGGCCGGATCTTCTTCGGTTCTGAGTATTTGAGTGAGGAAGGCGACATATCGCTGGGTCACAACGATTAGCCCGTCCGTCGCCCCTGGCTTAAAACACAATTACCGTGAAGCTCTGAAAGGGCGGAATAACTTGCGATGATATTTCGCACTTTCAGCGCTCGCTTTGGTAATTTTTGCTAAACCAGGGGCGACGCG
>DASYPN010000077.1:0-3042 GCA_036006625.1 Pyrinomonadaceae bacterium | reverse complement strand
AGCACTCCTTTGTGCGGCAGAAAGCCGGTGGGTTGACCTGGAACAGCGGACCACGTCGTACCGCCATCCGTGCTGCGATAGACACTCGTGCCGAGATCGGCAACGCCCACGTAGATCGTCTGAGTTGTGTTGCCGGGAGTGCCCGTGCGTTTGTCGAAAGTGATCCAGTAAAGACCCTGATTGTCAGTCAGGTAACCATTCGGGTCGGCTGGGTCCTGCACGTAGTTGCCGGGATTCGGAAAGCTCGTGACTTTGGACCACGTGACACCGGAGTCAGTGCTGCGCCAGAGTCCGTTACCACTCGGCGCGCCGAGATACAGCACGCTGTTGCGATTCGGATCGACGGCCAGGCGCTCGCCGGCACCGCGACCGGGCATGTTGCCGCCGAGTTTGAAAGGCAGCATCGTTCGTTGCCAGGTGGCGCCGCGATCTGTGGAACGGAGAATCGCGCCGTTCTGAGTGGTCCATTCATTCGTGTATGTGCCGGCAGCGAGGTAGACGTTGTTTGGATTGACCGGATCGGTCGCGATCGAAGCGACGCCGGTTAAGTTCCAGTCGTCCCAGCTGATTGAATCGAGTAATGGGATCCAGCGACCGGTTGCGTTATCGAGGCGGTAGGCGCCGCCGATGTCTGTGCGAACGTAAACGAGGTTTGGTTCAGTTTGGTTGAAGACAGTGCCGACGATGAAACCGCCGCCGTAGATCTGTACGTTGCGCCACGTGTAGGTTTGTGCTTGAGCGATAAGAGTCACAGTCACAACGAGAATTCCGCTCGCAATCCTTTTCAACATACTTCCTCCTGTCGTAGTGAGGCGGGCTAATCCGCGGGAGGCGGGCGATCAATGGGTATCGGGTATTACGGAACGTACTGTAGGGGCGGCCCTCCGTGGCCGCCCTCGGTTTAAATTGGTGGTCGCGAACCCGAGACCGTTGATGCTTGAATTCCGTGTTCAACCGAGGGCGGCCACGGAGGGCCGCCCCTACAGTACGTCCCCTGGTGACGCAAACCCTTATCGTTGTTATTACCGACGGGTGGTGGTGACGCCGGGCCAGTCGTCGGTGCGAAATGGAGATGCCGGTAGCCCCGCGCCGTTGTAAAGATTTGCGATCGGGTTGTCGGCCCAACCGTAACGAACCGCAACCGGCTTCAAAACCTTCGGACTCGAAACGACTACCGCATCACCATCAATCCGCGCATCGGCCCAAACGAATCTTCGATCCTCGCCAGCGATCGCAAACCCTTTAACTGGTCCACCATCACTCGTCTTCAACCCAACACCATGCTTAAAACTAATTCGAACCCTATCGCCTTCAACCGTGAAACGATCGAAGAGCGGTCCTGACGGAATTACTTTCTCGCCGTAAGTTCCAGCGAGCGCCCACGCCGCGAGCCGGCGACCAACATCGAGCTTATTACGCGGATGAATGTCGTTCTCGTCACCAATATCGATCGTGACGGCCATCCCGGTTCGCGGCTCGCGCAACGTCATCGTTTGCGCTTCACGCAACTCGGCCCAATCACTCTCGTCCGGCTCGGCTTTGTTCGCATGCCAGTTCGCAAGCTGCACAAAGTAGAACGGAAAATCATGACCCCACGCGCTGCGCCAGTTGCGAATCATGATCGGAAACAGCGTGCGATATTGATAAGCGCGTCCAGCATTACTCTCGCCCTGGTACCAGATCGCGCCACGAATCGCGAACGGAACGAGCGGCGCAATCATCGCGTTGTACAGCACACTCGGATTGTTCTGATTACTGACGCCGACAGCCTCCGGACGCGAACCCCAATCGGGATGCTTCGGCTCGAGTGCAAGCTCGACTTTGTAATCCCACGCTCCGCGCAGTGAAATCACTTCCCCTTCGTTTGGGCCAATCGACATCGCGCCGCCACGACTGAAGCCACCTTCACCCGCACTGTCAAAAACACGCACGGCGATCACGTTTCGTCCGCCGTGCACGAGCGAACCCGGCACGACATACTTGCGCGGCACCATGTAACTGTTCGGTGTCTCTCTTCCAATCGAACCGACTTTCTTACCGTTGAAGTAAGTGATGTCCTGATCGTCAATGGGAGTTAAATTAAGGACGAGATCTTTTCCGGCCCACGATTCAGGAAGTTCCAGCACTCTGCGAAACCAAACCGCACCGTCAATCAACAATCCTGCCGTCTCGAATTGTTGTGGCAGATCCATTTTGGACCAGTCAGCCGTGGAGGTTGCCGGATCCGCGTACCCCAAAGCCTCGCCTTTGTTGCCCGCGTCGATATAGAGATTCTTCTCTTCCCATCGGGCCAGCGCCTGCGCGTAAGCCTCCTTCGCTTGCGGGAGCATATTCAAACTGCTCTCGTAACGATCGAGGATTGGCTTGAGTTCGGGCGACGAGACAAGCGCATCGTGGCTGGTCCATGCTTCTGCCGGCGTGCCACCCCACGAGCTGTTAATCAGACCGATCGGCACCTTCAAACGCTCGTAGAGTTCGCGTCCGAAGAAATATCCGACGGCGGTAAAGTGCGCAGCTTCATCCGGCGTGGTGACGATCCAATGTCCTTCGACATCGGTGAGCGGTTCGGCAGAAGTGTGATGCTCGACGCGGAACATTCGAATCTCAGGATAGTTTGCGTGGGCAAGTGTCTCGGTGGCGCCGATCGTGTTGGCGAGTGGCCATTCCATGTTCGACTGTCCCGAACACAGCCACACTTCGCCGACGAGCACATTCTTGATCGTCAGCGTGTTGTCACCTTTGACAGTTAACTCGGCCGGCCCGCCGCTCTTTAAAGGACCGAGAAAAATTTGCCAGCGGCCCTGTGCGTCAGCGACGGTCTCAGCCGATTTGTTCTGAAACGTAACCGTTACGCGTTCGCCCGCTTTTGCATTTCCCCAGATGCGGACTTTCGTCCCCTGCTGCAACACCATGTTGTCGCCGATGATCGCCGGGAGACGCACCTCCGCGCGCACTGCCCCAGTGAAGACCAGCAGCAAAACCACTCGGACGAGGTTTGTTGTAGGACCGGACATAAGTAGGATGGCCGATTCTCTACTAAAT
>DASYPN010000076.1:0-3519 GCA_036006625.1 Pyrinomonadaceae bacterium | reverse complement strand
TCACGCTCGAACAACATCCTGAGATTTACCAGTTCGCTCGTCGTTTGCATCACGATGCCACGGCGCACGATGTCGTAATCGCCCGCTTTGATGCCTGCTTCATACTCGTCCCAGTTGCGAATCACGATCTCCGTCTCGATGTTCAGTGTCGCACGCCACATCGCGGCAATCGACTGCGCCACGATGCGTTGTTGCTCGTTACGATTGATCAAGAGTCGAATCACTGGAAAGCCTTCGCCGTTCGGATAACCCGCCTCTTCGAGAAGTGCTTTTGCTTTGTTGACGTCGTGCGAGAGCAACTCGGCTTTGTCGACTACCGGTTTTTCACCGGACATCGTGTCGGGGAAAAACTTTTCTGCGGGCTCGGTCGAACCTCCGAGATCGTCGCGGCTGACTCGTTCACGATCGATCGTGAGCGCGAGCGCTTCGCGCACTCGCACGTCGTCAAATGGCTCGTGCGACGTATTGAACGCGTAGTAAGTCAAAGCGCCGAATGTCTCGCGATGAAAGTCCTTGTATGGCGCGAGTAGCTTGAGTGCGAGCGGTTCAAACGGCGCGTTTGTGACCGCGTCGATCTCACCGGCTTGATAAGCGCTGAGAGCGTCTTCAGCACTTGCAGTGTTCACAAACGTGACGCGATCGAGCGCGACGGAAGCGTCGTCCCAGTAGGTTTTGGCACGTTCGAGTTGAACACGGTCTCTTTCAGCAGCAGACAGTAAAAACGCACCGTTCGAGATCAGCTCGTGCGATTCGAGTCGGTTCGTGCTTTCCGCGGTCGCGACCTTAACAGGACGAAATACAGGGTGAGCCACGAGTGCGGGGAAACCGCTGTCTGCCCGCTGAAGAGTCACCTGCAAAACGTGTTCGTTGATTGCGCGGGCGCCGAAGCTGTGCGGCGCCGAGATGCTTGGAACTGCGCCCTCGATGTTCGCGAGCAGCTCTGTGTGCGGGGCGAGTGGCCCAATCTTGAGCGTGCGCTCCCAGGAACGAACGAAGTCCTGTGCCGTCACGTTCTCGCCGTTTGACCAGCGCGCATTGTCACGCAGGTAGAAAGTCCAGACGCGACCGTCGTGCGACGACTCCCAGCGAGTAGCGACGGCGGGAATAGGCGCGAGGGTCTGTGGATCAAAGTCAGTCAGTCCTTCGAAGAGTGCTCGGACGGCGTCAGTGTCTGGTGGCGCTGCGGCAAACGCAGGATCGAATGTTTGGGGCAGTCCGCCGTTGCTCCAGCGAAACTCCTGCGCACGAGGCGGCACGACTTTGCCGTAATAAGTCGAGGGCTCTGCCGTGCTGAAGCAGCCCGTGTGGATGAGACACAGCGCGAGCAGCAGTGAGCAGATGCAGGAGAAAGGTTTTTTAGCCACGGATGACACGGATTAATTGGTTATAGATTTCCAGTGTTCGAGATCGGGTTAGTTCAAATCCGTCCGACGTGTCGATCAGATAGTCAGCGTACTTCTGTTTCTCTTCCTGCGGCATCTGCGAATTGATTCGCCGCAACGCTTCGTCGCGCGAGAGCTTGTCACGGAGCATCAGTCGCTCGAGCTGAACTTCAGGACGGCAATGGACCACAATCAGTTTATCAAAACGCTTGTAACCGCCTGATTCAATCATTAATGCCGCATCGACAATCCCGATGCCCTTCGGATCCTCGGCTTCCCATCCGTTCAGGATCTCGTCCTGGCGCGCGATGATGAACGGATGCAGGATGTGATTGAGTTTTTCACGCTTGGTCTGATCCGCGAAGATCAGCGCTCCGAGACGTTTCCGATCGAGTGTTCCATCGGCAGCTAGAATGTCTTCGCCAAACACTTCTGTCAGGGCTGTTAAACCGGGCGTGCCCGGCATTACGACCTCGCGAGCCGTTTGATCCGCGTCGAGCACACGGCATCCTAGTTCGACAAACACAGACGTGACGAAAGACTTACCAACACCGATCGATCCTGTCAGTCCGACACGTAACATAAATCACTGTCGTCGCAAACGAGCGGCTTTCAACGTGTTCTTCATTAGCATCGCCACTGTTAGTAAGCCCACACCGCCAGGCACGGGTGTCAACATGCCTGCGACTTCGGCGGCCTGGGATGGATTTACGTCGCCGACTAATGTCGCGCCGCGTTTTTCCACCACTTCGAGTCGCTTCTCGGCTTCGCTGCCAAACAACAAGCGGACTTCATCAGCGTCCGTGACTCTATTCATACCAACGTCGATCACTGTAGCGCCTGGTTTGATGTGTTCACCACGTATAAATCCTGCTCGACCAATGGCAACTACGAGAAGATCCGCGGTGCGTGTTACTGCGGGAAGATCGCGCGTGCGCGAGTGACAGATCGTCACCGTCGCATCGCGCTGCAAGAGCAATTGCGCCATCGGCCGTCCGACGATCTGGCTGCGACCGACAACACACGCATTCACACCACGTATTTCGACACCGCGATCGTCTAGTAGTTCCATGATTCCTGCTGGCGTACAAGGCACGAATACGGGCCGGCCCATCGCCAATCTGCCTACGTTCACCGGATGAAACCCGTCGACATCCTTTGCTGGATCGATCGCTTCGATGATGGCAGTCTCATTGATTGCGCGTGGCAGTGGCAGTTGCACAAGAATTCCATCAACGTCATCACGAGCATTCAAGGAACGAACGAGATCAAGCAATTCAGTATTGCTGGTTGACTCCGGCAACGCATGATGTTCAGAACGAATGCCAACCTCTTCACACGCCTTGATCTTGTTTCTGACGTAAACAGCCGACGCCGGATCGTCGCCCACGCGTACTGCTGCCAGGCATACAGGAAGACCGCCGTCGATTTCCGTCTTAACTTCTTCTTTAATCCTCGCGGCGAGTTGTGCCGCTTCAAGTTTGATCATAGCCACAAAAAAGCACATCAGGCACATAAAGCACAAACGGGGATACTTTCGGGACGCGATGTGATTTTATTGTCTGTGCTCTTGTGCCTGTTTGTGGCCCTATTATAATCCGAGATATGTCTTTCGTCAGATTAATACTTTTTCTAACAATAATTTGCGTGTCGGTTCAGGCGCAGTCTACCGATCGTGTAGTTGCAGCGGTTGAGTCTGAAAACTGGCAGGAAGCTCGCAACGAGATCGATAACGTTCGCACTGCTAACCAGGCGCTATTTCGTGAGAAGAATTACGACTATCTCCTCGGCCGGATTGCTGAGCGAACGGGCGACAGAGCAACGGCACTGGCCAGCTATCAGGCGATCGCTGCCGGCGATTCCAAAGTCAGGGAATATGCATTGTGGCGACTTGCGAAGCTCGCGCGTGCGACTGGCGACCTCGTTCTCGAGCGTGAGCGTTTACAACAGCTTGTCGCCACCGCGCCTTCGAGTCTGCTTCTTGAGCCGGCAACGTTGCGACTCAGTGATAGCTTTTTTGAAAGTGGCGACTTCACAGCCGCTGCAAATAGCGCCAAACCGTTAACGCTTTCGAAGAACGTTGCTGTCGCGCGTGAAGGAAGTATGCTGATTGGTCTCGCCTACGTTCGTGGCGAAA
>DASYPN010000075.1:0-13454 GCA_036006625.1 Pyrinomonadaceae bacterium | reverse complement strand
AGCGAACTCGACGGCACCAAACCGCGCAATCGAACACGCACCAAGATCGAACCACTATCCGCATTGAGAGGAACGCTGCGCGATCACTACGAGCGCAAGCGCGAGCGTTACGACTTCGAGTGGCCCGCGGTTTACGATCGAGATCTACATCGAATCTTCTCGGACGATCCGCGACACCGGAACAAACCGAGCGCTGCGATGTTTCTTCGCAAGGTGCGTCGTGAAGTGCGACAGATCGTTGCCGAGGGCACCGGCGTGCATCAATACACAATCGATCACGTGCTGCAAAACATGATCGATCGTTGTAGAGAATTGAAACTTCGTGTAGCAACCCCCTTCCGCGAAACGCGCCGACGTGTCATGATAGTGCTGACTGTGCAAGTAATGAACGTGCTCCATTCAGGTTATCATCGAATAGCCGTATGACGTTTGAGCCGCGAAAGAAACTGCGCATCATCGTTCTAGTTCACGAAGACCTCGTGCCTCCCGATTCGTTGAACGGTCTTTCCGACAAGGAAAAACTCGAAGTCAAAACCGAATACGATGTGATCTCGACGCTCAAGAAGATGGGCCACGACGTCTATCCCGTCGGTCTCTACAATCAGCTCAACGTGATCGGCAATGCGTTGATGGAGCACAAGCCTCACATCGCATTCAATCTGCTCGAAGAGTTTCATGGTTACCCACTCTACGATCAGCACGTCGTCAGTTATCTCGAACTGATGAAGCAGGCTTACACGGGTTGTAATCCGCGTGGCATGACTCTGGCCCACGACAAGGCGCTGACAAAGATGATCCTGTCGTATCACCGCTTGCTCGTGCCGAACTTCGCGGTGTTTCCGATGAATCGAAAAGTGCGCCGGCCAAAGCGATTGAAGTTTCCTATCCTGGTTAAATCGATCAGCGAGGAAGGTTCGGTTGGGATTGCGCAGGCTTCGATCGTGCACGACGACGAAAAGCTGACACAGCGCGTCGAGTTTATTCATCGTCAGAACAAGACAGCGGCGATCGCCGAGCAGTACATCAAGGGCCGCGAGATCTATGTGGGCGTGATCGGCAATCAGAACATCCAGACGTACGCCCCATGGGAACTCGTGATGGAGAAGCTGCCGGAAGGCGCCGAGAACATCGCGACCTTGAAAGTGAAGTGGGATCCCACCTACCAGGAGAAGGTTGGAGTTGCGACGCGCGCGGCGGATTTGACGCCCGAACAGGTCAAGACTCTCGAGCGTCTGTCAAAACGAATTTATCGGTATCTGTTTCTGAGTGGTTATGCGCGCCTCGACTATCGCATGACGGAAGATGGGCAGTTCTATCTACTCGAGGCGAATCCGAATCCGCAGATCGCACATCATGAAGATTTCGCCGATTCGGCAGAGTATTCGGGAGTTCCTTACGATCAGTTGTTGCAGAAGATCATCACAGTGGGGTTGAACTATGCGGCCGTACACAACGGATCGGATCGCTCTGCTTAAACTTCGGAACCTCATCCGCATTGTCACTTTAATACCTTCATACAAACGAAGTGATTCTTAGGCTGTTGGGAGTGGTCTGGCCCATGACACTAGCTCTTACTCTGCTTTTTACTGTGACCTTGTTTGTGAAGGTCCATAAAGAGTCGCGATAAAATTTTTTTCTCGTACGTGTGTTACGCATTTTCGTTAACCTCGTGGTCCAACTTCTCTCAGATTGACCGAGTGTTGATCCTAAACGTCGCCGATTCTTCCCATAAACACAGTCGCAAACGCTCCTCATCGTCGTCACTGATTCGTGACTTCTTTCAGTGCAAACGCTGCAATTGCTTAGCGTTTCGTCACGAAACAGTCACATTGCCTGTTGAAGCACACCAGTTCAGCCGCTAAGATGCCCAAGTCTTTTAGCGGTGCCCCCCTCACGCAGAAATACCAAAAATTTAGATTACTCAGAAAAGGTACTTCCCTGTCTATGGAGTTACGAAAACTGTTCCCTCGTGTGTTACTTGCCACATTGGCTTTCTCGATCTTGTCAGTATCAGCTTTCGCCCAAACTCGTCCACGAGTCGCGAACGGCGGTGACGTGAACGAAGTGTCCTGCTCACCGGACGAGTTTGCTGTGCTGGCATCGGAGGAACCCGCGCCAAAGCCGGTGTGGGAAGCGAAGCCAAAGCCGGTTATTGACCTCGCACCTGCGCCGAGTCCGTCGAGCACCGCATTCATAAAGAATGAGCCACTACTCCTGGCTGCAATCGATCAGCGTCTCGGATCGCGGTATCGATGGGGAGCAACCGGACCAGACAGGTTCGACTGTTCAGGCTTTGTATGGAGTATTTTCCAGGCGACCGGGGTTAACTTCGAAAGAGTGAGCGCGCGTAATCTGTTTGCACGATTCGCAGCGCCGCCGGTTGAAGAGCAGTTCAAGTTTGGAACTCTCGTGTTCTTCAGTGGTCTGACACACGTGGGCGTCGTTGCCGACGAACACGGCTTCTACCACGCATCACGTCGCCACGGTGTAGTCTATCAAGAGTTTACTGAGTACTGGCTGAAGCACATCGATGGCTTCCGTCGCGTGCCACAGGCGGTGCAGGTAGCCTCAAATCAGCATTAGCCACAAAAAGGCACAAAAAGCACAAAACGATTAATTAGTTAAAGGCGCTCATCCCCCCAAACGGGAATTTGGCGCCTTTAACTTTTTAAATTTCCTTTTGTGCTTTATGTGCCTTTTTGTGGCTACCTAATATTTTGTGGCACAAAGCCGGCGCGGTGTTCGTCGTCGCGTGCTTCCCAGACCACGATAATCTTGTCGACAGCGACATAGCACTGTTTGCCGTCGTCATCGCGCAGATGCAGGACGCCCATCTCGACCTTGAGGACTTCACCTCGCAGGCTTGATCCGGCGCCGCAGAAGATATCAATTTTCTTCCCAATCAGTTTCGATAAAAAATCTTGCACTGGACCTACTTCTTCCCGTTCTTGAATGTAATCTTCACCAAAGGGATCGTGTTCGGATCGTCCTGCTGCTCGCGTTCGAACGTGAGCAGATCGTAATACGCGCATCGCTTCGTGGTCGGAAACTCCCGGCACACCGCCGGTCGCGCGTGATAGATCCCGCAGCCACGCGTTTCAGGATTGATGAACTGGCAGGCCTCGCCAAACAGTGCGTCCTTCTTGCGACGCAGCACTCTTTCCTTCTCGTAGATCTTTGTATAGCGGACGGTGGCTACTTCTTCCGTGACGCCGAAATGTTTCGCGAGACGGCGAATGTCTCTTGGTGTCACCTGAACGCGTTCGTAGACCGAACAACAGTATGCGGGGCAGTCAACGCAGTCGTAATAACTTTTCTTCTTGGCGGTCGCACTTGATTCACCCATGATGGCCGGTTGTCTCCAATTACCCTATCGTCGTTTTGACTTCTCGTATTCCGCCAGTAATAAATTCATGAACTGCTCGCGCTTCTCATAGAGACGCTTCGGTTCGCGAGGTTCATGACGAGTAAGAGCATAAGCCGTAATGAGCGGAAGCGCCACCGTAGAATCGACGTAACACACAACTGCATCGGGAAGTCGATCGGGATCGACCTTACCCCACGACACTGCTTCACCGGGAGTCGCGCCTGACAAGCCACCAGTATCCGGCCGCGCATCTGTCACCTGAAGAAAATAATCGTGTCCGCGTTCGTCGATGCCGAGCACTTCCTGAATTTGCGGCTCAGTTTGCAAAAGAAAATTCTTTGGTGAACCGCCGCCTAGAATGAAGACTGCGGATTGCCCTTTCTTTTTCTTGCTGCCGACTTTTACTTCACTGCGTTTAGCAGCGAGCACGATCGATGCAGTCTCATTCACATCGAGTGACGGATCGAATGCGAGCTTGTTTCCCTGAATCGCTTTGGCTGCCACATTCATTCCGATCGAGGAATCGCCAGGCGATGAGGTATAGATGGGCACGGCATATTCGTAAGCGACTGCGAGTAGCGATTTGTCTTTGATGCCGAGCTTTTGTTCGCGTTCGTGAACGTAACGTCCGCAGAGATAATGAAACTCAGCCGTGGACATCGGATGCTGAAACTCAGGCGCTTCGATGATCTTGCGGAAAAAAGCGTCAGTATCGAGCAGCACTGAGTAATCGAAAAAGATGTCGTAGATTCGAACTACTTCTTCTTCGCGCAGGACCACGTCGGATGTGTGCGCGTTGCCGAGGTGCATCGCGAGGCCGATGCCGAAGTGCGTGTCGTGATAGAGATTTGCGCCAGTCGAGATGATCCAGTCAACAAAGCCGGCTTTGATAAGCGGAATCAGCGCGGAAATGCCGAGTCCTGCGGGTGTCAACGCTCCCGTCAACGAAAGACCGATCGTGACCTCGGGCTCCAGCATCTTCTGTGTGAAGAGCTGGCACGCTTCGCGTAGGCGCGCGGCGTTGTAAGCCAGGAATGCTTCGTCGATCAGGTCCGCGACGGCTATGTTTTTCTCGATTGGTGCTGGGTCGATTCGTTTACCGCGAAGGAATTTGCTCTTTTGTTTACCCATTGTTCTCGCCTAAGACGTTTGTGCCTTTTGTGATTCTTTGTGATCTACGTCTGCTTCGTTTTCTTCCGGTGCTTTTCTGACACGCACGCGGATGATTCGCCGTTCGTCTGCTTCGAGCACTTCGACTTCGAGACCGCGAAAGATCCGCAGTTCACCTACCGCCGGAACCTTTCCTGATTCATTGATCACCAGGCCGGCTATCGTGGTGAAGTCGTCTGCCTCGATCTCCATATCAAACAGCCGTTCGATCTTGCCGATCTGGGTCGAACCGAGTACGTCGTAACTTCCTTCGACGCTTTCGACGATCTCTTCCAGCTCTTCGCCAAGGATATCTTCGTCTTCAATCTCACCGACGATCTCTTCGAGAATGTCTTCGACGGTAACCAGGCCACACACGCCGCCATACTCGTCGATCACCATCGCAAGTTGGACGTGGGCTTTCTGCATCTCCTTGAGCAGCTCGTCGACTGGTTTTGTCTCCGGCACAAAGTAGACTGAACGCACGAGAGACTTAATGCATTCTTCTTCACGACCATCAGCCCAATACTGGAGCAGGTCTCTCACATAAATTATGCCCTCAACGTTGTCGATCTGTTCGCGATAGACGGGCAGACGCGAGTACTTCGACTCGAGGATTACGTCGCGCGCTTCGCGCACGGTCGCACTCTCAGCCATGGCGACGATTTCGGGACGCGGCGTCATCACCTCACTCACGCGCGTGTCGCCAAAGTCGATGATCGCATGGATCAGTTCACCTTCTTCCTCCTCGAGAATGCCTTCGGCTTCGCCGACGTCGATTAGCGCCTGCAGATCGCCGCTGTCGTCATCCTCTTCCACTTCTTCACCGGTTTCAGTCACTTGATCCTTGCGACGTGAACGATCGAAGAGTCGCTGAAAAGGATCGGCGATGAACGTCATGACCGGAATAAATGGACGAACAATCGGAAGCAGGAAGAGCAACGTGCCTTCTGGATTTCGTGTCGAGATGAAGAGCGGTATCAGTTGACGAAAGATTCCTGCGAGGATTAAGCCGGCGAATAGACCGACGAGGACGAGTCGTGGATCAGGAAACAGATAAAGCGAGATCGACGTGATGAGGACCGCGACCACCACGAGCAGTATCTGGATCGTCGCCGAAAGGGCGAAGCTAAAGCGTGGGCGATTCTCCAGTGCTTGCCGCAGGAAGAGTCTTGATCGTGGTTCAGGCTTGTCTCCGTTTTCGCCAATCAGACGGCGCAAACCCACGTCGCTCAACTGGGCGAAGGCCATGTCGACCGTAGCCAGCAAAGAGAGCACTATGAGCAGAACGAGCGCAAGCCCTATTTCAAGTTCCATCGATGGAGAAATAGTATGGACAGGATTAACGGGATTTACAAGATATCTTGTCAATCCTGCAAATCTTGTTAATCAATATCTAACTTCCTTCTCAACTTCAGTTCCAACCGATTCATCTCGCCCTTGTCGGTTTCATGATCATAGCCCGAGAGATGCAGCAGTCCATGAAGTATTAACTGCGCAATTTCCTGATCGAGCGAGAGACTATTTTCTTTCGCCTGCACGGCCGCCGTTTCGACTGAGACCGCAACATCGCCAAGATTCAAATCTTCCTCCGCCGGGAATGACAACACATCGGTCGCTTTATCAATCCCACGAAACTGGCGATTCAATTCTCGAATACGTTTGTCCGAGACAAAGGCGATCGTTGCAGACGACTCGTTCTTTCCGATGGCATTGAGAGCTTTCGTAGCGAAAGTGGACCACGCTTCCGTATCGA
This sequence comes from Pyrinomonadaceae bacterium, assembly GCA_036006625.1. Lineage (GTDB taxonomy): Bacteria > Acidobacteriota > Blastocatellia > Pyrinomonadales > Pyrinomonadaceae > PSRF01. The sequence goes on along the minus strand of DASYPN010000075.1, from coordinate 7,182 downwards.
GCTGCAAACGTCGCTGACGATTGACCACCTCGACCATCGCTAGATCTGGCTCTTCTTGCCTTGCTCTTCGTACGCGCGAATGATCATCTGCACCAGCTTGTGTCGCACGACGTCCTTGTCAGTGAAGTAGACGAATTCAATGCCTTCGAGCTGTGAAAGGATTCGTTCAGCTTCGACCAGGCCACTGCGTTTGCCGGTCGGGAGATCGACCTGAGTGACGTCGCCGGTGATCACGGCCTTCGAACCGAAGCCGATGCGCGTGAGAAACATCTTCATCTGTTCGCTGGTGGTGTTTTGCGCTTCGTCGAGAATGATGAACGCATCCGACAACGTTCGGCCACGCATGAACGCAAGCGGCGCAACTTCAATCACTCGCTTCTCCAGCAATTTCGTAACGCGTTCGTAGTCGATCAGATCAAAGAGCGCGTCGTAAAGCGGACGCAGGTACGGATCAACTTTGTCCTGCAGGTCTCCCGGCAGAAAGCCGAGTTTCTCTCCAGCTTCGACAGCCGGACGCGCAAGCACGATCCGGTTCACCTGTTTTTGCATCAACGCCTGCACCGCCATCGCCACTGCGAGATAGGTTTTACCGGTGCCGGCCACGCCGATGCCAAACACGACGTCCTTCTCCTGGATGGCCTGAATGTATTTGCGCTGGTTCGACGACTTCGGCGCGACTTGTTTCTTTCCCGCGGGATTAAAACGCGCCTTCGTGAAGTAGTCGCGCAGGCTGAACGCGCGGTCTTCGGCGATCTGTGCGAACGCTTCGCGCAGCTCTTTGTCAGTGAAGTGTTTTCCTTCTTTGAAGAGGTCGGAAAAGTCTTCGAGGATGCGTTGGACAGTTTCGACGTCGGCAGGGTCACCATCAATCGAGACGTCCTGACCACGGGCGTCAATTCTTACGTCAAGCAGAGATTCCAGGTATTTGATGTTCTGATCGTGAACGCCAAATAACGTCTCTAAACCACGAGGCGGCAACTCAATCTTCTTCAAACTCTGTTAACTTTCTCCTTCGCGCAGCAGGACCAGCGGTGTCGATGTGGGGCTTCGGTGAGCAATTGGATGATTTGCATAGATTGCAAAGTTGACGCTACTACAGCCTTTGGCGAGTGTCAATACGTCCACAAAGAGGCACAAAAATCACAGAATGTTTACGATTTATGGTGGGCTAAAAATAATCAATTATGCAATTGCGGAGGCAGCGCGGTAGAGTACAGACATGGTTCGCACTGCCATCGCAATTAGGCTCATCTCGATTCGCCTTCAACCAACTTGATGGCCCAATTGACATTCTTCAACGCGACTTGCGGCCATCAACAAGAAAAGGTTGATGGCCTTTTTTTATCGGACAATTTACATGAGCTTCGATCAATCCAAATGGGTTTGGCGCAACGGCGAAATCATTCGCTGGGAGGATGCCACTACGCACGTGTCGGCCCACGCGTTGCACTACGGCAGTGGCGTTTTCGAAGGAATACGGTGTTACGCAACCGATGCTGGTCCGGCGATCTTTCGTCTGGATGCCCATCTCGATCGTTTCTACGCTTCAGCCGGTGTTTACGGGCTCGAAATACCTTACGACCGGTTGGAGTTGACTGAAGCCATCGAAGAATTGGTTCGCGTGCATGAGTTCGAAAGTTGTTATTTGCGCCCACTTTGTTATTTCGGCAGCAGCAGTCTGAGTGTGCATCCGGCGAAGTGTCCGGTGGAAGTGGTCATACTCGCGTGGCCCTGGGCGCCTTATCTCGGAGCTGTTGGCCTTGAAGAGGGAGTGCGCGTCACAGTCTCGCCGTGGAAGAAGTTTCATTCCGAGATGATGCCGACAACCGCAAAAGCCTGTGGTCAGTATCTCAACTCTATCCTCGCAGTACGCGATGCTTTCAAACGTGGTTTCGACGAGGCGTTGTTATTGAACAGCGAAGGACATTTGGCTGAAGGATCAGGTGAGAACCTCTTCATCGTTCGCCACCGTGAGTTGATAACTAATGACGAGCGAGATTCGATTCTGATGGGAATTACTCGCGATGCAGTGATCCGGATCGCGTCCGATCTTGGTTATCCCGTTGTTACTCGTGCCATGACACTCGAAGAGCTTGTCGGCGCTGACGAAGCGTTCTTCACCGGCACCGCCGCGGAAGTAACGCCGATTCGTGAGGTTGATGGTGTCACGATTAATGGCGGCCGGCGCGGTCCTGTTACAGAGCAAATCCAACGAGTTTTCTTTTCCGCGGTGGCAGGCCGCGAAGAGCGATACGATGAGTGGCTTCATCTCGTCGCACAACCATTCGAAATGGGTCACAGATGAGCACCCGAATCGAAATCTACGACACCACGCTTCGTGACGGTACACAGGGCGAAGCAATCAATTTTTCCGTTGCTGATAAGTGCCGGATTGCTGAAGAACTCGACGCGCTTGGAGTCGACTTCATCGAGGGTGGTTGGCCCGGTTCAAATCCTCGCGATGTTGCCTTTTTCAACGAGGCTCGTTCGTTGAAATTGCGTCACGCGCGCATCACTGCGTTTGGCGCCACGCGGCGCAGCAGTCTTTCGTGTGAAACCGATCCGAGTATTCAGTCTCTAATCGAAGCAAACACACCCGTCGTTACTATCTTCGGCAAGTCGTGGGAACTGCACGTTCGCGAGGCGTTGCGAATTAGTCTTGAAGAGAATCTTGAAATCATCGCTGACTCGGTCCGGTATCTTTCGGCTCGAGTGCCGCTTGTGATTTATGACGCGGAACATTTCTTTGACGGGTACCGAACGAATTCCGAGTATGCGTTGAAGACGCTGCTCGTCGCTGCTGAGGCTGGAGCAGCACGCCTCGTGCTTTGCGATACGAATGGTGGGAGTCTTCCTCACGATGTGGAACGTATCACGCGTGAGGTTACAGAGCGGGTGAATGTTCCGATCGGAATTCACTGTCACAACGACGGCGAGCTTGCCGTGGCAAATACGCTTGCGGCTGTCGTGGCTGGTGCGACTCATGTGCAGGGGACTATCAACGGATATGGTGAGCGTTGCGGCAATGCGAACTTGTGTGCGGTGATTCCGAACCTCGAGTTGAAGCTGGGCCGCGAAGTGATTGGACCGGAACATTTGCGGAAGTTGCGCGAGACGTCGTGTTTCGTGAGTGAGATTGCAAACCTCGAGCTTGCATCGTCTGCTGCGTTTGTCGGCGCGAGTGCTTTTGCACACAAGGGCGGGGTACACGTCTCTGCAGTTGAGCGCAATCCTTTGACGTACGAACATGTCGCTCCGGAGTTGATTGGTAATCGTCGTCGGATACTTGTTTCTGATCTTTCGGGACGCGCAAACCTGCAGGCCAAGGCGCGTGAGCTCAACCTCGAGTTTGCAGGCGAACAGCGAATCCTCGACGAGTTGAAGCGTTTGGAACATGAAGGCTTCGAGTTCGAAGCGGCCGAAGCCAGCTTCGAGCTGCTGGTCCATAAACTCCGCCACGAGCCGGAGCCGTTCTTTGAGTTACTCGCGTTCAGAGTGATTGACGAGCATCGCGGAGCCTCGATGCCGTTGAGCGAAGCGACCGTGAAGATCAAGGTTGGCGACACGGTCGAGCACACTGCAGCGACCGGCACCGGCCCCGTCAACGCTCTCGATCAGGCCCTCCGTCGTGCCCTCGCGGAGTTTTATCCTTCGTTGTCCGAGATGCGTTTGATCGACTACAAAGTTCGCGTCATCAATAGTTCGTTAAGCGGCTCGGCCAGCCTCGTTCGCGTCCTGATAACCTCAACCGACGGAAAAACCTCGTGGCGCACAGTCGGCGTCTCCTCCAACATAGTCGAGGCAAGCTGGCGCGGGTTGGTCGACTCGGTCGAGTACAAGTTGATGAAGGACGGCGTCGAGCCTGTGGGCCAGAGCATTGCCTCAAAAGTAGCATAATGAGCGCCAACGGCGCGGGAATATGAAAGCCAGGGGCAGGCGCGAAGCGAAGCGCAGCGCGTCGCTCCTGGTTAAGCCCACAAAGCAGGAGCCAGGCCTGAAGGGCCGAAATTGACATCGCTATCACGCCCTTTCGGGGCTCGTCGCTCGTTTTGGATATTTACCAGGGGCGACGCGCTCCGCTTCGCTACGCGCTTGCCCCTGGCTGTCATATTCCGCGCCGTTGGCGCTGGCAGCCTAAGCTCTCCATCGCTTGACACTGGCTGGGGCGGTACTTATACTCCGTCGCTTGTGCCGGAGGTGAGGGGCGCGTAAATCGTGGGTTTTTGCTTAGTTTTTGGAGATTTTAATGCCGAATCATAAATCAGCAGAGAAGCGCGTGCGGCAGAGCGAGAAGCGTCGCGCCATTAATCGCAGCCATAAGACCAAGGTCAGGACGTATATCAAGAAGCTGCGGGCGGCGCTCGACGCGGGCAAGAGTGACGAAGTTCAGAAGGTTCTGCCCGATGCCATGTCGGTGATCGACAAGTCGGTCCAGAAGGGCGTCCTGCACAAGAACGCTGCGGCGCGTTACAAGTCGCGGCTGACAGTTCGCGCGAATCAAGTGGCTGCTAAATAGACCAGCCAACATCCCGAAATCTACCGAGGCGGATCGAATTCGATCCGCCTCGGTTTTTATTTGGAAAGGAGCCATTGATGAACTCCGAGCAGGAAATCGAGAGAGTAGTGCGCGGGTTTGAAACATGTCAGACGAATGCAGCCGAGTTCAAACACAAGGATCACCTGGTGGTGGCGGTTTGGTATGTGCATAACCTCGGAAGGGAAGCCGCACTCGATCGCATGCGCGAGGGTTTGTTGCAGTTCCTTGCTCACCATCAGGTGGATCCGAAGAAGTATAACGAGGAGGTTACAAGGTTTTGGATTGAGCGCATTGCGGAGCGATTGGATGAGGCAGGGAATGTATCGATCGTTGAGAAGTGCAAGACGGTTTTAGCCGCGGATTTAGGCGGATGAACGCGGCTCAAGCAGCTAATTCACACACGAGTAATTCGAGTTGGAGACGAGGAGTTGCTTGAGATGTTTTGATTGCGAGATCGGCGGCGGCGGTGAGTTGAATCCCACGGGCGATCTTGGCTGCGCTGCTACGTTGCAGAGTGGAGATGTAAGAATCACGTTTGAATGGCGGCAACGAGATGTTGCGGAAGACTTCTTCGCGACCGCCGCGTGTCAGCAGGTGTTTTCCCAAAGCCAGACGGTGATAGTTGCCGGCAATGAGCCCGACTAGCATCACCGGTTCAGCACCATCTTCGAGGAGGCGGTGCAGCGTTTCGAGTGCCTTCTTGCGATTGCCGGCCAGCAGGTGATCGCCCAATTCAAAGTTTGATAACTCGCGGGAACGGCCGATTAGTTCATCGACAAGATCCGGAGTGATGCGGCCGCCCGAGCTCGCCGCCGCTGAAGCTAGTTTCTCAAGCTCGTTGAAGAGCGTTTGCACGTCAGTGCCCACAAGGCGAATCAATTCACTCAACACCTGATCGTCAACAGTAACTTTCAGTTCCTTCAATCGCGTCTTGGCCCAGGCCTTCGCTTCGGCATCTTTGAGTGGCCCGAATTCGACGACGGTACAAGTATCGAGCAGCACCTTGCTCGACTTCTTTCGCTTGTCGAGCTCATCGGCGATGAAGATCATTACCGTTGAGGGCGCCGGGTTGTTGAGATAACGAATGAGCGTGTCTTCATCCGCCTCGCGCAGCCTTGCGAAGTCGCGAATGCGAACCACGCGCGTGTCCGACATCATCGGCAGTTGCTCCGCCGCAGCAATCGCAGACTGCACCGGATCACTCAATAGACTGAAAGCCGATTCATTGAACTCGCGCAGCAAAGTGCGACTGAGCGCAGCCTCAGTGATCGTCTGTGCTGCAACTCGACGCAGATAGGTTTCACAGCCCAGCAGCAGGTAAAGCGGTCGCAGACCTTCACGCAGCGATCGATCGAGCTCAGTTCGAGACAGCGCCTTCATTTCTTTTCGAGTTGGACAGCGTTGATGAGCGTTGACACGATGCTTTCGGCGAAATTGCGCGACATGCGAAGGATCGCCGGATCCTCTTCGTTAAAGAAGCTGCGCGGGTCACTTCCGAACTCATACTCGCCGCGAAAGACGAAGTTCTGATTGTCGTAAAGCACACGATTCTCAGTCTGATCACGCACGGTTACGGCAGCCTCTATCGTCACTTCAAAAATTCGCGCGCGTCCTTTGTCGTCGAGCAGCACGCCGCCGAAATAAAACTTCTTGATGACGCCTTCGATCACGGCGTCCGCGCCTTCGCGTTGTCCCTGCACACGCAACCCACGCCCGCGATGCACGACTTCACGCATCACCGCATCCGTAAAGCGCGACTCAATCTTGTAGCGCAGCGCCTGGCTTTCCATCTGAAACGCCGGCACTGCGACAGTCTTGATTCGAGCTGGAAGTTGATTCTTGGTGACCGGCTTATAGCACTCAGCGAAACCGGAAACGAAGCAGAGCATCAGGATGAAGAGGGAAACACGGATTGGCGTATTCATTGGCGCCCGATTGTCTCATATAGTCGGTAGATTTTCACGGATGGACTCTGTGACCCGGATGGCGTCTTTAGTCGCCTTCACATCATGCACGCGGACGATGTGGGCGCCTTTCAGAATGGCGGTGGTTATGGTAGCGAGCGAGCCGTGCAGACGATCTTCGGCGGGCGCGGGAGTGCCCGATTCGTCGGCGAGGAGACGGCCGATGAAGGATTTGCGCGACGTGCCGATCAGGAGTGGATTGTCAGGGAACACGGCGATTAGTTGATCGAGTTTCGCGATCAATTCGAGGTTTTGTTCCTGGCTCTTTCCGAAACCGATGCCAGGATCGATCACGATTGATTCGGGCTTAACGCCGCGACGTTCGGCCATGTTGATACTCGCACGCAGACTGTGTGTGACTTCGTGCATGATGTCGGCGACGGGCGGTAATCGATGCATCGTTGCCGGTGTGCCGCGTGAGTGCATCAACACGAGGCCTGCGCCCGCGCGTGCGACAGCATCGGCAACGTAGAAATCAAAACGAAGTGCTGAGATGTCGTTGACGATTGCTGCGCCCGCGTCGAGTGCGGCCCGTGCGACTTCGGATTTGGTTGTGTCAACGGAGATCGGAACTTCAGTGCGTGAAGCGAGCGCTTCAATGACGGGAACGACGCGTTCGATTTCTTGTTCAATAGAAATCGGCTCCCCGCCGGGTCGCGTTGATTCGCCGCCGACGTCGAC
>DASYPN010000074.1:0-31729 GCA_036006625.1 Pyrinomonadaceae bacterium | reverse complement strand
ATACAGAGATCCTGTGCGATGCTTTGCACCACTTGAAGTAATCGAGCGCCTGCTGGAAATTCGTGTTGAAGCAGGCTACTCGCCTGCCGTCTATCTGCTTTCCCCCGATGATTTGGCAGACTACCTCGATGCATACGGTTTTGATGTTTATGCATTGTCGGAGGCGGAAGCTGAGTTTCACTTTGGCGACTATCGTGCACCACTCGCACCGGGCGGAGATCACGCCCACTGCTCGCTGACCGCACACTAGCATCACAAATAGTTTGACGAATGGCAACGCGGGAGATCGAAAAATCTCCCGCGTTTAGTTTATTGAGCGCCACCGGACGAGATCATTTGTTTTCTTTGAGTGCTTTGATGACAAAGAAGGTTACGTCGTCAGTGGCTCCGGCATTGGCGGTCCACTCCAAAACCGCCATCTCCAGACTGGCAATCAACTCGCGCGCAGGGCGTTCGTAGTTCTGCTTCACTGCCTCGGCGAGACGTTCGCGCCCGAATTCAACTCCCTCCGGATTCGACGCTTCTGTTACGCCGTCAGTATAAAGGACCAGCACGTCGCCGGCTCTGAGTCTTAAGTGATGCTGGTGATAACGCGTCTCCGGAAACATTCCGAGCGGCTGTTCGCCGTACTCAATAAAACGCGTTTCAAGGTCGACATTAATGAGCAGTGGCGGATTATGACCCGCATTCGAATAGGCCAAGAGTCCGTTCGAAGCGTCTAAAATCCCGTGGAACGCCGTAATGAACTGATTTCTCTCGATTGACTCCCACAGTAGGTAATTCACTTTCGCCATGGAGATGTTGGGTGCATACCCGATGTGAGTCGCGGCTCTCAAACTGGATCGCAGAAACGCCATCAGGATTGCCGCCGGCACCCCTTTGCCCGACACGTCTGCAATCACGATCCCGATTTCGTCGTCGTGGATCTTTACCCAGTCGTAGTAGTCACCTGAGACCTCTTCAGTAGGAAAGTTGTACGCACTGATGTCGTAACCAGGCAACTCCGGATCTGTTGCAGGCAGCAAGGCCAATTGGACCTGGCGGGCCACTTCCAACTGGCTCTCCAGTCTCTGCTTCTCGATCAACTGCTCGTGCAGCATCACCTTCTCGATGATGATCGCGACCTGCGACGCAAGCAGCATCAGCACCTCGAGATCGTCATTTGAATAGGCGTTGAGATCGTCGCTTTCGAGATCGAAGACACCGATGACTTCGTCGTTCGAAATAATCGGCGCGACCATTTCAGATCGCGTTCGATCCCGTGCGTTGATGTAAACCGGATCGTTGCGGACGTCGTGAGAAATGACAGGTGCGCCGCTCAGCGCCACACTGCCGATAAAACCTTCGCCGAGTTTGAGGTGCAAATCCGAGAGCTCATCGATGTCGTAGCCTCGCACCGCTTCAGATTTAAACGTGCACGGTTCTTCACCTTCGGGAACAAGTTCCGGGTCGAGACACTGCAGGACGAAAATGCCGGCGGCATCATACGGAATCAGCGAGTCGAGCGTGTCCATCACCAGGTTGAGTACTTCCTGTAGATCGAGGGACCGGCTGATCTTTTTCGTGATGTCGAGCAGCATGCGCAGCTTGTCGATAGTCGACAGCGCCGGCTCTGCTTCTTTCAATCGTTCAGTCATCAGACAACTCTTAAATGTTTGAACTCGCGCCAGAGATGCGTCACTTTCATACGATACTCAACCAGCTCACGGCTGACACGAAAGTGTAATCCAATCTCCTGCGAAGTCTTCCCCACCAACAGCATTTTCTTCAATGACGCATAGGGAACCAAGCCCGCGGCGCCGACTGCGTACGCCTCCTCTTCGTCGGCCTTGCGGTAATCGCGGTTCATTACCTTACCACGTTCGTCCCTGGTTACGATCGAGAGGCGGTTGGCCTGGTGGCCCAAAAACACGTGACAAATCTCTTCCATGAGCGTCGCATTCGTTCGCGAACGACCGTGCGTCGGATTAAGTATCACCAATTTCATGCCGTTTGGGAGGGTACAGGCCCCGCCCGACCAGCTTTCAGACGCGCTTCCGAGCAGGTGTTCGCGAGCAGTTTCGCTCAAACCCGCGACCTCGTCGAACCGGATTACGATTAGATTTGCAAAGCGCGCGAGGTCGAATGGATTGAGTGGCTGATCGATGCGGACGTGGGCGAAGTCGCGCAGGCCAAGAGCTTTCAACTCAAAATTTCGCCACTTTTCACCTGGAGGTAGATCGCCCAGCAGCACGTGGAAAGTATACCGGATTCAGCGCATTGGTGGTCTAGCGTCGCTTCTTCGAGCCGCTCTTGCTGAACTGAGTGTAAGCAACGCGAAACAACTCGGACAATGCCGCGGCCGTTTCGGGTGTGAGATTACGATCCGCGCGCAGATGAGCTTCGACAATCTCGGGCGTCGGCTCCTGTGGATAGTAAACGACGGCTTGCGACTCTTCGGTCTTTGGATCGCGGCCGCTGAGGATTCGCTCCATCGGGACGTCGAGCCACGCGGTGAGACGGGCGATGTTGTCTGCGTCAGGTTTACCAGTGCCGTTTTCGATACGTGAAAGAGTCGAAGCTGAGACGGATGTTTCACTCGCGACATCGCGCAGGCTCAGACCAAGCTCTTCGCGTCGGCGCTTTACGGCGCGTCCGAGCTCTTCAGTGTTCACCAGACCTTTGGTTGGACGTACGGTGCGTTTCATGTGCGTAAACGTAGCACAGGAAGGTTTTAGACGCAAGACTTTGTGTTATGCCTGAAACAGCAACACAGATCTGCGCGGATGCTGCGCAGACGGATTTAATTTATTGAGCTCGGCTTTGATTAGAGCCCATGGCGAGGTCGCGGGCTTTGGGCAACACGTCCACTGCTTTCGCAACCTGAGGATCGTCGCTGGTAACGAATACTCTGTCTCCGATCACTCGGCCGTATGCAGCAGTGACCAGGTTAAAACGCAGCTCGAGTTCGATGAACGCGCGATATCGATCGATCGTGGCCGCTGTAACCTTGAAATCCGGATCTGCGGTGGCAAAATCACGAAACGCCTTGAACATCGCGTCAGTAACCTTGAACTCTTCCGGTTTCAACTCGTGACGGAAATTGATCCCGCCGGCGATGCGGCTCGCTTCAAAACCACGAACACGTCCATTCACTAATTCGCGCGTGAAAGCAAATATCGGACTTAAAAGACGTCGCTGACTCAGGTTAACTGTGCGCGCATTCACATTCTCGTCCGGTGAAATTCCGCCGCCGCCATAAACCGCTCGACCCGTGTCAGTCTTCGTTTCCGGACCAACCGGTTTGGCCGGCGCGGCTTTGGGATCGCGAGCGACTCCGCCGCCGTGTGTGTAGTAATCGTAAAAGCCACCATTCGAGTAATCGCGCTGAATCAGACGGCCTGAAGGGGTGTAGTACTTCGCGGACGTCAAGGTCAATCCGGCGCCGTATTCGAGCGGAATGATGCTCTGCACCAGACCCTTACCAAAGCTCGTCTGGCCAACGATCAAGGCGCGATCGTGGTCCTGCATGGCCCCCGCGACGATCTCTGATGCCGACGCTGTATTCTCATTGATCAAGATCACCAGCGGCGTCAGATCGGGAGCATTGTTTCGCGACTCGTACGTGTTGTCACGAAAACCATTGCGACCCTTCTGCGTCAGAATCACCTGCCCATTTCGTAAAAAGACTTCGGCAACGTGAATCGCCTGGTCCAGGAATCCGCCGGGATTATTACGCAGGTCGAGCACGAGCGAAGTCATTCCCTTCGCGTGCAGACGATCGAGCGAGTCGAGCAGTTCGTCGGTAGTCGTGTAATTGAAACCACGCGTCATGTCGATATAGCCGACTCCCGGCTTCAGCATGTACGCGTCGGGTACCGAAGGCTGCGGAACCGCGTCGCGAATAATGTCGACGTTTTCGACGTGCTTGTCAGCCGCACGTTCGAGCGTCAACTTCACAGTCGAACCGCGCGGGCCGCGAATCTTGTCGCGCACTTCGAGGGACGTTTTTCCCGTCATCGCCACGCCGTCAACTTCAACGATGCGATCGCCGTAACGCAGTCCGGCTTTGGCAGCAGGCGAACCATCGAAGGTGGCGGTGATATACGTGTCGGCCTGGTCGCCGCGAACGTAATTTTGGATCGAGGCTCCAATACCGAAGTATTCGGAGCGCTGATCAGTCTTCAGTTCGTCAAACTCTTCGCGGTCGTAGTAATTGGAATGGGGGTCGAGTGAGCGAAGCATACCGATGATCGAGGATTTGAAAACGTCGTTGTAGTTCAACTTTCTGCCATCGACGTATTGCTCTTCGATCATTTTCAGCGCTTCATTGAAGTCTCGCTCAACGGCTGCCGTCGCGGCCGTCGGTCCTCCTCGGGGGCGCTTTGCCACCGGGCTTACATTCGGATTGGTGGATTGCGCAATCACAAAGCCGGGCAGAACGAGAGCAAAACTGAGCAGGATGAGAGCGACGTGAGCTGGAATTCTTTTCACTGCGAACCTCGAGTTCTTTAAGACTTCAACGACGTTAACTATAACTTACGTCGCACTTGCAATATAACGGATGCCGACTAGGCGGGCAAGGTTGTGCTCGGAAGGGCAGTTATGCAGTTTTGATTTGAGCGCCTCCTTGGAGTGCGCCAACTTGTTGGCGCTTTAGTATTTTTACCAAAGCGGTGATAAGTCACCGCACTCCAAGGTTGCTTGACCGTGTTTCGCGCGCTCCGTAGAATGAACTTACAAAGGCAAACAATCGTAGAACACGGACGGATAGAATTCGGTAGTTTGCAAAGGAGTCTGTTACTAATGAGCAGTCCGTATCACAAGGAAGAACACCCGGCGCCGGAAAGAGTCGACGACCTGATGCTTCGCGACGACGATCTGGGATCCGGTGCCGAAGAGCACAATCGAACCGCTTCGTCAGTCCGTGATATTGCCTCGCGTATTCCGGAATCACTGAGTGCAATTGGACGCGATATCAGTAGGACCATCGAAAAGGCGATCTCGGCAAAAGATGATTACGTTGTCGCCGTGAAGATCTCACCGGAAGCGCAGGAGAAGCTCGAAGCTCTGGTCCAGGCCGGTGTATTTCGCAGTCGCGCAGAAGCGGCCGGCTTCCTGATCGATGAAGGCATCAAGACTCAATCGGCATTGTTTGAACGCGTCAGACAAAAGCTCGCCGAAATCGAACGACTGCGAGCTGAACTGCGCGGCTTGATTGCTGATAAGACTGTCTGAAGCGCGCGAAGCTGGCGCCTTAAGTTCGCGCGGGCTAACAATCTTCCCCCCAAAGCAGTGCTTTACCTTCCTCGCGAACGGTAAAGCACGCCTTTGTATTTGGCAGAGAAAATATTCGTGACAGAACGATTTCACTTACCGCCGACTCCAATCGAAGAATTCACTCTGGCTAACGGTCTGCGCGTCGTGTTGAGTCCGGACCGTGCTATCCCAGTAGTTTCAATCGCTGTTTATTATGACGTCGGTTCGCGAAACGAGAAAGTAGGGAGAACCGGTTTCGCGCACTTGTTCGAGCACATGATGTTTCAGGGCTCGGAAAACGTTCCCAAAGCCGCGCACTTTCAATACATCTTCAACGCCGGCGGCACGATGAACGGAACCACGTCCACCGAGCGCACAAATTATTTTGAAACGTTGCCGTCGAATTACCTGCCGCTCGCTTTCTGGCTGGAGAGTGATCGGATGCGCTCGCTGAAAGTGACGCAGGAGAATCTCGACAATCAACGCAATGCAGTGCAGGAAGAGAAGCGTCTTCGTTACGACAATCAACCATACGTCAACGCGTTCCTGCGTATGAATGAACTGATCTTCAAGAATCCGGCCAACGCGCACTCAACGATCGGATCGATGGAAGATCTTGACGCCGCGACCATCGACGACGTCACAAATTTCTTCCGCATTTACTACGCGCCGAATAATGCAGTGATAACGGTGGTGGGTGATTTCGACAATGCCGAGGCGCGCGCTCTCATCGAGAAATATTTCAGCAACATTCCGTCGCAACCTGTTCCACCACCAGTCGATGTTACGGAGCCGGAAGCGGTGGCGATTCGTGAAGAGATTTTCGACGATCCATTAGCGCCGGCGCCCGCTTTCGTACTCGGTTGGAAGGTACCTGAAAGACGCAAACCGGAGTTTTATGCACTGTCTCTTGCGGGCACACTTCTGTTTGAAGGCGACAGTTCGCGTCTTTATCAAAAGCTCGTCAAAGGCGATGAATCTGTTGTTTCGATCGAGGGTGGCGTAGACGAACGTCGTGGGCCATCAGCGCTCTACATCTTTGCATTGCCAAAACCCGGCGAGGATGTGAAAAAGATTCGCGAGCAGATCTTTGACGAAATCAAACGAATCGCTACGGATGGGCCATCCGCAGCCGAGATGGAGAAACTGCGCAATTCACTCTGCAACGACGCCGTGCGTGGCCGTCAATCAACGATGTATCGCGCACAGCGACTCGCCGAGTTTGCGTTGTACGATTCAGATCCGCATCTCGTGGATTCCGAGTTGGACCACTATCTCAGCGTCACTGCCGACGATATAAAAAACTCCGTTCGTCGTTATCTCGACGTTGACAATCGCGTCGTGCTCGACATTATTCCGGTTGCTGCCGCGAAAACCGAAGATGAAGCGACGGCTTCCGCTTCGCCACAACAGCCCGGCGATCCTCATCAACCAGCGGCGCCACCCGCACAGGTTCCGGAAAAGCCACCGGCTGAACCGGAATCAGCGGTGCACGCCGAAGTTGTAAAACCATCACCCTCCGAGCGACCAAAAGATCCGGCGGATGCACCGCCACAAACAAAGCCAGGTTCTGGCCCGCTGCACGCTTAACATGAGTCAACCAGAAATGTTTCGTAGCCAGGCGCCCGCGCCGCTACCACCTAGACCGATCTCCATCCCTACGCCACGCGAGACAACCCTGCCTAACGGGTTGTCTCTCGTCGTCGTTGAAGATAAACGACTGCCACTGGTCAGCTTCCGGCTCGCATTTCGCGTCGGCGGGGCTTTCGATCCACCGGACCTTCCGGGACTGACTGATCTACTGGCAGGTCTTTTGCCGGAAGGCACTCAAACAAAAACCAGTAAAGAGCTCGCGGACGAAGTTGCTCGCATGGGTGCGAGTCTGTCGGCCGGTGCGACCTCCGATTACACAATCGTGGGGGCGTCAGCGCTCGCGCAGTTCAATGACCGGGTTCTCGCTTTGCTGGCGGAAGTGACGCTTGAACCTTCGTTTCCGGAAAATGAAGTTGCCCTCGCCAAACAAAATACGAAAGAGAGTTTGCGTCAACAGCGTGCACAGCCGTCGTTTCTCGCGAGTGAGATGGTTTCGCGAGTGATGTTTGGCGATCATCCGTATTCGATTGTCGCGCCGACTCCGGAATCGATCGATCGTTGTTCGCGTGACGAGTTCGTGGCGTTTCATCGCCGCAAGCTAGTACCGAATAACGCGGTTCTCATCGTCGTCGGTGACGTTCGTTACGATGAGATCCTGAAGCAAGCCGAATCACTGTTTTCGACCTGGAATCGAGGCGAAGATATCGTTGCGAATTTCCCGGCGCCTCCCGTCCGGACGAGCCGAACTGCGTATCTCATAGATCGGCCCGGTTCAGCGCAATCGAACATCGTGATCGCAAACAGCGGCATCACGAGAACTAGTCCGGATTATTTTCCGATGATGCTGATGCACACTGTGCTCGGCGCTAACGCTTCGTCGCGTCTGTTCATGAATCTGCGTGAAGATAAAGGCTACACGTACGGAGCTTATTCAACTCTGGACGCGCGCCGCACAGCAGGCACATTTCGCGCGACGGCTGAAGTGCGAACACCTGTCACCGGCGACTCGCTGAAAGAGTTTTTCTATGAGCTGAATCGTATCGGCAGCGAGCAGGTTTCTCAGAAGGAGATTTCCGACGCGAAGTCGTATCTCACGGGCGTGTTTCCGATTCGACTCGAGACGCAGGAAGGACTGACGGATCAGTTAGTTCAGATCAAGATGTTGAATCTGCCGAATGATTATCTCGACACATATCGCGACCGAATCCAGGCGGTCACGGTTGAGGAGATTCAACGAGTTGCGCAGAAGTACATCAAACCGGATGAAGCAGCGTTGATTGTGGTGGGTGATGGCGCTTCGGTATTGGATCAGATGAAGCCGTATTGTGAAGACATTGAGGTTTACAACACTGCCGGAAGACGAAAAACCGCAGAAGCTTCGGCTGTAACTGATCCGGTCGGCGCATGGTCGATTGAAGTCGAAACACCACTCGGTCAAACGATCCCCGCCACGTTGACGATCGCACGCGCGGGTTCCGGCCACAGCGCAGTAATTCACTCGGAAATGGGCGATGCTGATTTGGGAGCAATTGAAATCAGCAATAACTCGTTCCACACGACCACTTCTTTGGAGATGGACGGACACGGCGTCGAAGCCGAGGTTTCGGCGCGGTTTGAAGGCGAACAGGTGGAAGGAACGTTGAAGCTGCAGAACTCACCGGAGCTTCCGTTCAGGGGCATCAAAGACTAAACAAGTTTCACGCAAACCCGCTAAGTTTCGCATAGCCGCAAAGATGCTTCTTTTTGCGCCTTGCGTGAAACTTAGCGGCTTTGCGTGAAATTTTTGCCTGAAAATAAAAGCGCCCGGCATGGCCGACATGCCGGGCGAATCACAGGAGGAACCGAGTGTTATGGTCGTCGCTATTGCTTGCGGCGATCCGTTAACCTCACTGCCTGAGATGTTTTTGGAACACGTTTAGGTTGTCTAGTCTTGCTCGTAACGCAGCACCACACCCGCGCCACCAACCACCCATCCGACCTTTTTGTTGAATATCAGCGAGTAAAGGTTCTGCTTCGTTGTTGATTCCTGGTGCACCCACGTCTTGCCTTCGTCGCTGCTCCTCAGAATCGTGCCGGATCGTCCGATTGCCCAACCTTGTTCGTCATTGGAAAACTGAATGCTCAAGAGGGTGACGTTCGTGTTTGTGGGAATCGCTGTCCAGGTTTCGCCGCCGTCAGTCGTACGCAACAACGTTCCGCGTTCGCCGACCACCCAGCCGTCTTTGTCATTGCGAAAGTCAACGTGATACAGCGTGCCGGTGAAGTTTACATTCTGCTTTGTCCAACTCACCCCGGCGTCACGCGTGAAGAGGATCGTGCCGCCGTCGCCGACGATCCAACCGCGTTTATCGCTGACAAAATCGATATGTATCAGCTCGAGCCGGCTCGGAGCACGCTGCCTGCGCCAGTTCAGGCCTTCGTCGTCCGTGTAGACAAGAATGCTATCGACGACGCGGTCGCGCTTGCTGATCGAGCCGACGACCCAACCTTTCTTCTTGCTCGAAAAACGCACGCTATACAACTCGACATCTGCGCCGTCGAACTCCTCAGGAAGAAACATTCGGGATTGCGACCAGTTCAAACCGTCGCGAGTGACGAAGATCGAATTTCCTGCGAGCAGAAAGCCCTTTTCCTCGTCGCGAAAGTAGATGTCGTTGATTCCGGCTTTGGTGCCGACGCTCTGTGCGGTCCAGGTTAGACCGCCGTCCTCCGTGTGGCTCAGGAAGCCGTTGTCGCCGCCGACCCAACCCCGTTTGCTGTCGAGAAAGTAGACTGTGTTGAGATCTTTTCCACCGGTGTTGAGCTTGATCGGCGACCAGCCCTGGGCACGTGCGGCGCCGACTGCAGTCAGCAACACAATGAGAACCGCAGAAAAGCGGAATGGCTTCAATGTTCTGGTACGCATACTGATTTGTTTTCAGTTTTGTACCTAATTTGAAGACCGAAGACAAGAGTTAGCCACAAAGAAGCACAAAAAACACAAAACTGATTAGGGCGTAACTGTAGGGGCGGCCCTCCGTGGCCGCCCCTACAGTACGTTCGATGTGGCCTAACGGGCGTTCACTTTGTAGACGCGGCCGTCGAGGACGACGATTACTCGCTCACCCAACGAAAAGTAGCTTCCGAGCTTCGGATTCTGTTTCAGCAGCTCAAAATACTCGTCACTGCCAAACGCGAGCACCGTCTCGGGCAACTTCGTTTCAGCCTTAAACTCCGAATCCGTCCACACACCTTCAATGAGATAAAACGTCTTTCCTTCGACGCGCTTAACCGCATCCGTGCGCGTATCCTCGTCTTTCAGCATCACGCGTTCCTGTTGAGCGCGAGCCTTCTTACTCTGTTGAATCGCTTCTGCGCCCGTGACGGCCTGCGGCGCCGGAGTCGGAGCCGGAGCAGCGTTCGGCGAACCCATCTTACGGAAACCATCCAAACCACTAGCTGCCCTGGGCGCCGGCTCGTTCATTATCAAATTGTTCACATCACGTCTCGACACCTGGCCTTCTTCCAGTGCGAGATACGAAGTGTACGGCGTAACAATCCCATAGCGAGTTCCGAGATCGACGATCTCATCGCGCAATTCCTTCTGCTCGCCATTCGAACGTACCTGTTCCATCAACCAGCCAACACGACGCGTCGCCCAGAGTCGCGGCAGGTAATCATTTGCATCAGTGCGCAGCGGGAAGCTGAGATTTGCGTACGTGTAACTTCGAACAGTACCACCCGATTTGCCGCTCAACTTCATGTGCACTGCATTCAGATCCGCTTCATTGCTGTACCGCCCGATGAGGGTCACTTGCGATCCGCGAAATACATCGGGAATGTTGCGCGGGTAGATCAGATCCGTTTGTGCTCCACCCATGTCGAGTTGCAGATCCGTGAGCACTGGATAATTCACCTTCGAGAAGAAGTTCGAAACTTTGACTTCAAGATCCTCTTTCGGCTCGACGTAATCAGCAACGCCACCGTTTTCCGACGCGAGTTTGTCCAACAACGCGGTATTCACGTCGTAACCAACACCAAACGTAAACAAACGCACACCGGGCTTCGTCGCCTTGCGAACATTGTCGATGATTCTCGAAACATTCGTCTCGTCGACCGTCGGCAAGCCGTCAGTCATAAACACGAGCATCTTCGGTCGCTCTCGATCGATATCGCTGAACTGACGCAGCGAAGCGAGCAGCGACTGGTTGATATTTGTTCCTCCAACCGGCTTGAGAGCTTTGACGAATGCCTCGCCGCGCGCGCGACCTTTCTCGTCCGCCGCAATAAGCCGTGCTTCCATCAAGTGCTCTTCACCCGCAAACGAAATGATATTGAAGCGATCCTGGGGACGAAGAATTCGCACGCCGTACAACAACGCAGCGCGTGCTTTTTCCATCTTTCCTTCGTCGGCCATTGAGCCCGAAGTGTCTACTACGAAAACAACGTCCTTGGCCGAGTATTCCTGATCCGTCCAGTCGTCTTTCGGCGAGATCATGAGCAGAAAGTAACCCTGTTTGCCGGGTTCGCGATGCGTGAGCAGCGTCAGGCCGAAATCTTCTTTCGAGATGGTGTAGAACAACTGAAAGTCCTGCGGCTCCTTGCCGCTTTCACTTTCAAATGAAACAAGCGAGCGCCGGTCACTGCTGCGTTTGACGTCGATGACGTGCGTGGGAGAGTAAACGTTTCGGACCGGCTCTTTGCTTTCGACTTCAACTCGTCCGGCGACAGAACCGATCTGAGCGATCTGCCGGCCGATGCCCAACGGATAACGATACGAAACAGTTCCACCTTCGGCGCGAACCACCTGGGTGTAAGTAATCTCGAGTTTCTTGTCGGAGTGCGGCAGAATCGGGAAGATGCTTGCTTGAAAGAGATCCTTACCGGCGTATTCGAGCAAGCCGGGATCGCGTTGACGCCGGACGATCTCGTCGTAAATGCGGCGCGCTTCTTCGCGACTTCTGACTTCGCCGACGAGTCGTCGATCACCGTCCCAAATCGCAAACTCAGCTATCGAGGCCGACTCAGGAATCGGGAAGAGATAAGTTCCCTCGAGCGTGGCGCCCGTGTCGTTGCGAAATACCTGTTCGACGTGAGTCGTTGCGACTTGTGAACTGATCTTCGTGTCAATCTTGATGGACTTAATCGGGAGGGCGCGTGGAAGTGTGACTGGCCGCGGATCCGGGCACCGGCGGCAAGGACCCGGAACGATGATGCCCTGTGCGCTGGCGACTGTTGCCATGGCCGAAAACATTGAAAGCATTAACAAAAGCCGCATTATCGTCGTTCGCAATCGCATAAAAGTCTCCCGAAATAGGCATTAAACTGCTTGCTGGTAGATAGAACGCCCGTGATTGGAGTTCTTGCAGTCAGTAAAGCTCGCGCAGCCGCTTGTTGAAAATCGAGACACTGGTGGCGACCACCGTCACAACCAGCCCGCCTACAGCGAGGGTGTGCTGGGGGCCGAAATGTGTGGACGCGCTTCCGGCCGCGATGTTTGCAATCGGAACGGTGCCCATGAACGACAAAATGAACATGCTCATCACGCGGCCACGCATCTCGTCAGTCACGAGCTTTTGCAACAACGTGTTGGTGAGTGCGACAGAGACCACGATGGCAAAACCCAACCCGAAAAGAAAAAACAAGGAGAACATCAGCCGGTTAGATAAAGCGAAGCCCATGATGCACAAGCCAAACAGGATGGCGCCACTCAAAACAAACCAGCCCTTCCGTTGAAAGTCACCGAGATACGCCACCAACAGCGCGCCGAAAAACGCGCCGCCACCGGCTGCGCCCATCATCAACGCCAGTCCTGTTTCACCAAGATGAAAGACATCGCGCGCGTAGATCGGCACGAGCGTGAAGTAAGGCGCACCAAACAAACTATTGACCGACGCAAGCAGCAACAACGACGACACCCTTGGTCGGTTTCGAACATAACGGAAGCCTTCCACTATGTCGCGCCAGATCGCAGACTTCACCTTCACCACCGGCCCGTCAGAATTCGAGCGACGGTCAATTCGCACCATCAAAAGCGCCACTACCACTGCGATGAAGGAAAGCCCGTTGGCAAAAAAGCACCCCGCTAGTCCAACCACGCGAAACGCGATGCCGGCCAAGGTTGGCCCAACCAGTCGCGACAACTGAAACTGGGTTGAGTTCAAAGCGATTGCGTTAGCGAGATCTTCACGACCAACAAGATCGTAAGTGAGCGCCAGATACGAAGGACTCGCAAGCGACATACAACAACCCGTCACAAACGAGAAACCCAAAACCATCCAGCGATTCACGACGTTTGTTGCGACTAAAGGAGCGAGAGACAGTGCTGCGAGTCCAGCTACGATCTGCGTGTAGATGAGTAAGCGGCGTCGATCAATTCGATCGGCGAACACACCACCAACAAGAGTGAAAACGAATGCAGGAGCGGTTGCCATGAACCCGTCGAGGCCGAGCCAGAACGGAGAGTTGGTCAACTTTAAGACCAGCCATGCTTGCGCGACCGCCTGCATCCACGTGCCGACGTTCGAGAGAAAAGCGCCAATCCAGAAGAGACGATAATTGCGATGGGAGAGCGCGCGGAACATTCCGCTGCGACGTAACGTGGGCATTGAATGTACTTTAGCCACAAAAGGCGCAAAAGTCACAAAAATGATTGTGAATCGAGCCGCTGCTTTTGTGCTTTGTGTGCCTTCCTGCGGCTCAAAGGTGTGCCTGTGCCGCCGCGTCGTTCCGCGACGATTTCAGCCATGATGGCGAGCGCCACTTCTTCGGGCGTCACGGCGCCGATATCGAGGCCAATCGGTGCATGAATGTTTTTGAGTTGCTCTTCAGAAACCCCAGACTCGCGCAGTCGATCGATCACGATTGATGTCCGTCGCTTGCTTCCGATCAATCCGACGTAGTCAGGATTAGCGCGCACTACCGCGTGCATGCACTGTTCGTCTTCGTTGTGACCCCTTGTCACAACTGCGACTGACACACCGCGACCGTTGCCGATAACTTCCAGCAACGTCGCGCTCCAGTCGTTAGCTACTTTTAGATCGATCTCTCGCTCCGGAAAGCGTTCCCGCTTCAGAAAGTCAGCACGATCGTCAATCAACGTTGTGTGATAACCGGCAAAAGCGGCGAGTTGCGCCAGCGATGCGCCGACGTGTCCGGCGCCACAAATCACGAGCCGCGGCGCCGGCTGAAGTCTTTCGAATAATAGATTCGTCTCGCGAGCGGCGGGGAAGTTTGGATCAAACTCGCCGGCGCTGATCATGCGTGTCTCGTCGCGTGAAGCAAGAAAACGGGACGCGTGATTTGTGACGAGCGCGTCCAACGCCGGATCGCCGAGACTTCCGGCTGAGACACCACCCTCGCGCACCAGCAGCTTTGCGCCAATCGATCCCTCGCCACTCACTTTCGTTACGACGAGTGCAACTTCGCCGCGTTCGAGTAGCTGCTCGATCGTCTTCACGATCGAAGATGTTTGGTCACTTGCTTCAGTCATAAGAAGGAAATTTACTTCGACAGTCTCTGCTTGCCTAAACCAAACACAGCAGCAGTCCGCCGCAGGACCCAAAGTGGCCCAACCAGAAGGTAAACAGGGTTCCTGAAAAAGGCAGGTTGATTTCCCTCGATCGCGTGTCCCACAAATTGCAGGATCCACCCGGCGATGAACAACAGCAACGCCCAGCGCCAGTTCAAAAAGAACAGCGGCAGCGAGACGACAATCATTGGTATCCCGATGCTATGCGTAAGCCGGTTGAGCGGGTGCTGGTGCTTTGCTTTGTAGTTAGCTAAGAGATCTTGCGCCATCGAATGCTAATTCATGACCTCGACAAAAATGTCCATCGTGCCGCCGCAAACCATTCCTTCCTCACTCGCTTCATCGGCCGTGAGCGAGAAGTGGTGCAACTCGGATTTTCCGGAGCGCATAGCTTCTTTTGCTTCGGCCCAGACCTCGGCCTCGATACACCCCCCGCCGACAGTTCCCGCAACTTCACCGTTTTGAAAGAAAAGCATTTTCGCGCCGCGCTGCTGGGGCGTCGAGCCGCGTGTGTGCGCAACGGTGGCAACTACGACACGCTCGCCACGCTCTGTAGCGTCACTGATCATGCGATAGAGGTCGCGCTGTGGAATGGTAGACATACGAGGTTGAGCTTTGTGTTTGGAACTTTGTTCTTTGTACTACGTGCTAAGTCTACGACACAAAGTGAGGAAATGTAACATGGATACAGTCAGAACCACCTGCGGTCGCGGGTGGGTGCGCAGCCCATTCCAAGCGCGTTGACTCCGAATCCACCCGTTACCGCGAGGTGGCTCTGACTGTATCCAGGTCGGCCCATCTTTTCTCTTGCTGTAAATTACTTTGTGATGTAAAGTCTCCGACCAATTGATAACTCAGGAGGGGGCAATGGAAGAACAGGCTTACCAACCCGAATCCCACTGGTTTCTGTTTACAGCCGGCGTGATCATGCCGGCGATCTCAATCACGGTCGAAGTATCCACGCACATCTGCGCCGAAGTATTCTTCGACCCGATTCCCACCGCCTGGCACCTGCTCCTCGTGATCTTTGTTCCGCTTGCTCAACTCCAGGTTTGGTTTGCACTTCGAAGAAGCAGGCCTGACCAGCTCAGGCTGGCAGGATTCATCAATGCCATCGTCATCGGCATATCGATCTTCTACTCAATCGTCTATCTCTCGATTCTGCCGCTCGCGCTATTGACGATCATCATCGGGCTTGGATTTCTACCACTCGCGCCATACTTCTCACTCATCGCTGCCATCGTGATGCGTTCCAAGTTAAATCGAATTGCGGCTATCTCACCGCACAAAACCTTCTCGATCAAAAACCGCGGTCTTGTTCTGGGTCTTGGTGCGACACTCATGCTGATCGGAGTGATTGAACTTCCAGCCACGATAACAAGAATTGGAATACAAAAGGCAGTGTCCGACTCACCCCAAACCAGAGCCGAAGGCATCCGCTTTCTGCGCAACTACGGCAGCAAAGATGCACTGCTGCGAAGTTGCTACAACCAGACCGGCATTGCCACAGATCTCATCGGCTATGCCTTTACGCTGGCAGACCCGGCGACACCAGACCAGGCCCAGAAAATTTATTACCGCGTGACCGGAGAAACTTTCGACAGTTCCCTTCCGCCTGAACGAATTGGTGGCCGGATTATTCCGCAAGACACCTTTGACTTCGATTCTGATCAAGGGGGTTCCCACATCCACGGCAAACTGAAAGGACTCTCACTTGCGAATTCCAAACTCGAGGGTTCGATCGATGCTGACGGTGGCGTCGGTTACATGGAATGGACTCTCGTCTTTCGAAACGATTCCACCGCTCAGCGAGAGGCGCGCGCGCAGGTGCTACTACCACCCGGAGGTGTCGTATCCCGCCTATCGTTGTGGGTAAACGGCGAGCCTCGTGAAGCAGCGTTTGCTGGTCGCGGCAAGGTCACACAAGCTTACCAGCAGGTTGCGATTCGCCAGCGCCGTGATCCGGTGCTGATTACGACTGCCGGTCGCGATCGCATACTGGTCCAATGTTTTCCAGTTCCACCTAACGGCGGTGAAATGAAGATCCGGTTCGGCATCACGTTACCGCTTCCTCTGGCAGAACCAAACATTGCGCAACTCTTTCTGCCGTACTTTGCCGATCGAAATTTTCGAGTTTCTGACGACGACTTTCACATCATTAGGATCAAATCGAAAACACCATTGCGACCTTTCAATGAAACGTTGAGAATCGGCATGGAAGGCCACGAATTTATCCTGGCAGGCTCAATTCGGGACGAAGAGCTCACACAGGCTCACTCCGCCATTCTGGTCGACCGTTCCGACGTACCGGAGATGTGGAGCAAAGATCCTTTTCAGAAAGGATTCATCGTCCAGCAAAGGATTGAAGAGCGTACGCCTACTCACCTGCAAAGGATCGTGTTGGTCGTGGATTCGTCTGCGACGATGCTGGCAAACCGCTGGCAAGTGCAATCAGCGGTCAAGTCGCTTCCGCGTGAGTTTGACGTCAAGCTGGTTCTCGCGGATGCGGACATAATCGGCGCAGACAAGTGGTTGGAAAATATGGTCGCTGGTCCTGATACGATCAATTCGGTCCTGGACTATTCGGAGTTTGCCGGCGGCGCAGACAACATGCCTGCACTAGTGAAAGCGTGGGATCTTGCCGCCGAAAAACCCGGCAACAATGCGATTGTCTGGGTTCACGATCCACAACGTTTGCTGATCAGTGCTCCGGAAGAACTCAAACGGCGCTGGAACAATCGTCCGTATGGACCAACACTCTATTCTGTTCAAGCTACACGCGGGGCAGACGAGATCGAGAAGGCACTCGATGGGATCGATGAGGTTAAGTCAGTGGCGCGCACCGGCAACCTGGAACAGGATCTGAAATACCTGTTTGCACGGTTAACGGGCAGCATGAGGAATTATGAATACGTGCGTTCAAGCAAGAAGCTGGACGCGAAGATTGCGTCAGAAGGAATCGAAACTTCGGATCACCTCGCACGACTGTGGGCCAATGATGAGGTCGAGCGAATTCTGGCTCCTCAAAATGCTGAGTTGGAGGACGCGGCGATAACACTTGCGGCGCGATATCAACTCGTGACGCCCGTGAGCGGAGCAGTCGTACTGGAAACCGAGCAACAGTACAAGGCCAACGATCTAAAGCCGGTCGATGCGGGAACAGTTCCGACGATTCCGGAACCAGAGATGATCGTGCTGTTTGTAATTGCGGGCGCGTTTATGATCTGGCTTGCATACATGAAGTATCGCAAATCGGGGCCGGGCCGGTGCACGGTATGAAGCGAGTCGCGTTAATTCTCGGACTTCAGCTGGTGGCCTTTTGGGAAGTGTGGCACTGGTACGTCACACGCGCGGTTTATTCGTGGGATCAGCCGTGGGGTGTAGTCGCATTTGTCGCTGCAATTCTCTTTCTGATCGTCTCTCGAAAACCTTTGCCTCAGAATGAGCGGCCACTCTGGTTGCCGGCTGCGCTGATCCTCGTTTACGTAGTGACATATTTTGTGTTGCCGCCACTCGCGCGCGCGATGATTGCGTTTACGGCGATAGCGGTGACGGCGAGCTTGCTGCGGTTTGGAAAAGGGTTTCATGCGGGACTCTTTGGGCTCGTCTATCTTTCGCTACCGACGATTCCGACGTTGCAATTCTTCGGTGGGTATCCGTTGCGCGTTGTCGTTGCCGAATTCACTGCACCGATTTTGCGGATGGCAGGGTTCGGCGTCGTTGCGGAAGGAACGTGTCTGAACTGGTCTGGGAAGTTGATCTGGATTGATGCGCCGTGCAGTGGAATTAAGATGCTTTGGGTCGGGTTGTTCTTAACGTTTGTCGTGTTGTGTTTCCATGAACTGCCGCTGCGGAAAGTTCTGCTGCTGATGCCGCTCGTGGGGATGGTGATCATGGGTGCGAATGTGTTTCGAGCGGTGGCTTTGTTTTATATCGAAGCCGGTGTGTTGGATTTTCCGGCATGGAGTCACGAATACGCCGGCGTCGTTGCGTTTGTACTGGAAGCCGCGGGAATCATTTATCTCGTCTTCATGCTCCGAAAGGGTATCGGGCGAGTAGCGGTTCAACTGTAGGGGCGGCCCTCCGTGGCCGCCCTCGGTTGGAAACCGTGTTCGCGAATTCCAGGCCGTCGCTTTAATGAATCCGTTTGTTCAACCGAGGGCGGCCACGGAGGGCCGCCCCTACAGTTACGCCCAATTCGGACGAAATTTATGAGACGTAGTTTCATTTTTTACTTAATTGCCTGCGCGGTTGCGGCGCTCGTGCCGTACTTGTCTGCGCAGTATCAAACAGCCGCGGGCACAGCTCCGGTCGTGATGTTCCCGGGCTGGCCATCCAAATTCAACGGCAAAACTCTAACCCCCGTCGCTCTAAACGAAATGGAGCAAAGCTTCGCCTCAGACTTTCCCGGTCGCATCGCACGCTTCACTGACGGTCAACGCGAGTTAATCATCCGCTGGGTCACCGAACCCACACGCAAACTCCACCCCTCATCCGACTGCTTCCAGGGCCTTGGATACGCAGTCAAACCACTCGCCGCACATCGCGATGAACACGGCACGCTGTGGGCAAGATTCGCCGCTATAAAAGGCAACGAGCGCTTGCTCGTCTACGAACAAATCCATTCTGACTCAGGCGAAACATGGACCGACGTTTCCGCCTGGTACTGGTCGGCCCTACAACACGAAAGCGGCTCGTGGTGGGCGATCACAATAGCGGAGAAAGAGCCTTGATTCTGCTAATATCCTCGCCTCTTAAATCCCCTTTCGGAGGAGACGATGGCCGCAACCCCCAGAATGCCAGGCCGTGTTAATGATCGACGGCTATACATACTTGCAGCGATTTTTATCCCACTGATCGTACTCGCAGGCTTTGCACGCACCTATTACCTGAAACCATTCTTCACGACGCCCGACATTCCAGGCCGCATCGTTCATCTGCACGGCATCATCATGACTTCATGGGTCATTCTGTTCATCGTGCAGGTCGCGCTGGTCGAAACACGTCGCACCAGAGTTCATCGACGTCTGGGAATCTTTGGCGGCGTGTTGGCCGCGCTAGTAGTGATCGTCGGCATATTGACGGCGCTTTACGCGGCGGCTCGCGGCCACAGTCCTGGTCCGCCGGCTCTCGCATTTCTGATCATTCCGATCGGCGACATGCTGATCTTCTCAGTGCTGATCGGATTGGCACTTTACTACCGCCGCAAGCTCGACATTCACAAACGTCTCATGCTGCTGGCTGCGATCAACTTGTTGACGCCGGCAATAGCACGGATTCCCCTCGACTTCATCACCAACAACGGCCCACTCGCATTCTTTGGACTAACAGACTTGTGTGTGCTCGCATGTATCGCATTCGATACGATCAAGCATCGGCGACTCCATCCGGCTTTCTTGTGGGGAGGAATATTTTTGATTGCCATGCAGCCGTTGCGATTGTTGTTCGCCGGAACGAATGCATGGATGAATGTCGCTGCAGGGTTAGTCAGACTGGTACAGTAAAAACTATGAAGATATTTGTCGCATTTCTGATTGTTTTGTTCGTGAGCTGCGGCGTCTTTGCGCAAACCGCACCTGACGCCGCCGAACTCACTAAACTGTTGAATGATTTCTTAGCAGGCGCTTCACGCAACGACGTTGCAGTTCACGAGCGTTTCTGGGCTGACGATTTGATCTACACGCGTTCGGCAGGCCGCCGCGTAAACAAGGCGGAAGTCATGCACGACGTGCGTTCTACACCTGCTCCAAAGCCAACTGATCCGAAAACAGTCTACACCGCTGAAGACATTCAAATTCAACAGTACGAAAACACTGCCGTAGTTGCATTTCGCCTTGTAGCGACGACCGAAAGCGGCGGCGCAAAGCACGTCGCAAACCTGCTCAACAGCGGCACCTTCGTTAAGCGCGATGGTAAATGGCAGGTGGTGAACTGGCAGTCGACACGCATGCCACGCACTGAAGCGGCAAGCAAGAGCGAGGTCACGTCCGCCAACACGGCATTTCATGACGCCATACTCTCCGCCAGCCTCGATCAGATCACGGAACTTACCGATCCAACATTCATCTGGACACACGGCACCATCCAAACAACCCGACAGCAGTTGCTCGACGATCTACGCGCACGAAAAGTGAAATATGAAAAGCCTGATCCTGCTAAGGTGAGTATTTCAGTCTACGGTGATACAGCCATCGTTCATGGCACAAACTACACGCTCACATTCATCAACCAACTAGGCGTGTGGCGAGCCGTCTCTCTGCACACCAGTACTTGAACTTTCTCTTTTGTGCTTTTGCCTTTTTGTGGCCAGTTTTGGTGACTAGTTTTGTGGCTTGCGTGGCGGCTTCGCAGTCGCAGGCGTCTCAACCGGCTGTGCATCCATCTGCGCACGCCGTTGTTCGAGCTTCTGCCGTAACAAATCCACTTCCGAATCAGCATTCGAAACTGCAAGTTCCAAACGTGATTTACTGGTCTCCGCCAGTTTCAACTGCGCCTGAACTCTCGTTCTCTCACTCTCAAGCGATTTCCGACGCGCTTCACGAACCGCTTCGGGACGCGTGGTTCCGTAACCGGCGGTCGAGGCTTCGATGTTCTCAGGCTTCATTGCCCATTCGATCTGCTCGAGCTTCGATTCAAAGTCGGCAATCTTGGACTGTATATCCATCAACTGCGAACGCAACTGCTCCGCACGCTGCTCGGCGCGCGTGAGTCGCTCCATATCCATTTGATAACGATCATCTTCCTGCATCTGTGTCAGCTTGTTATTAAGCCTGTCCACCTGCTTTGAAAGGTCGTTGATCGTCTTTTGCTCTTCGGTTGCTTCAGGAGAGGTTACTTTGGACTTGGAACCTTGCAGTTGTTCGCCGGATTCTTTGGTGGGATCAGCGGTGCTGATGATCTTTACGTCACCGGGATTCTGAGTCCCGTCGGGAGGCGCAATCGTAGGATTCGTGATTACGGGCTTCGGCGCTGCGGGCACGCTCCGGCGACGCTTTTTCCGTCGACGTGTTTGCGCGTCGCCCTCGACGAGGCAGAAGCTGACAATCAGGCACGCTGCAATCAGAATCTTGATGTAATTACGAATCCAAACAGGCATGGTGGTGCTCCTTTTGCGCTTCTAAGATACCCCGCAATTAAAGATGCCATCAAGCTGCAGCCCGATGCTCCGACGCTTTCACGAGCCGTTCGGGCGTCCAGTTCCAAAACTAAATCCGCCGCGCCACCACTTCGTACAACGCATTCTTGAAAAACACGCGTTTGAATCGATCTCCGACGTGCCGTGGCGGGTGTTTACGCGCTCGTGCCCGCGCCTCGTCGATATTGCTTTTCGAGCTCAGAATCTGTAACGGCAGATTCTCGAACAAATCCGCCGCGGCTGCGACCGTCAGGTGAACCGTGTGATCGGCAAACGGCCCGACCTCGTAAGGCACGCCCATCGCTCGCCAGCTCGAATGCAATCCGGCTGCAACGGAGTAAACCGGATGATGAACGTTCACGGTGAAGTAGAGCAAACCGCCCGGCGCGAGGACTCTGGCAAGCTCACCCACAATCCGTTTCGGCGATTCAGCATGATCAACTACGTTGTCGCAAAGCACGACATCGAAGCTCTGATCCGCAAATGGCAACGATTCCCCACACGCGGCGACCGTCTTCGCACGCCGCTGCCAGACCGGAAACAACCGTCCATAACTAACCGCGAGTGGATCGACTCCTACTCGGGCCTCCGATCCGAAATAGAAGATCAATCCATGCGCTCCACTTCCGACCTCAATCACACGCGCTTCAATGCCGATCGGTTGAAACGTCTCGAGCAACTCGCGCACACGATGCGACGAGCGCTTCATCGCATTGATGATCTCGTCTTCATGACCGCGAACGTGTTCGGCTTTGCGTTCCTGATACGCAAGCTGCCGTTCGAGCGCACGTTGCGCAAGCTTCTGCCTCCAACTCATTCTTTTGTGCTTTTTGTGGCTTAGAAAGGTTGAACGTTAAAGCTGATATTCATCGCAGGCGCAGCACTGGTCAACGCCTCGATACGGATCAGTTGCGCGCCTGCCGTTGCATACTCACGCACATTCGCCGTCGTGATCTTTCCCGTGCACTCAATCGTGATCGTGTTCGACAACTCTCTCGCGATTCCGGCGAGCCGCGCGAATTCGTCCGAGCCGAGATCCTTTATCACAACCACGTCAGCGCCCGTAGTTATCGCTTCCTTCACATCACTCTCGCTCGACACTTCCACTGCAATTCTGTGTAGGTGACCCAACTTCTCCTTCGCAGTCTTCACGGCGCTCGACACGCCGCCGAGAATCGAGACGTGATTTGACGTCACGACCACGCCGTCGTCCAATCCGAATCTGCCGTTTGATCCGCCGCCGAGTTCGACCGCGTATCTCTCGAGCGGCCGCAGGCCGGGAGTAGTTGCGCGCGTATCTGCGATCTGAGCGCCGGTGCCTTCAACGGCTTTCACGTACTGATTCGTCAGTGTCGCAATGCCTGAAAGTCGTTGCAGGAGATTGAGCGCGGTTCGTTCCGCGGAGATCAGCACGTCGGCGAAACCAATCATGCGCGCGATCACCTTGCCGGCTTCAACCGGTTCGCCGTCGGAAACAAAGGCTTCAAGTTGTTGCTGTGAGTCGAGCGTAAGAAAAACTTCTTCTGCGGCTTCCAGTCCGGCGACGATCATGTTTTCGCCGGCTACAAAACGAGCTCGAGCACGCGTGTTACGGGCGATGATCGACTGCGTGGTGATGTCGCCGCGTCCAAGATCTTCGCGTAAGAAGAGACCGATCTGTGCGTAAAGTGCGCCTTCGTCAACCCAGTTCATTGTAGGTTCTCGACTGTCTGCTGAAGTTGGGAAGACTGTTGTGCGATCGCTGCGATGCGTTCGCGTACTTCGTTCACTCGCTCTACCGGAGCGCGCTCGACGAAGCTCGGATTCCCGAGTTGCGCTTCGAGCTTCGTTGATTCTGCCTGCAGCTTTTCCTGTTCACGTTGCAAGCGACGGCGTTCCTGTTCGAAATCGATCAGGCCTTCGAGCGGCACGGCCAGCTCGGCGCCGCCCGACAAAACAGCTCGCGCCGAAGCCTTTGGCGCTTCGAGAGTCTCATTTACCGTGACGTCAGAAGCACGAACGAGTCGGGCGATCTGCTCGCGCGCCTTAGCGAAGACGCGACGCAGATTCTCATCGCTCGCTGCTACTACAACCGGAATTCGTTCGGCTGGCTTGATGTTCATCTCGGACCGAATGTTTCTCACGCGCGAGATCAACTCAATGATCGCCTGCATTTCCGACTCTGCTGCTTCGTCAATCAAATTCGCCGCGCCTTCGGGATATGCAGTCAGCATCACAGTCGGTTGCGCACCGGCATATGCCGCATGCAGACGTTTCTCACCCGGCAAACGCTGCCACAACTCTTCAGTGATGTACGGCATGAACGGATGCAAGAGACGTAGCGCATGTTCGAGCACAGTTAGCAGCCTGGTTCGGGCCTCGGTGCGCGCGGCGCTGTCTTGTTCGGCAGTCACCTCCGCTTTGGCGAGCTCGATGTACCAGTCGCAGAAATCGTCCCAGAAGAAGTGATAGAGAGTTTGCACTGCGCCATGAAACTCGTACGCATTGATAGCGGCGTTGAGATCTCGTGCTGCGTGGTTCAGTCTTGAAACGATCCAACGATCGTGAAGCGCAGTGCTTTGCTCGAGTATCTCGGGGTGGACTTCTGCGCCATCTGAATTGAGCAGACAAAACCGTGCGGCGTTCCAGATCTTGTTGGCAAAGTTGCGATATGACTCAACCTGCTTTTCATTCCAACGGATGTCAGTGCTGCCGACCTGCGCGAGCGTGAGTCGCGTTGCGTCGACGCCAAACTTGTCGAACACATCGATCGGATCGACGCCGTTCATCTTCGTCTTCGACATGCGCTGGCCCTGGCCGTCGAGGATTGTTCCCGTGATGAAAACATCCGCGAATGGTTCGTCACCGACAAACTTCACTCCCATCATCACCATGCGCGACACCCAAAGGAAGATGATGTCACGCGCCGTGACGAGCACGGACGTGGGATAGAAAGTCTTTAGATCCTCGGTGTCGTTGGGCCAACCGAGTGTTGAGAACGGCCAGAGCGCAGAAGAGAACCACGTATCGAGAACGTCCGGGTCCTGCGTCAGTTCACTCGTGCCTGCTTGCTCACGCGCCTCTTCTTCGGATCGGGCGACAATGACTTCGCCGCTCGGCGTATACCAGGCGGGAATCTGATGGCCCCACCAGAGTTGTCGCGAGATGGTCCAGTCGCGCAGGTTCTCGAGCCAGTCAGTGTAGACCTTCCGGTACGTTTCCGGAGTGAACCGCGGTAGCTGCTCGCGCGCCATCAAATCGAGAGCAAGATCGCGCAGCCCGTCCATCTTCATAAACCACTGCGTTGAGATCAAAGGCTCAATGACAGTCTTGCAGCGTTCACACTTCGAGATCGAAAACTCGTAGTCAACTACCTTTTCGAGCAGTCCCAATTTCTCGAAATCGGCGACGACTTTCTCACGCGCTTTGTAACGATCGAGTCCTGCAAAGTCTGCGCCGGCGCCGGCGGTCATCTTTGCGTGTGGATCGATCACGACCACCTGCGCAAGATTGTGACGCAGACCCATTTCGTAGTCGTTTGGATCGTGTGCCGGCGTGATCTTCACCGCGCCTGTGCCAAACTCCGGATCTACGTATTCGTCGGCAATGATTGGAATCGCGCGATTCGTGAGAGGCAACAGAACTGTTTGGCCCACCAGGCCGGCATAACGATCGTCGTTTGGATTCACGGCGACGGCCGTATCGCCCAGCATTGTTTCGGGCCGCGTGGTCGCGACGGTCACACGTTTGTCGCTGTTCTTGATTGGATATTGCAGGTAGTAAAGCTTTCCGGCTTGCGGCTGTTTCTCGACTTCGAGATCCGAGAGCACTGTCTGGTCCTGCGGACACCAGTTGACGATGCGGTTGCCGCGATAAATCATTCCCTCATCGTACAAACGCACAAACACGTCGCGCACGACACGAGAAAGATCTTCATCCATCGTGAACTTCTCGCGCGACCAGTCGACCGATGAACCTGCACGACGCATCTGCACAGTAATCTGTCCGCCGGATTCGCCCTTCCACTGCCACACGCGTTCGATAAACTTTTCGCGTCCGAGATCGTGACGCGACTTTCCTTCCTTCTTCAGCGCGCGTGAAACCATTAACTGGGTCGAGATCCCCGCGT
This sequence comes from Pyrinomonadaceae bacterium, assembly GCA_036006625.1. Classification (GTDB taxonomy): domain Bacteria; phylum Acidobacteriota; class Blastocatellia; order Pyrinomonadales; family Pyrinomonadaceae; genus PSRF01. The sequence goes on along the minus strand of DASYPN010000074.1, from coordinate 6,145 downwards.
GGTCCATCCCCGGCAGCCATAGCGTGCGATAGCCACACATGCGCTTGTGACGCGTCATCACGTCCATGAGCGTGTGTTGCAGCGCATGGCCCATGTGTAACGAGCCGGTGACGTTAGGTGGTGGGATAGCAATGCTGAAAACCGGCGCGTTCGGATCTCGATTAATCTCCGGGGCAAAATAACCATTCTTCTCCCAGCGCTCGTAATGATGCTGCTCCGCCTCTTTGGGGTCGTATTGTTTGGGGATATCCATGTGTTTTATCGACTCGAAAACGAAAAGCTAGAGTCTACGATACGAGGTGCGCAAAGTTCAAAAATGCTCGCATTAGAAAGCATGGAGTTGAACAAACGGGCATCGAGCGTAAAAACTGGGTCACGACCAACAAAGAGATAGTTCAAGACTTGCTTCGACGGCTACCAGATGATGCGTCTCTTGAAGATATCGCTCGGAGTTTGAGATTTATTGCCGCCGTCCGACAAGGCATAACTGAACTAGATCAAGGTGAGAGTGTTTCCGATTGAAGAAGTTGAGGCATTCCTCGGCTTGCCCAAATAAGCGGAATTCGATCTACGTAGCGCCGAAGGTGCGGAATATGACAGCCAGGGGCAAGCGCCGAGCGAAGCGAGGCGCGTCGCCCCTGGTTAGCATAGAAAAAAGGTGTGAGCACTGAAAGTGCGAAATATCATGGGTGGTTATTTCGCTCTTTCAGAGCTTCACGCTCATTATGCTTTTTGATCCAGGGGCGACGTGCCTCGCTTCGCTCGGCACTTGCCCCTGGCTATCATATTGCGCGCCTTTGGCGCTCACCCATATTTCGCGCCTTCGGCGCTCACCGCATTTGAAGCAAAGCCTGCATGAAACTTGAGGTCACAATTTGTGACCTCAAAACAAAAGCAGGTGACTCGTTAGAGTCACCTGCCTGGACAGTTGAATCTAAAACTGTCGTTACTTCGTCTTCTCTAACTGCTCCTTAATCAGCAGCTCCGCAAGATCCGGGACGACTTCCCACGCAATCTCACGGACCACTTTGTCTGACATCATCTCAACAACACGGCGCGCGATGGCGTCGATCATTTCCGGGGTCAAGCTGCCGGCGCTGATCGGCGCTGACGGTTCGGCTGCGGCGGGCGGTTCAGCGACGGCAACCGGTTCAGGTTCAGAGGCGAACATCGGTTCCGGTTCGACAACCGCGAGATCCTGCCTCTCGGAGATGAATGGAACTTCCTGGGTGTCTGCAAACGAAGAGTGAACCTGCGGCTGGTAAGTCGATTCATAACCACTCGCTGCTGCGGCAACTGCTTCCTTAACTTCCGGCTCAACAAACGCCCGCATCGGTGGCGCGGCATACGCAGGCTCAACCACCACACTCGGTTCCTCATCAAGATCTAAAACAAAATCATCATCCGCACTCGCCTGCACCGGCTCATACTCTCCAAGATCCAATAGCACATCGGTGTCGCTTTGTGTTTCGGTTTCCATGTTCTCCTCACGTGGAAACGATTCCGCCGCGGCAACCGGCTGTTCCACCTTGGGTTCGGATACTTTAATCGCTTCCTCGAGATCGAGAGTATCGGCCGTCGAGACTTCCAAGTCGTACGTGTCCATGAATGCTTCTTCGTCCGCCGGTTCTTCAACCTTCGGAAGTTCAGCAGTTGGACGCTCTTTCTCGGCGGGGGGCTTTACTACCAGGGCTCCCACCCGGTCGATCAGTCGTCGAATCGATTGAAATGGTTTGGTCAAGATATCATCCGCGCCAACTCTGCGCGCCTCCGCTTCGTCGAACGGCTCAAACGAGCCCACGAGCAGCACTACCGGGATATGTTTCAGCTTTTCGTGTGTTTTGACATATCTGCACACTTCATAGCCATCGGGAGAGGGCATGAAAACGTCTGCGAGAACTATGTCGGGTTCAAGCTCCAGGAGCTGGTCGATCGCGTCCTGGCCATTACCAACCGCCACGACTCGCACACCTTCGTCAGCGAACGTAAGGTCGATAACTTTCTGAATGGTGGCCGAATCGTCGGCGAGTAGGAGTTTGCGTCCAGCTAGCAAAGCGAATCCTTTAGCTGAATTTGCACCATCGGCGGGGCCCAGTGCGTATGCACGAATGGCGCGGGCAAGTTCACGAAGCGAGCCTCGGGAATGAGACCCGACTGAAAACCTAACACCCGCGGCAAGTGGCAGTCAAGAGTTTGTTTTAGGAGGGTCAGCATTTACGGTCCGGCGACGACTACATCGTCCGGCGTGTTGGGTTTGCCGTCGGGGCCGAGGGAGCGGAGGGAGTAGCGATCCTGCTGGCCTTCGTATTGATAAGGTCGGTACCACGGGTCGACACGAATCACGCGTGCGAGGTAGCGCGGGCTGAGGTGGTCGATCAGGACCGATTCTTTGTCCGAAACTACGAAATAGCCACGGTCGCGCCGGTAGTCGCTCAGAGCTTTCGCGATTGTTGACAGGTCTTCAGACGCAGCAGAGCGTTTGGCCTCATCAATAGCTGCCGGAAGATTCGAAATGTTGACCCAGTTGCGCGTCCCGCTCTTGAACTCGGATACATGCCAGCCGCCGGTGTCTCGCACCAAACGAAAGTCGACTCGAACGAGGGCCGTAACAAGCGCCGACGACTCAGAACCGATATTAAGACCGAATGGATCGATCTCTTTGATCCGCACGTCGTCGGACGGAAGTGCAACACCAAATAAACTCGCAACCAGACAACGTGCGCGCTTCGTCGTCAGCTCAGTAGCCAACGTGCTGCGTGCAAACTGCGCCGGCGCGTCGCATTCTCCCTCAGGTAATTCAACCTTCACGGCGCGCGCAATCGCTTCCAACCGTTCCCAACGATCGGGTGCAGTTCTGATCTCTCGCAACTGCCAGCGACCTTCAAACAATCGCAAGCGGAACACCGTCTGAATCTCGGCGCTGACTTCCGCACTCTCCGCACTGTTCGATCGGATCTGAAGCCGAACGGCACTGCCTGGCAAAGACCAGCCGCCCATTGTCTGAATAGCCTTGCGCGCTTGTTTTTGACTGAGGTCGGCGCGCGCAGAAGCGGTCCCGAAGATCGCAAGCAGAACAGCAATGCTAACGCGGATAAACGCTGATCTCATCGGCAGCTACTCGGTAGTCTTCTTACCAATCAACATCTGCAACATGATCTGCAGTTGTGCGGTCGTGAACGGCTTCGGCAGAAACACGATCGCGCCCGCGGAAAAACTGTCGGACGACAGTTTCGGATCCTGTTCGGCCGTCATCATCATCACCGGAATCTTTTTCAGCCGCTCTTCGGATTTCATGTACCGGACTAACTCCGGACCGGAAATGTGTGGCATGACGACGTCGAGAATGGCGGCAGTAAAATTCGGATCCGCCTGCAGGATCTTATACGCCTCGCGACCATCGCGCGCCGTCACCACGCTGAAGTTTTCTTTTTCGAGGATCGTAGCGATCAATCGAAGAATAGCCGGATCGTCATCTGCTACCAGCATGCGCCGGTTTTCAGTTTCATCTGTAAGGTCGTTGTTATCCATGTGAGTGTTTCTTTCTAGAGTTTCAAACCTCGACTGCCCGACAGCTCTCGCCCGCCTGCGTGGAAAGCTCTGCGGCAAGTTTAATCGCAGCCACCATACTCGAATGTTCGGCGAGTCCCTTGCCGGCGATGTCGAAAGCAGTGCCGTGATCGACTGAAGTTCTGATAAAGGGCAAACCCAAGGTCACGTTGACGGCTTCGCCAAACGACAAACACTTTACAGGAATCATCGCCTGATCGTGATAACAAGCAACGACTGCATCAAACTCGCCACGCGAAGCGCGCAGGAAAACTGTATCAGCCGAGTAAGGCCCGTGCACATTTATATCATCGAGTCGTCGCGCGGATTCGATTGCAGGCATGATCTCCGAAGCCTCTTCAACTCCGAACAACCCACCTTCAGCTCCGTGCGGGTTCAGGGCGGCCACCGCAAGCCGCGGACGCTCGATGCCCCAACGCTGAAGTTCACGATGCGCCAGGTTTATCACCTTCAGCAACCGATCGCGCTCGACCAGCCGGATCGCTTCAGAGAGTGGGACGTGCGTTGACAACAACACGATACGAAGGTTTGCGGCGACGAATGCCATCGCATACTCCTCCGCACCGGTCAGATGGGCGAGAAACTCTGTATGACCAGGAAAACTATAACCGCCGAGAAATAGCGCGCGCTTATTAATCGGCGCCGTCGCGATCGCATCGATGCTGCCGGCCGCACACAACTCAACTGCGGCTTCGATATAACCTGCCGCTGCTTTACCGGCGACACCCGACTCGATGCCGGGTTCGATGAGACCACTGATATTGTCGAGGTGATAGATGACTGGTTCGGAAATCTGATCGGGAAAGGACTCTCCAGTGCGAATGATGTCGTAGCCTGACTGAAGGTCCAGAGTGCGTGCCGTGTGAGCGAGCAATGGAGCATCGCCAATAATTACCGGCACGCAAACCTTTTTTACTTCATCCTCAGCAACGGCTTTGAGAACAACCTCCGGTCCGATACCGGCAGGGTCCCCCATCGTAATGCCGATGCGCGGCAAAACTCGCCTGGGTCGAGGACCAGGATTCGCTGAGCTTTGATCGGAAAGTCGCATTGCTTGAGGCGACGCACTGTTTTCAGCGAGAACTCAGGGCGAGGCTGTCTGCAAGTTTCGCTATGAATGCCTTAGGCCGCTTTAGGCGTTGGCGGCCTTTTCTTCAACCCGTTCATCGGCTTTGTAGATGTACTTGATGTTCCGCTTGAGCACAAGCAGATTCGGCGCACCCTTTCGGTTTACCTTCAACGCACCACGATCGTACCACTCGATAGTGCCTTCAATTTCCTCACCGTCAAGAAGAACAATCACCATCTGCGTGTGAGCATCGATCTGTTTCTTGTAATAAAAGATCTCCGCATTAGTTTCGTTGGGAGGCGGAACTCTTTTCTTAACTTGAACAGGTGTGTGTTGTTGTGGGGCGCGGTCGCGATCGCGGTCGCGCGAGCCACCATCGTTTGAGGCGCGGGAGCTCCCATTCGAACGCTCTCTGGGCTGCGGAATTTCTCGGGCTTTCCCTTTCACTTCCGCGAGTGTGGTTCTGATGAGTTTACGATTCACTTGATTATTACCTCCAAAAATCTATAACGGGCGTTCAATCACCCGGTCGAGAACTAGCGATGTATAGGACACAGGGCTTAGATGTTCAGATCAGTGTCAAAGCTCTCGCAGGCTGCGGCCCATCCGAGGAGAGGAAACGAACTATACCCGTAATGGAATTTCCTGCAAGGAATGACCGACATGCTACACAAGTAAAGACGAAAATGCAAAGGGGAAAAGCGTGTTTGGTTTCAAAGATTTACATGCAAGAAATGCTGCAAGAAGAATGGCTCAAGGGGACTGTGATTGCTATCACGATTTTGCGAAATTCTCGGTTTTCTCTGTGCCACCTCTGTGTTCTCTGTGTCTCTGTGGTTATAGGAATGCACGAGACAACAACCACAGAGACACAGAGAACACAGAGGTGGCACAAAGGAAAAAAAGGGAAGGCCCCCGACGGCCTCCCCTTCAAAGTGCGATGACGGATCCCTAGTCTGCCTTCTTTCGAATGAAAGTCGGGACGTCGAGATCGTCAACGCGCGGAGTACCCATCATAGGCCGTGGGAGATCATCAGCCGGCCTTGCTACATAACGTGGTGGCGGCGCGGGAATCGCTGTGGTTGCAGCGGCAGACGCAACTGATGAGACCTCTCTATCGAATCCTGTGGCGATGACAGTGATCTTCATCTCGTCGGTAAGAGTCTCATCGATCACTGCACCAAAAATTATGTTTGCATCGTCGTCAGCAGACTCACGAATGATCGACGAAGCAGCGTTCACTTCAAACAACGTCAGATCTGGTCCACCAGTGATGTTAATCAAAACGCCCTTCGCGCCCTGAATCGTAGCTTCCTCTAGCAGCGGCGACGAAATCGCCTGCTGAGTCGCTTCAATCGCGCGGTTCTCACCAGTTGCTCGTCCGGCGCCCATGAGGGCCATTCCCATCCCCTGCATGATCGACTTCACATCCGCGAAGTCGAGATTGATCAGACCGGGCACAGTGATCAGGTCGCTGATGCCCTGCACTGCCTGGCGCAACACGTCGTC
>DASYPN010000073.1:0-3903 GCA_036006625.1 Pyrinomonadaceae bacterium | reverse complement strand
GGTACCGAGTATGCGTCATTGGTCCAGGCAGTAAAGAATGGTCTCATCACTGAAGCTGAGATTGATACGTCGCTTAAGCGTTTGATGACTGCACGATTCCGTCTCGGCATGTTCGATCCACCCGAGATGGTTCCATACGCGCGAATTCCGTTTTCGCAGAACGATACTCCTGCGCATCACGAACTCGCGCTGAAGACTGCGCGTGAGTCTACAGTGCTATTGAAAAATGCCAATCGTACCCTCCCGTTAAAGAAAGATCTGAAGAGCATTGCCGTGATCGGACCAAACGCGGATGCGCCTGAAGTGTTGTGGGGAAACTATTACGGTTACCCGTCACGCCTAATCACGCCACTCGCCGGTATCAGGAACGCAGTCTCGCCGAGTACGAAAGTCACTTACGCGCTCGGGTCTACGCTTGCAGGCGAATCGGTGGTGACCGTGCCGTCTTCTGTGTTGTCGGTCAATGGAAAACCCGGACTCAAAGCAGAATATTTCAACAATCAGGAACTGCGTGGTGAGCCGGCGACTGTACGAACAGACGAGCGCATCGATTTCAATTGGGGACGTTACAAACCAACGCCCGAGTTGAATGAAAACAGTTTCTCGGTTCGCTGGAACGGCAAGCTCACGCCAGTTGAGTCGGGAATGTATACGCTCGGATTCACGGCAGACGATGGTGCGCGGCTCTACCTCGACGGCAAGCTGCTCGTTGATGCATGGACCAGCAATCCAACCAAAACTGTTACGAAGGAAGTCACACTCGAAGCTGGTCGTGATTACGACCTGCGGATGGAGTATTTCCAAACCAATCGTGAGGCGGTGGCGAAACTCGTCTGGTCGTACCCGCGGCTCGCGGAACGATTGATCGACGAAGCAGTGACGGCAGTGAAGGCTGCGGATGCGAGCGTGCTTGTGCTTGGAATCTCAGCGGGTCTCGAAGGCGAGGAAATGACTGTGAAGGTCGAGGGCTTTCGTGGTGGCGATCGAACCGATCTCGCCTTGCCAAAACCACAGGAGACGTTGCTCAAAGCCGTCGCAGCGACGGGTAAGCCGGTTGTTGTGGTGTTGTTGAGCGGTAGTGCGCTGGCGGTGAACTGGGCAAATGATAATGTTCCGGCGATTCTGCAGGCGTGGTATCCGGGTGGTGAAGGTGGAACTGCCGTGGCTGATGTCTTGTTTGGTGATTACAACCCGGCGGGACGATTGCCGGTAACGTTCTACAAGTCAGTGGACCAGTTGCCGCCGTTCACGGATTACAGCATGCAGGGGCGGACGTATCGTTACTTCAAGGGCGAGCCGCTTTATCCGTTTGGGTTTGGGTTGAGCTATACGAGTTTTGCATACAGCAATCTGCGGTTTGATTCGAGGACTGTGAAGGCGGGGCAGCCGATTAAGGTGATGGTGGATGTGAAGAATGTTGGTGACAGGGCAGGGGATGAAGTCGTGCAGTTGTATCTTACGGATGTCGCAGCCTCGGTACCCGTGCCGATCCGATCCTTGATTGGATTTGCTCGCATTTCACTTAAACCCGCCGAGAAGCAAACTGTGACGTTCACGATCACGCCGCGCCAAATGTCTCTGATCGACGATGCCCGCAAGCGCATCATCGAACCGGGTGAATTCCTCGTCAGCGCCGGCGGCGGCCAACCCGGTCCGAAAACAATTTCGGGTAAGTTCTCAGTTACTGGGAACACCCTCGAACTCTCCGAACGCTAATCTTGTATATCCTGAAAATCTTGTTAATCCTGTCTAACGCTGTTCCGAGATAAGCGGTAGACAGGATTTTCAAGATGCACAAGATTAACAAGATGGACTTTGTTTGAACCCTGCGCTAAAGTCCATCCCCGTCTGGAACTCCAATTCACAATTCGAAGAGGCAGCCAATGCAGCGACAGATTTTTCTGTTGACAATAACTCTCCTGTTTCCGGCTCTCGCGCACGCGCAGGTGCTCGGCGATCCGGCAGACGTCAGCCAGGATTTCCAAAAGATGGAGAACGTCTATTTCGTCGGCAGTCGCGTCACTTCATTCGACACCGCCACCGGTAATGGCACGCTACAGTGGGATCGCTACCTCCGCAACACCACACTGTCCTTCAACAAGATCGACGTCGGTTTCACGCGCGGCAAAGCGACTGAGTTTCCCGGCACTGAATACGATCAGGATCCAGCACTGCCGTTTTCGATCACATTCGTGAGTCCGCGGACAGTGCGTTTGCGCATGTCGACAAGAGCCGTGCCGATGAGCGATGGCCAGTCGCTGATGCTCGCTGGCCCAGTCCCAAAAGATAGTTCATGGAAAGTCGAACAGAACGATCGCGAGATCACATACACGAGCGAGAACGGTCGCATAAAGATCATCAAGCAACCATGGCACATCGAGATCTATGACCAGCGCGGACGTCTGCTCACGCGCACACAGAACATCGGCGATCCGGCGACCTTCATCATCCCAATTCCATTTTCCTTTGTGCGTCGCTCGAGCGATCTCCAGCGTCGCATCGCCGCTACCTTCGAGCTACAACACGACGAGAAGATCTTCGGCTGCGGCGAATCGTTTACGCGTTTCAACAAGCGCGGCCAGCGCATCAATGTCTGGACGCGCGACGGCATGGGCACGCAGAACGAGTACATGTACAAACCCATTCCATTCTTCCTGAGCAGCAACGGGTACGGAATGTTTGTGCACACGAGCGCGCCGCTGACGTTCGACTTCGGCAAGTACTACGACGCGCACAACACGATCTATTCGGGTGATGAGAATCTCGACATCTTTGTGTTTCTCGGCGAGCCGAAAGACATTCTCTCGGAGTACACGGCTCTAACCGGCCGCAGCCCCGTGCCGCCTTTGTGGTCGTTCGGTTTTTGGATGAGTCGCATCACGTACAACTCAGAAGACCAGGTGCGGCAGGTGGCCCAGCAACTCAGATCGCATCGCGTGCCCACGGATGTGATCCATCTCGACACCGGTTGGTTCGAGACTGACTGGCGCAGTGATTACAAATTCTCAACTTCACGCTTCCGCGATCCGGCAAAGATGATCGCCGACCTGAAGCAGCAGGGATTTCACATCAGCCTCTGGCAATACACCTACTTCACCAGCAAGAACGATCTGTGGAAGGAGATGGTGGCGAAGGGGTATCACGTCAAGAATGAAGGTGGTCAACTTCCGTTCGAAGACGCGACGCTCGACGTGAGTAATCCCGAAGCTGTTAAGTGGTATCAGGGAAAACTGCGAGATCTGTTGAAGCTCGGCGTCGGCGCGATCAAGGTCGACTTTGGTGAAGGCGCGCCGGTCAACGGGCAATATCATTCGGGGATGAGCGGCTGGTACGAGCACAACCTGTATCCGTTGCGTTACAACAAGGCAGTCGCTGAAGTGACGAAGGAAGTTACAGGCGACAACGTGATCTGGGCGCGCAGCGCGTGGGCGGGCAGCCAGCGTTATCCATTGCATTGGGGTGGCGACGCGGAGAATACAGACTCTGCGATGGCGGGTGAGTTGCGCGGTGGGCTGTCATTGGGGTTGTCGGGATTCACGTATTGGAGTCACGACGTTGGTGGTTTTGTGCAAAAAGCTCCGCGCGACCTTTATCGCCGCTGGCTCGCGTGGGGAGTGCTGACTTCACACACACGCGCGCACGGTGCGCCGCCGCGCGAGCCGTGGGAATACGATGAGGCGTTGACTGAAGACTTTCGTAAGGCACTGGGTTTGAGATATTCGTTGATGCCTTACATCTACGCGCAGGCGAAGGACTCATCGGCGCGTGGTTTTCCGATGTTGCGGCCGTTGTTCTTCGAATATCCAAACGATCCGGGTTCGTGGTCCATCGATGACGAGTACATGTTCGGAACGGATCTGCTCGTGGCGCCGATGTTCGCGAGTGGTGAGAAGCGGAAAGTTT
>DASYPN010000072.1:0-23179 GCA_036006625.1 Pyrinomonadaceae bacterium | reverse complement strand
TCGCGCGTTGGTTGTTTCAGATACGGAAGACCTGCCGGAAGTTTATATGGAGAAGACTGCTGACTGGGGTTATTTGCGTTTGCGGCGAATGAAGTATTCGAAGTCAGAACTTAAAAAGTGGATCAAGTGGGTGCGGGCGCAGGAGTGGAAAAATACTTTCGTCTTCTTCAGGCACGAGGATGAAGGAACCGGGCCGAAGCTCGCGGCCCAGTTCCTCGCTCTCGCTGATTAAAAATTGCCGCCGCACGCTTCATGGCCGCAGTCGCAATCGAGTTCAATCGTCTTGCCTGTGCCCTCACATGAAGCACTACAGTATTTACCATCCGGTTGTGCTGGGCACGTGCAGGGTGGATTCTTACACTTGTTATCGTCCGCCATGGGATTCCTCCTCGAAGTTATTTGTTTGCAGGGGGTGCGATCGAAAGAGTAACAACTAACCGAGTGCTCTCGCAATCGCGGCTGCCACGCGCGCGTTGTTCTCGAGCAGTGCGATGTTCGCTCGCAACGTTGCGCCGCCGCTGCGTTCAGCCATTTGACTCAGTAAAAATGGAGTCAACGCCGCTCCGGTGATTCCTTTCCGTTCTGCGTCTTCCAACGCTGTCGCTAAGACCTGTTGAAGATCTTCTGTCGGAACTTCAAATTCCGCGGGAACAGGTACGACAACAAGCAGCGCTGATTCGAGTCCGAGCGATTGCTGCGCGCGGAAGATAACCGCGACGTCCACCGGCGACTCGGCTCGCACATCAATCGCGAGTCCACTTCTTCGCGAGTAAAAAGCCGGAAGTTCATCACATTGATAGCCGACTACCGTAACGCCGTGTGTTTCGAGCCACTCCCGGGTGGCAGGCAAGTCGAGAACGATCTTGGCGCCGGAGCAGACAACGATGATTGGCGTGCGGGCGAGCTCCGGAAGATCCGCGGAGACGTCGGGCAGCGAACCGCGATGAACACCGCCGATGCCGCCCGTTGCGAAGACTTTTATACCAGCGCGATTGGCGATCCAGATCGTGGAGGCGACTGTCGTGGCTCCGTTCCAACCTTGTGCGACAGCGACCGAGATATCTCGCGTGCTGATTTTTTTGATGTCGTTGCCGTCAGCCAGTAATTGAAGGTGATAGTCGCTGAGCCCGACAAATAACTTGCCGTCTAGAATGGCTATTGTCGCCGGCACACCGCCCTCGTTTCGAACCACTGTCTCAAGACGCTGGGCTGTGTCCATATTCTGCGGGCGCGGCAAGCCATGCGCGATCACAGTCGACTCGAGCGCAACCACTGCACGTTGCTCGCGAAGTGCGTTTGCTACTTCCGGAGCGATGTTAAGAAGTTCGCGCATTGGCAGTGGCCGCTTTCGTCAAAGTAAAAATAGTGCCGCCGGATTCGCGTGGCTCCCACGAGATTCGCGCATCGATCATGCCTGCGCGCGCTCGCATGTTGGCGAGTCCTCGACCTTCGGAATTTGTGTGCTGCGATTTGAACGGGCGTCCATTGTCTTCGATGCGCAAAGAAAAATCACCTTCCTCTGAACTGTTCACAAACATCTTCACTTCCGTCGCCTCAGCATGACGCCAGATATTGTTCACCGCCTCCTGAACGATGCGGTAGATCTGCATCTGAACACTCGGCGCCAGCTCGCTTCGTTCTTCAATCGCATCGTCGCAGTGAAACTCGTAGACGAAGCGCTTCTCCGCCGGCGCGTCCTGAACGGCATGCGAGAGGGCAAACTCGAGCGCTGCGGCAAAGCCGACGTTTTGAAGTACAGACGGACTGAGATCCTCACAAATACGCCGCACTTCCTGCGAAATCATTTCGATCTCACTTCGCAGCGCGACAGTTGGAGTGTTTCCAGTTGAGTCGCCATTCGCTTTGATCTGATCGGTTAGGAGGGCGAGATGTCGAAGGTCGGCGAGAGTCTGATCGTGCAAGTCGCGAGAGATTCTGCGTCGCTCACGTTCGGCTTCGTTGGCGAGATTCAGACGCGCGTCAGCGAGTTCGCGATTCGCACCGACGAGTGCCGCGCTCGTAGCCACGATTCGTCGTCGTTCGAGGATGGCCCACAAGAGAGCCAGCAACGCGAGCGCCAGGAGAATTGCGAGCGCCGTCGAGGTCCACGGGAACGGAGCTTTGGCGACGGTGAAAGAAAAACTCAGCGGCGCCGACGCTGTGAGGTCTTTTGTGAAAGCGCGCGCTGTGACGGTGTACGTGCCGGGTTTCAAACCTTCCATCGTGAACTGCGATTCACGCGAAAGTTTCTGCCTTATCGACTGCCCCTTGCCGTCGACAAGTGTGAACGCATACTGAAACTGCTCGGGAAACGTGCGACTGCTGATCGCTGTCACGTCGAGTAACAAACTATTCTGCGGATACTCCAAATTCAAACCAGCCTGCAGCTCCGACGGCGCATGCACGCGTTTACTCAGGATTCGCGTCGCCGATAACGACGGCTGCAGACGTCCCGGCTCGTAACGCGCAACGCCGCGGTTCGTGCCGATTAGAACGACGTCGGTGCCGTCAGCTTTGCGGAGTGGCTGAACCGCAAACACGTTTTGAGACGGCAAGCCCTGTTCGGAATCGAGTTCGGATACGACTGGCCCAACGACCGGATCAAGCAGGATCCGCAACAAACCGTTGCCGCGAGTGCCACACCAGAGTTCGTTTGTCTTCTCTGATTGGATTGTGAACAGATAGCGCGCGTCGATGTTTGGAACTGTGAGACTGCACGCCGCGCCTGGTCTGCAGAGAAAGATTCCTGAAGCCGTTCCAAACCAGAGTGAACCGTCAGGCGTCCGCGCCATCGATCTGACAGCCGTGCCCTTCATCGGCGCAAATACGGGTTCTTCGCGAATCGTTTTTCCGTCCGAGACGAGCACGCCGTCGCGAGTAGTTCCAATCAGGATTCGCTCTTCGCCATCGGCCAGCAGGCTGAGAACTTCACGAGCGGTTGCCGGGATATTGGACCACGTAAGGGTGCTGCGTCCGCCATCCATGCGATCGATGCCGCGACCAAAGATCGCGAAATACGTTGCGCCGCGAAACTGAATAATCGCGCGCACGCTGCCGGTCGTATCGGGTGCTCCGGAACCGGCCTCAACGCGCGTGAAGGTCTGTTCTTCTAAACGTCCCGATGGTCTTGGGCCGGCGTAGAATCCGCTGGCCGCTGCAACCAGGAGTCGCTGCGATTTATCCTCGGCGACGGCGTAGATGATGTTGCGACCGAGAGCGGGAACAGGGTTCCACGTCGCGGTTTCATCTTCGTAGACAAAGAGACCGCGATTGGTGCCGGCAACACTGCGGCCGCTGCTCGACTGAAAGAGCGATCTGACGAAGTTTGTATCGGAGTTGTCGCCGATAGTTTCGACGCGTGGCGCGTGCGGATCGTAACGACAGACGCCACGATCAGTTCCGAACCAGATCACACCTTCGCGATCGGCGAAGATGGCGTAGACGTGATCCGAACGCAGTCCACCGGCAGTTCCATCGAACGTGAAGCGCTGCACTTTTGCCTTCGAGATTCGGAAGACGCCACGACCGTCTGTGCCAACCCACATCTCGTCTTCGATTCGCCTCAGGGTCATTACTGGTCCGGTCGTGGCTTCTTCGTGGCGTTTCAAACCCGAAAGTTCTTCCCCCGAGAGTGCGCCCGGCTCTTCTTTTTTTGCGCGCGCGCCGACCCAGAGATTGCCGTCCTGATCGCGTTCCAGAGCGTTGACAAAGAATGCCGGCGGTTTCATCTGGCTTTCCCTGGCGCCACCATTTGCGACCTCGAGGACGCCGCGACTCAGCGTGCCGATAAAAATGCGGCCGTTCGCTGCGTTGATACTCGTGATTGGGAGTGGCCCGGGTCGATCTCGATCGCTGCTTTCAAGTGGTTGGTTCAAGAGTTCGCGACTGTCGATAACCGTGCGAATCACAGTGGTGGTTTCGCTATCCGTGATGCCGGTGTTGACTGTCGTAACGACCACGCGTGCGCGGCACTCGTAAACGCGACCCTGTTCCGAAGTCACTATTACCGAGCCGGAGGGATCGGTTGCGATCGCGGTAATTGGTTGGCTCGAAGTGTCGTTCGCTTTTATGAACTGGCCCTCGTGGAAGCGAGTCGCGCCCGCCTCGGTGCCGATCCAGAGCGCGCCATTCGAATCTGTTTGCAATGCGAGGATGCGTCCGGCAGGTAATGCAGGGTCGTTGATGGTCTGTGTTCTGCGTCCGTCAAACTTAGCGAGCCCGGTTTCGGTTCCGAACCACATCGCTCCATCGGGCGTCTGTGCAATCGCATGCACACGGTCCGAAGGCAAACCATGAAAGAGCGTCACGGCGCCCCACTGGTGCAAACCCGTTATCGGCGTTGGCGAAGGTGATGGAGACGGCGACGGCGAAGGTGATGGTGATGCAGTTGGTTGCGACTCGCCCGTCTGTGCTGAGCCACCAGGCAACAAAACAAATACCCACAAAAAGGCACAAAAGGCACAAAAAGCACAAAAAGCACAAAAAAGACTCAGAAAACTTTTTGTGCATTTTGTGCTTTTTGTGCCTTTTTGTGGCCTCATCTCTTTTTTGAGGCGAGTTCTCGTTTTTGTTCTTCGTTGAATCGCTTCTGATCTTTCTCGAGCCAGGCTTCGAGATCTTTTGAGGCTTTCTCGAGCTCGTCGCTGTTTAGCAGCCCGCGCCGGAGTGCTTCAAAAAACGCGCGCGTGCGAATGTTGTAGGCGAGTTTCTCGTACGCTTCCTGATCGGTGCCTTCAGGGAGAGACACGAAGAGTTTTTCATAAAGCGTGGCGAGCCGGCTTTCGACGCCACGCAAACTCAACGAACACTTACGTGCGATGGCCCAGTTCGAAAGCCCGAGAGCGAGGTAGTAAAGAGCTTCAGCTTCAAACTCAGTCAACAACGGTCGCTTGAATGAATCCTTGAACGCCGGATCGATCATGTCGGCGCCGTCTTCAAGCACGGCGGCAACGAAGCGTAGAAACCGCGACTCCGGATTGTTCTTGTGAATGAAGCCGTAAGCCGGCGGCGGATCGACAGACTTTACGATCTTACGAATCTCGTTGATATAGATCTCGTGCGGAAACTGTGTCCAGAAGATAATGCGCGCAGTTGGGAAGTCGCGCCAGATAGCCCTTGCAGCTTTAACTCCGGAAAGTTTCGGCATCTGGATGTCGAGAATGCAGACGTCCGGCCGGTTATCCAGAGCGAGCTTCACGGTCTCCTCGCCGTCCCCCGCTTCGAAAACGGGAACGTGTGACGGAAACTCCTTTTCGAGAATCTCGCGGAGGTAATGGCGCTGGGCCATGTTATCTTCAGCAATCAGGATTGACATGGCTCTTGATGATACCGCTTCATATGACCATGATGAAAGGTGAACTCATGCGAACCCCAAAATCTTCCGTTTTGGTTTTACTCTGTCTGTTTATTTCGTCAACCGTAGTTCCCACAGTAGGGCAAACGCGTGACGAACGACTCTGGCAGCGGGCGCTGCAAATCCACCGGCGCGCGATCGTTATCGACACGCATAACGACGTCACCACCCCGATGACCAATGACGATTTCGATCTCAGTGGAACTCCTCCCACTCCTTATCGCACGAGCATCGAACGTATGAAGAAAGGTGGTTTGACGGCGGAATTCTTTTCGCTCTACGTCAAACCGTGGTACGTCGAACACGGCGGCTCAGCGCGACGGACCCTCGACATGATCGATTCGGTTTATCGTGCTGTCGAACGCCACCCGAGGGATCTCATGATCGCGACTTCAGTCGCAGACATTCGGCGCGCGAAGAGACAAGGAAAAATCGCGGCGTTGATGGGAATCGAAGGCGGACACGCAATCGAAGATTCCCTCGCGACCTTGCGTGAGTTTCATCGCCTCGGCGTTCGCTACATGACGCTCACCTGGAACAACACGAACAACTGGGCCGATGCCGGACGCGGCGAGAAGAAATTTGGCGGTCTCAGCGACTTTGGCAAGGAAGTCGTGCGCGAGATGAATCGACTCGGCATGCTTGTCGACGTTTCGCACGTATCAGACGACACGATGAGCGACGCGCTCGACGTGTCGAAAGCTCCGATCATTGCTTCACACTCGTCGGCACGCGCGCTCAGCAACGTCCCGCGAAATATTCCCGACGATCTCCTGCGTCGAATCGCGAAGAATGGCGGCGTGGTCCAGGTGAACTTCTACAGTGTGTTCGTCGACACCGCGACGGTCTCACCGCAGAGCGCTGAGCGCGATCGACGACTCAAAGCGCAGCAGGACGCTATCGATGACAAATACAAAGACGATCCGGAAAGACGCGCGGAAGAAAGCGACAAACTCGAAGCAGCGAATCCGTTGCCGCCGCTTCCGATCTCGAAGTTGATCGATCACATCGATCACATCGTGAAAGTGGCTGGCATCGATCACGTCGGCATCGGAGCTGATTTTGATGGCGCGAATGACATGCCCGAAGGCGCGCAGGATGTTTCGATGTTGCCAAACATTACGTACGAACTACTCAAGCGTGGTTACAGTGAGCGAGATATCAGGAAGATCCTCGGTGAGAATTTGTTAAGAGTGATGGCGGAGGCGGAGCGAGTCGCGCGTAGTTCCAGCAGGACGATTAGTGGCGACGGTAGTTTTCACAGGATTAACAAGATGAAACAGGATTAGCAGGACAAAAAAATGAGCACGGCGCATCACGTCCGTGCTCCAAGCAGAAAAGAAGAGAGTCTGTATATCAATTAGCGATTCTGTCCGCCGCGATTCTGTCCGCCGGATTTACCAGTGTCGAAGTCCTCGTCGTCGTCCAGATTTCGCGCTCCTTTTTCGCCACCGAACTGGCCGCCCTGCTGACCACCTTGCTGGCCACCAGTCTGTTGGCCACCTTGCTGGCCACCCTGTCCACTACGTCCAGGTGATTGACGGCCGATGTCCTTGTCATCCTTAGTTCCCATGTTTCTCTGTGCATCATCGTGCTTCATTCTGTCGTCTGCCATTGCTATTTATTCCTCCCATGTTCGATGGATTAGTAGCCGCTTTGGTTCTAACAACATCCGTGCCAATTAGTGACGGCGCTGTAAGTCGGATTTATAGCGGCGGTGCTGAGGCCAGAGGAATTTTGAAACGATACGGCCGGAAATGAAATCATACACACGCATGCTATTATTCTTTGCAATAAATGACTGCCGCAGGTCTCTACTTACATATTCCGTTTTGTAGTTCGCGATGTTCCTATTGCGACTTCGCTACCGGTCTCTACAATCAGGAGCTCGCCGAACGTTACGTGCGTGCTCTTGTTGCAGACATTCGATCGTCGCGACATGTTGGTGACAGTGTTGACACGATTTATTTTGGCGGTGGCACACCGTCGCTGCTTACGCCTTCGCAGCTTGAGGTCATACTCGCCTGTGTGTACGACTGCTTCAAGATCGATTCGCAATCAGAGATCACGTTGGAGATCAATCCGGGAAGTGTGAACGAAGAAAAGCTCCGGGCGTTTCGTAGTTTGGGTGTTAATCGCGCGAGCTTTGGGGCACAGACTTTCGACGACGCTGAGCTTGCAAAACTCGGCCGCTCACACACGACTGCGGATACGCTGAAAACTTTTGCCGATCTTCGCGGCGTTGGATTTGAGAATGTGAGCTTTGATCTCATTGCGGGGTTGCCGGGTCAAACGCTCGACGGTTGGCAAAGAAACATGAAGCAGGCACTCGAGCTCGGTCCCGAACACCTTTCTTTCTATTTGCTCGAGGTCCATTCTGGTACGCCGCTCGCGGAACACATTCGACGTGGCATTCAGCCGGAACCTGATGACGACCTTGCGGGTGTGATGTACAAGTGGATGCTCGAACAGGCGGCGCAAGCTGGTTATGAGCATTACGAGATCTCGAATCTTTGCCGGCCTGGCTTTCATTCCCGGCATAACGTCAAGTACTGGACTGCCGATGCCTATTACGGGTTTGGTTGTTCGGCGCATTCGTACGATGGCGCAGCGCGACGATGGTCCAATCATCGAGACGTGTTGAAGTATGTGAGTGTTGTTGAGGCTGGTGAGTCGCCGCTTGTTGACGAGCAGCAGTTGAGCCAGACGGATGTGCGGGCGGAGGCTGTGTTTCTGGGGATGCGACTGATGCAGGGCGTCAATATGCGGCGCTATCGTGAATCGTTTGGCGTTGATTTGCGTGACGAGCATGCCGAGGATCTGGACCGCTTTTGCAAAGCCGGTCTGGTTGAGCTTGATGGCGACTCGATCCGGCTAACCCGCACGGGCGCTTTGTTATCCAACGAAGTATTCGCAGCGTTTGTGTAGTTACTGGGACACAGTCAGTACCGCCCGCGGTAGCGGGTGGGACGTCGTAGACATCAGATGATCATCGCAATCGACGGTCCATAAGGCTCGGGGAAGTCAACGCTGGGTCGTTTGTTAGCACGGGCGTTGGGACTGCTGTACATCGACACTGGTTCGATGTACCGCGCCGTCGCCCTTGCCGTTATTGATGCGAGTATTGATCCGAGCGATACAGACGCTGTTACAAGCCTGGCCAACGAAATCGATATCGATCTCGAAGGCGATCCCGATTCGTTAAAGGTCTTGCTAAACGGCCGTGCCGTCACGGATCAGATTCGTACTGAGAGCGTGACTGCAATGTCGTCGATCGTCTCCACGATTCCCGGTGTGCGACGCGCGATGGTCGAACGACAGCGCACGCTCGGCAGGCGGGGCGCAGTACTGAACGGGCGAGACATCGGCACAGTCGTTTTTCCCAAGGCTGATTTCAAATTCTTTCTTACTGCAAATCCGAATGAACGTGCGGAACGTCGGTACAAAGAAGATCACTTGACGTCCAGTTCCACCGCGACGCTCGCTGAAACACTCGCAGACATGATCGAGCGTGACCGCCGCGACTCAACGCGCGCAGACTCACCGTTGAAAGTCGCAGACGACGCAGTAGTGATAGACTCGACTGGCAAAAGCATCGACGGAGTATTCCGCGAAATGATGGAGAAAATCCGTTCCAAATCAGTGTAAATCTGCGGCTAATGTTCACCGGAATCATTGAAGAACTCGGCAGCGTGCGCAGCATTGAAGAGCGTGGTGAAAACGCGCGCATCGTCATCGCCGCCAACATCGTTACCGAAGGCTCAAATCACGGCGATTCGATCGCAGTGAACGGCGTCTGCCTGACGGCGCTCGACATTCAACGCGATTCGTTTGCGGCTGACGTGTCGCGCGAGACACTCCAGCGTTCGACGCTCGGCCGTTTAAAACCCGGTGTGCCGGTCAATCTCGAACGCGCCGTCACACCCGCGACACGACTCGGCGGTCACATCGTTCAGGGACACGTCGATGCTCGCGGACAATTCTCGGGGGTTGAGGATTACGGAGAGTCATGGACGGTGCGGATTGCGTATCCAAAAGAGATCGGGCGGTATCTCGTTTTTAAGGGATCAGTGGCTATCGAAGGGATCAGCTTGACCATCGCTGCGTTAACTGAGGATTACTTCGAAATCGCGATCATTCCGAAGACCTGGGAAGTCACAAACCTCTCTCATCTCAAGCCTGGTGACGACGTCAACCTCGAAGTCGATGTGATAGGAAAATACGTTGAGAAGCTACTGGCCCATCTCTCAGGCAGTGTTTAGACAGGATTTACAAGATTTTTCAGGATTGACATGTAAATCCCAAGCCTTTCAGCACTTTCGCGACGATCTTCTTTCGGGTAACATGAGCCCGTGCCTATTGCGACTATTGAGGACGCCGTCGCCGACATCCGCGACGGCAGGATGATCATCATCGTTGACGACGAAGATCGCGAAAATGAGGGCGATCTGGTCTGCGCTGCTGAGAAGGTCACACCCGAAATAATCAACTTCATGGCCCGGCATGCCCGAGGCCTGATCTGTCTGCCCCTTACCGAAGACCGCTGTGACGAGCTCCACCTGACCACGCAGGTCGCCGACAACACTTCCTATTTAGGCACAGCGTTCACTGTTTCCATCGATGCCCGCCGCGGTATCACCACCGGAATCTCAGCCGCCGATCGCGCCACGACGATTCTCGTGGCCGTCGATCCGGCTGCGCGTCCGCAGGACCTGGCCCGTCCCGGTCACATCTTCCCCTTGCGCGCAAAGAACGGCGGCGTCCTCGTGCGGCCCGGTCAAACCGAAGCCAGTGTCGACATGGCCCGCATTGCCGGTTTGTATCCCGCCGGCGTGATATGCGAGATCATGAACGAGGATGGGACGATGTCGCGTCTGCCACAACTCGAGCAGTTCGCCGCGCAGCACAATCTTAAAATGATCACTGTGGCGGACCTGGTCCGTTATCGGATTTGCAAAGAGATGCTGGTCCGTCGTGTAGTCGAGACCGATCTGCCCACGGTCTACGGCCGATTTCGCGCGGTCGCGTATGAAAACGTGATCAATGGCGACGTACACCTCGCAATGGTGATGGGCGAAGTGAGGACAGACGATCCAGTGCTGGTCCGTGTTCACACTGAGAACGTGACGTGCGACATGTTTGGCTCTTTGATCGACGACACCGGTTTTCAACTCCACACGGCGCTCGAAAAGATCGCAGCAGAGAGGCGCGGCGTCGTGTTATACCTGCGCCAACGGGAGCACAGTCTGGATTTGGTCAACCAATTGCGTACGTACGAGGTGATGCAGCAGAGAGGGATTACTAAACGAGACGCAAGTTTGGAAACAGGTTACGGTATCGATCGCGATTATGGCGTGGGGGCGCAGATTCTCCACGATCTCGGGTTGCGTAAAATATTACTGCTTTCGAATCATCCCCCCAAAGTAGCAGCTCTTGAAGGTTTTGAGCTCTCAGTGGTCGGCAATGTTCCGTTGGGCCAACCAGCATCTCTGAAGGACCAGCAGAGAGTTGCCGATGAATCTAAATGAGGTTAGCCACCAATTGGCACGAAATTTTTTTGTGACTCTTGGTGCTTCTTAGCGGCACTAAAGTTCTCTCCCTCTAGAATTCAAACTTTCCCCTGAGTCGCGCGGCGACTGTAGGTTATGAGTGTAGAAAACAAGCCGACCATCAGGAAACGTTGGCGTGGCTTCACCAGGCGTCACGCATTTATCGCCACAGGCATCATCGGCGCCGGTGTGGTTCTGGTTCTGTTGCTGATCCTCTTCCTGTTTCGTCTCGGCTACGTTGACCGTTACGTCGCCAACCAGATCAAGCAGACCTTCTCAAACTACGGCATCCGCGCAGAGATTCGCGACTTTCACGCCAGCTTTCCACCTCGCACCGTGGAGATGGACGACGTTGAACTCTACGATTCAGTAACGGGCGACCGGCTCGGCAAGATCACTCGTTTGCTGGCGACTATCAAGATTGAAGATCTCTACGCACTCAACCTGCAGCGCAATATCAATCTCGAAGACCTCAAGATGGAGGGCGTCGATTTCTGGGTCAACTTCGACAACGAAGGACGCTCGAACTTCCGCAACATCCACATTCCGCCGCCGGAACCAAACAGAAACATTCTTTTTGCTTACTCGGCCGCGACGATCGAAATCAAAAATGGCGTGGTCCATTACGGTGACGTGCGCCACGAGATCTCGGGGGAAGGCCGAAACCTGGAAGTTATGATCCGGCCTCCCGACCCGAGCATTCCCATCGGAACGCGCATGACGGCGGTCAACGTCACTTTGACGAATTCAACTCTTGCTTATGACAACCGGCCCTTCAACTATATCGATATCAAGTTGCAGGGGCGTTTCAATCAGGAACGAGCAGAGATTGATGAGCTGGTGCTGAAGTCGCCGGTCGCGGAAGCGAAGATGAGTGGGGTCCTGGACGACTGGCGCGCGCTTCATTACCAGATGAATGTCACTTCGACTGTTGACCTCACGCAGCTTTCAGACACTTTGCGGACCGGCACCGCGCTTCGTGGCGCCGGTAACTTCAGCGGCACGATCTCAGGCGAAGGTGATCAGTTCAAGATCAACGGTCAGATCCAATCTGACGCTCTGGCGGCAGACAACATACGACTTCAGGGATTGAATGTAACCGCGAGCGGATCGGTGACAGGAAAGAGCTACGAGCTCAACGGCAAGGCGGTGGCAGATCTTTTGAATGCCGGAGATTTTCAGATTAATTCGTTGCAACTCGCCGGCAATGTCATGGGAACCGGAACAAACTTCCGCTGGATCGGCGAGTTACGCGCAGTTGCTGAGAAGAGTTATGGAACGACGCTCACTGGTCTGATCCTTCACGACGCGCGTGCCGAGATGAACCAGGGCGTGTTGACTGCTTCCTCCTCGCAGTTCACTGCAAATAGCCTCGCTGCTTCGGGCGCCAAAGTAGACGGAATCACCGCCTCGGACTTACGACTGCGAAAACAAAACGAAGTGACGACGGCGACAGTCGCGAATGTTAAAGCTGGAACAGTCTCGGCTTCGGGCGCGCAAGTCAAAGGCGTCACTGCGAACAACGTCGACATCACCGATCGCGACGGAGTAACGAGCGTTGTCGTGAAAGACGTGCAAGTTGGAGCTACAACTGCTGCCGGTGCGGAGATCGGAACTCTAAACATCGCCGGCGTTCGATTGTCTGTGCGGAACAGACGAATCGAAGGTTCGACGTCTGATATTGACGCGGGAACCGTGAAACTCGCGGACGGTCAGGCAGAAAACGTCAAACTCGCGAAGCCGGTGTTTGTCATTGAACCTTCGGGAAGTTATCGCGCATCGGCTGATCTGAGTATTGGTGGCGGCATATTGGGCCAGATGAACCTGGGCCAGGCGCGCGCGAATGTAGTTGCAACGAATCGCGAAGTTCAGTTCAACAACTTTACCGCCGATGTGTTCAAAGGACGTGCGACTGGCAACGCGCGCGTAGCGATCGGAAAGGGCGGCACGTCGCAGGTAACAGCCGACTTCAACAATTTGGACATCGCCGGACCGTTGACTGCTCTGGCGGGCAGCGCCGTTCCGCTCAGTGGGCGTGCGACAGGCCGAGTTGATCTCACGTTTCCGGGCACGGACTTCAAACTCGCTTCCGGGACTGTGACGACTAATCTAACCGGTGAAACAGGTGAGACGAGTGCGGATCGCATTCCGATTACCGGCCAGGTTGCGATGCGAGCCAATCGCGGCACTTTTGATATTCAACAGGTAAATCTCCAAACACCTGCGTCGAGACTGACGGCGACGGGTCAATTCTCATTTGATAACGACTCCAATCTTACTGTCGATCTTAACTCCTCGGCTGCGTCTGAACTGCAAGCCATTTTGATTAATTCGGGACTGTTGCCTGAAGTTGAAAAACAGATGACGAGCTACGGTGTCGAACTCGCAGGGCAGCTCGCGTTCAATGGCAACATCCGCGGGCGTCTCACTTCGCCGAATCTGAATGGAAAGTTCTCGGTAGGCAGTCTCATCATTAACGGCCTTGAAGTGGGTTCGTTGTCGGCGTCGATCGCAATGAACGACACTGAGATTCGGATTCCGGATGGCGTCCTCGCGGAACGGGATGGCGGTGGCGTTCAGTTCTCATTGATTGCGCCGCGCACGGGCGACAACAACACGTCGTTGAATGCCAAGCTCGATCGTTTCAGCGCTCGCACGTTGCTCGCGCTTTCAAACTTCACCGGGAATAAACAGTTGACCTCAGACACGCAATCAGACATTTCCGGTCAGATAGCGGTGACCGGAATTCCAAACGCGATGAGTGGCAGCGCGGATCTGCGATTTGGACCGGGCAAACTCGCGGGCGAGCCGTTGCAGAGTATGATCGCGAAAGCGACTTTCAACGGTCCAAACGTAAACATTGAGAATGTGGATGTGCAGCTCGTTGCCGGTCACATCGTGGCGAATGGCAATTTCAACACCAAGAGCCAGGTATTCGATTTCCAGGGCAAGGCCGAGGGCATCCAGTTGGCGCGCCTCGCGGCGCTGGCAAACAGGCCCGGATTCCCGTCGGTCACGGGTATCGCAGACTTCAGCGCACACGTAACTGGAAATCTTTCCGATCAGGACTTGTCGGCTTATCAGATTACGTTTGATGGCCAGGGACGCGATGTGACGATCAATGGCCGTTCGGCAGGAACCGTCGCGCTCGTAGGCAGGACAGAGAACCAGCAGCTCAACATCACCTTCACGACGGGCGTGCTTGGACCACCGCAAACAGTCGCCGCACAAGTCAACCTTGCGAGTCCGAATCTCGCCGCAAATGTCGAAACGACTTTTACGAACGCCGATCTGACGAACCTGTTTCAGATCGCGATGCCGGGCAGTGCGGTGCGCGTTACGGGTCGCGCCAACGGAACGATCAAAGCCACAGGCAATCTGCTGGATGAAGATCAGAACTTCTCACTCGCGGGCTTGTCAGGCACGGCGAACTTCACAGAACTTAGCTTCCGCGTCGAAGACGTGCAGCTAAATGCGACAACTCCACTCGTGGTGAAGTTCACGCCCAGCGAGATCACTTTCGATCAAACAAGGTTCACCGGTCCGGGAACGAACATCGTACTCGACGGCACATTGGCAACTGCTAGTGGCGGCCATCAGAATCTCAACGTCAACGGTGATTTGAATCTGCGTGTGCTCAATGGAGTTTCGCCTGACTTCTTCTCTTCGGGCTCCGCGGAAGTTGCTGTCCGCATCAACGGAACTTTCGAAGACCCGCGCATGATCGGAACCGCTTCACTCAGTAATGCTTCCGTGTCGGTGTTGATTGGAAACGATCGTTGGACTGTCGCGAACCTCCGAGCAGCGCTGCGATTTACAGCGAACCAGGCTCAGATTGATTCGCTCGACGGCACGATTGGTGGCGGGCGTGTCTCGGCCACCGGCGGCGCGTTGCTCGACGGGTTTACGGTTTCGGCGTTTCGGGTCAACCTGCACGGCGAAGACGTCACAGTGCCGTTCCCGCCCGACTTTCGTTCGACACTCGATGCTGATGTTGAAATCAGAGGCTCGTCGCGCGAACAGTTAATCGGCGGCGTGGTTAATTTGCGGCGCACGGAATACACCCAAGACATCGAACTCGCCGATCTCCTAAATACGCGACGGGAATCGATCGAGGAAGGCACTGAAATTGAACTGACGCGAACAGCCCTCTTCGCCGGGTTGCGAGTTGAAGGACGAAACGCACTCGTCGTGCGAAACAACCTCGCGGATCTCGTGGGATCCGTTTCGCTTCAGTTGGATGGCCCAGTCAACGACCCGACGATTTCGGGAAGAATTACGGCGACGAGCGGAACACTGAACTTCCGCAACGATCGTTACGACATCACGCGCGCGCTTGTCGATCTGCCGCCGAGTCGCAACGCGGATCCGATTCTCAACATTCAGGGTGAATCACAGATCAGAGGCTATCGCGTACTCGTCGGCTTAACCGGTCCGATGTCGCAGCCGTCAGCGACCGTGCGCTCTGAGCCTGCCTTGCCGCAGGCAGACGTCGTTTCACTGATCACGACTGGCCAGCTTTCTTCCGGTGACACGAGCTCGTCGGTTCTTTCGCAATCGGAAGTCGGAGCAGCGACCAGTCTGCTTACTGACGCGCTAATCAACGCTCCGGCACAACGAGCCACGAGCAAGCTTTTTGGTCTCACACGTTTTGAAATCAACCCGATAATTGGAGGTACGACAGGCTCGACTCCAGCCGCTCGATTGACGCTGGGAAGACGAATCAGCAAGGAAGTGACGGTGACATATTCAACCAACGTCACTTCCGATCCGAATCAGATTTTGGCGCTCGAATATCGCGTTTCCGACCGGCTCTCCTTCACGGCGCAGTACGAGCAGGCTTCGACCAGAAGACTGAGCGCGCGTACGAACAACTTTCAATTTGAGATCCGTTTCAGGAAGAGATTCTGAGCAAGGGGTACGTTAGGATTGGCGGCGAAAAAGCTCAAAAAGCACAGACTGTTGCTTGTGGTCATAATCGGGTTTTCTCTTCTGACGGTGGCGCGCGCCAGTAAGAACGCGCGCATTGAAGACTACGAAGGGCGACAGATTTCCGCGGTCGAACTTGTTTTCGAGGGAACTGAAAACGTACCGGCGGCTCAGGCCGAGTTCATCGCCTTACTCAAAGTTGCACCCAACACACAGTTTTCCGCCGTGCACGTACGCGAGTCGCTTCAGTCGCTGTTCGATTCGGGACGTGTTGCCAATGCACGCGTGGAAGTGATCGAAGATGGCGCGACGAGGACTGGCCCAGTCAGACTGCGTTTTGTTGTTCAGCGGCAGGTGCAGATTGGCGATGTGAAGATCGAGCTGGGACCAGTTACCGGCTCGCCGATCTCGGTCGACGAACTGCGCAGCCGCATGAACTTTGTGCAGTCGAACAACCGGCTTACGAAACAAATCGTTGAGCGAAACGCCGATGAGGTTCAGGTGTATTTGCGCGATCGTGGTTACTTCAACGCCACTGTTGAGCCAGTCGAGCAGCTCGGTCCTCGTGGTCTGCGTGCGACAATCACTTACAAAGTTACGCCGGGTCCACAGGCTAAGGTTGATACTTTCAAAATCAACATCGCCGGTTTTGATGCTTCGAAAGTTCAGAGCGTGCTGACGCTTCAGCCCTCAGTTCCTTTCACGCGCGATGCGCTCGGCTTGGACGTTGCCCGCGTTCGCGAAGCACTTGTTAACGAGGGTTATCTCGCGCCACTGCTCGAGGATGCGCGCGTTGTACGTGACGCGGAGAAGAACACGGTCACGATTACACTCGAAGGTAGAGTCGGACCAAAGGTAACCGTCTCGATAAAGAACTACGAGATGAGTGAAAAGACTGAGCGCGAGTTGTTGCCGATTAAGCGAGAAGGCAACGTGGATTACTCCGCGATTGTCGAAGGCGCGCGTCGCATCCGAAACAAGTTGCAGGAAGAGGGATACTTTTTTGCCGACGTGACGCAAGTCTGCACGGTTAGCAATCCACCGGCTGATCTCGGGCCGAATGGGACGCCGCAAACTTGCGAGAACCTCAATCCGGTTCAGTTAACCGGCAACACCGTCACCATCGAATACGACGTGGAACGTGGTCGACGTTTTCATCTCACGGACATTCGCATCACCGGCACCAACAAGCTGTCATATGACGACGTCGCGGCCGACTTGAAGACTCAGAAGGCAAACGCGATCGGTTTGATTCCGTTTCTTGGCTACGGGCGCGGCTACACGAGTTTGACACTCCTCGAGCAGGACCGGCGCACCATCGAGGCTTACATGCGCGACCTCGGTTATCGAAAAGCGTCTGCGCAGGTGTTGCAGGGCGTTTCGATCAATGGCGACAACCTCATTATCACGTTTCAGGTTGATGAGGGGCCGCTGACGCGCGTCGCGGGCGTCGAAGTGAAGGGAAATAAGATCCACACCGACGAAAAAATTCGCCAGGAGCTCAGGACTGTCATCGGTGCTCCGTACTCGCGTTCGCAAGCGCGCACAGATGGCGATCGAGTCGCGGCGCTCTATTCGCGCGAAGGTTACGTGAATGCGCGAGTCGACTTTTCGATTGTCGAACTGCCAAAGAAAAACGATGAGGAACAAGTCAGGCTCGTGTATTCCATCGTCGACGAAGGCGACAAAGTCTTTATCAACCAGATCGTCATCAACGGCGTGACTGGAAACATCAGCACTCGCCGCACTAAACGTCAGGCGATCAGACGTGCGATTCCGATTGCCGAAGGCGATGTACTCAGGGCGGATCGAATTTCCGATGCCGAGCGTGAGCTTTATCTCACGGATGCTTATCGACAGGTCGTTATTCACACCGTGCCTGCGGGCGACACGGCGTCCGGTTACAAGCAACGAGACGTGATCATCGACGTCGAAGAAAAGAAGCCACGTGTGATGGATTACGGCGGCGGCGCCTCGACTGATGCGGGAGCGCTTGGTCTGTTTGAGATCAGCAACGTGAATCTGATGAATCGCTTGCGCCAGGGAGCAATGCGGCTTCGCGCCAGTCGTCGTCAACAGCTCGTGCGGCTCGAGTATTTCGACCCGCGCTTTGCACGTTACAACAAGGTCCAGTTTGCGCCGCTCGCTGCTTCGGTCGAGTATCAACGCGACTCGACGATCACGCGGTTTTTCCGTTCCGCGATAGACCGCGGCACGATGGGGATCGTGCAACGGCTTGATGAAGAGGGAAATCCGATCGACATCTTCGGCGATCGTGTAAACGAACCCACGATCAATCGTTTCACTGCGACGGTTGAAACTCAGCGTGTGCTCGACAGGAAAACACGCAGCATCATCTTTGGTCGTTTCAGTTATGAAGACGTGCGTCTCTTCAATCTCGAGAGTCTCGTGGTGCGGCCGATACTCGAGCCTGATAGGAAGATCAGGCTTGCTCGTTTCGGTGCTTCGTTTGTGAGAGACACGCGCGAGCGTTGTGAAAAGGGATTGTTGGGAAGAAGTATTGACTCCGATGACGAGCCAGGCGAGCCGGGTGAGGTTTGTCGTTACAACCAGGTGGATGCGACGCGCGGAAGTTTTTTCAGCGTCGACTATGCGGTGGCATTGCGGCAGTTGGGTGGGAACGTTTCGTTCAATCGTTTTCAGGCAACTTACAGGCATTACTACAAGGTTTCGGCACTCAGAGACACGGTGCTGGCCGGCAATATGACTTTGGGTCTCGCGAACCTGTTTAATCCGCGCGACCGTGACGGCAATGGAGTGATTGATGAGATCGATCAAACGTTGCCGATCAGCGAGCGTTTCTTCTCTGGCGGTTCGACTACGTTGCGGGGGTTTAGTTTTGAAGAGGCTGGACCACGTCAGGTCGTGATTCCTGAAGGGCCGTTTCGAGATTCCAAGAAGAACATCGTATTTCTGAATCCGTTCACTGTGCCTGTGGGTGGCAATGCCCTCGCGGTGGTGAATCTTGAAGCACGAGTTCCGCTAACGAGGTCAGTGCAGGTTGTGCCGTTTTATGATGGCGGAAATGTGTTTCGGCGTGTAGGCGATCTGTTTGGAAAGGAAGATACGACGCCCACTCCGCCGGGAGACATCATCGCAGCGATAAATAAAGCAAACCTGCGCGCGCATTGGACAAACACCGTGGGACTGGGATTCCGTTTGGAAACGCCGTTTGGAGGCGCCCTCGCCGTTGATTACGGTTTTCTTTTGAACCCGCCGGAGTTTCTGATTCCGCAGCGTGGTCCGGGACTTTTGTTTGATGGCACGCCGGCCATCTTTCGTCTGCATCGCGGAAATCTACATTTCCGGATCACGCAGACTTTCTAAAAGTAGGTGAGAATGAAAAGGGCGTTATTGGGATTGCTGGTTGTTGGGTTCGTCGCAATACAGTGTTCGGCGCAGCAAGTCGTCGACAAAATGGTTGCGACCGTTAATGCAGGTGTTAAGACAGATCTGATCACTTATTCCGATCTGCTTTGGCAGCTCGCCCTGCAGCCCAACACTCCACTTGATAACCCGACTTCGGCGGATCTTAATCGTGCGCTACGGCTGGTAATAGACCAAAAGCTAATTCTTCAAGAAGCCGAAAAGATACCAACGATCGTTCCCACGCAGAAGGAGATCACGGATGCGCGTGATGAGCTGGCGCGCAACTTTCCTTCGCCGCTCGAGTTTCAGCAGCGACTGCAGCGAGTTGGGCTGACGAGTGAGAAACTGGATGAGATCGTTGAGCAACGACTCAAAATGGAAAAATATCTGGATTTTCGGTTTAGAAATTTCGTAGTAATAAGCCAGAAGGAGATTGCGGACTATTACGGGCAGGTTTATACGCCGCGATTTCGGACGCGTTTTCCGGGTCGCATCGTTCCGACGCTCGAGCAAGTTCGTGATGAGATTGAGCAGAGTCTGAAGGAAGCGAAGATAGAATCGGACACGGATGCTTTTCTCGACACGGCCCGTGAGCGTGCGGAGATCGTGATGCTGAACGCGGTTTAGAGATTTACGTAATCTTGTTAATCCTGAAATCCTGTAATCATGTCTAAGAGTGAGACAGGATTAACAAGATTTCCATGATTAACAAGATGCCCTCATCGGCCCCAAAGATCGGACTGGCCCTCTCCGGTGGCGCTGTGCGTGGCCTGGCCCATGTCGGCGTATTGCGCGCCCTCATTGAAAACCGTATTCCCATCCACTGCATTGCAGGAACATCCGCCGGCTCGATCGTGGGAGGCGCATACGCTTCCGGCATGCCGATCGACGAGATTGACGAGCTTGGACGCAAGCTTCGTTGGCGCCACATCGGACGTCTCACAATGTCGCGCCTCGGGATGAAAAGCAACCAACGTCTTGAACACTACATGAGAGCAAGACTGCCGATCACAAAGTTTGAAGACTTACCGATACCCTTTGCCACTGTAGCTACTGATCTCAAGACTAACACGGCGGTGGTGATGAAAGATCGAGGCGATGTGCCTTTTGCGATTCGTGCGAGCTGCACGATTCCCGGATGGTACGTGCCCGTAATCGACGACCAGGGCCGGCAACTTGTCGACGGTGGCCTCGTGGCGGTCATCCCTTCTGTTGTCACGCGTTCGCTTGGCGCCGACATCGTGATTGCCGTCGATGTGAATTCGGAAGGAGCGACGTTCTTCGGGTCTTCAAGCTCGGGTTCGGTTCTTGGTGTTTTGCTTCAGTCGATGATGGTGGTCCAGCAGACAGCGTCTGCCTATCAACTTGAAAGGTCCGACTTTGTGATTAGTCCGCGGGTAGGACACTTCCGTTGGGACAAAATGGGCCGGGCGGACGAATTAATCGCCGCCGGTTACGAAGCCGGACTTCAGAGTATTGGCCAAATCCAACAGCTCATCGATTCTGCCACGCCAAGACAAGAAATGTTGGCCTAAGGGCCTTTCTTGAATTCCTCACTCGATTAAACATTTATACAATTTACAAGAAACTGAGAAGCACTGAAGGACTCGGAGGTAATCTCCGGCAGGCAGAAGTTTGCCATTGCGCTCATGGTTGTCGAGGCTACATCTCTGCCCGATCCGCCCCGGATCGTTTTCAAGCGACGCCTGGTTCGATTGGGTGTCGTCTTTGTATTGATGGCCGCAGCAATCGCCGCTGATGCGGTCGCTCGTTCCTACCGCTATTACTCGCAAATCATCGATGCTCGTCTCGCAAGTGGATATCTAACCAGCCGTCCGGGGCTTTACGCAGCGCCGCGCGTGCTCGAGGCCGGCCAGAAACTGTCTCGCCAGAAATTAGTCGCAGCTTTACGGCGTGCCGGTTACGTCGAGTCGAAAGCGAGCGACGTTTGGAGTGGATGTTTCAACGTTACGGATGCGGGAATTGAGATTCGGTCCGGCCGATCAAAACAGCCGGAACTCGTGCGTGTTGCATTTGACGGAGATCAGATCGCAGAACTTCGTGACGACCCTGGCGGGTTACTCGAATCGTTCACGCTCGAGCCTGAGATTTTATCCAGCGATCTTTCTTCGAAAGCAGCGAAGCGGGAAGTACT
Organism: Pyrinomonadaceae bacterium; assembly: GCA_036006625.1. Lineage (GTDB taxonomy): Bacteria > Acidobacteriota > Blastocatellia > Pyrinomonadales > Pyrinomonadaceae > PSRF01. Next base: position 1,803 of record DASYPN010000072.1, on the reverse strand, counting down.
GAGTTATGGCGAGATACCGGAAGTCATGGTTCACGCCATTCTCGCAATCGAAGACCGCAGATTCTTTGAGCACTCCGGCGTTGATGTTCGTGGCCTTGGGCGTGCACTTCTGAGGAATGTCGGCGACGAACAGATGGGTCAGGGCGGGTCAACAATCACGCAGCAGCTCGTTAAGAACACCTACCTGACGCCTGAAAAAACTCTGCAACGGAAATACTCGGAAGCGATGCTTGCCATCGCGCTCGAGCGGCGACTCTCGAAGAACGACATCTTCGCACTCTACAGCAATGAGATCTATTTGGGCCAACGCGGCGCAGTCGCGGTTCGCGGAATCAAGGAAGCCGCTGAGGTTTTCTACGGCAAAGAACTCCGTGATATCTCGCTTTCGGAAGCCGCAACGCTCGCGGGAATGATTCAGAGTCCCGCGCGTTATTCGCCGATTCGTCATCCAGAGGAAGCGCGCGCCAGGAGGAATCTCGTTCTCGCCGCGATGCAGCAAAACGGCTGGATCAATTCAGAACAAAATGCGAAAGCGAGCGCTGAGCCGGTAACAGTTACATCTGCGCCTGGCGCGGAGAACTCGATGGCGCCGTATTTCGTCGATTATGTAAATCGTCTTGCGGAATCGCAGTTTGAAACGTCAGGAAATAACCAGCGCATCTACACGACGATCGATCTCGAACTCCAACAGGCCGCAGAACAAGCTCTGAAACGACAGCTAGATCATCTCGACGCGGTTTATTCGAAACGTAATTTGAAACCGCAGGCGTCGCTCGTGGCTCTCGATCCGCATACTGGAAACATTCTCGCGATGGTTGGCGGACGCAACTACGCCGAGTCGCAGTTGAATCGTGCGAGCGACGCGATGCGTCAACCCGGATCGACATTCAAGCCGTTCGTTTATGCGGCGGCGCTAGAAGATGGTATGTCGCCCGTGCAGATGTTCATGGACGCGCCGAGGGAGTTTGTGTACGACCGCAACAAGGTCTATCAACCAGCAAATTACGGCGGCGGGTATTCAATGCGCGAAGTGACGATGCGTACTGGGCTCGTGAGATCGTTGAACGTTGTTACGGTCGACGTTGCATTGCAGACCGGTCTCGCACGTATTGCGAACCTGGCGAATCGATTTGGTTTGCCGAAGCCCGAGCGTTATCCCGCGCTCGCCCTCGGCACGGAGGAAGTTACACCTCTTCAATTAGCGAGCGCTTACGCCGCCTTTGTGAATGACGGTAAGCGTGTCGAAGCCAAAGCGATAACGAGTGTCGGTGAGCCGCCCGCGACACACGCTGCACCTGCGACCGTGGACCAGGTTGTCAGTCCTACAACGGCGTACATGATCACCAACATGCTCGCGGGTGTGATTGATCGTGGGACTGCTCGCAAAGCTCGCGGCTCTGTTCGCAGTACGGCGATCGCCGGCAAGACAGGGACGTCTCGCGATGGTTGGTTTGTGGGCTACTCGCCGAACCTCGTGTGTGTTGTGTGGATCGGTTTCGACGACAACAAGCAGCTTGGGTTAACCGGGGCCGAGGCTGCTTTGCCTGCCTGGGTTGATTTCATGAACGACGCTATCGCGTTGCGGCCCGATCTCGGTGGCGAGAATTTCGAATGTCCGGAAGGGATCAAGTTTGTCGAGATTGATTCGGCGACGGGTTTGATTTCGACAGTGACTTGTCCCGTGCGAGAGTTGGTTGCAGTTACCGATCGAATGGCGCCGAGTATGGAGTGTTATCTGCACGGAAATCTGCCGCCGCAAACCAGTCCTTTTGCTGAAGAGAGCGAGTCGACAAGAGAAGAGGT